>JAKSTF010000018.1 GCA_024402715.1 Alphaproteobacteria bacterium
CCCAAGACGACACTGTTGTTTTGCAGCCACAGCAGGCCTGCTGTGTATTTCACGAGTTGATGAATTGCACGATTTGCTGTGGTTCGGTAAAGATATTAAGATGTTTTTGAACACGTAAAAGTAATTATAATATCTTTGTCTTTATTCGTGTCGTGTAGTCGCCTTTTGTATCATTAAATCCATTTTCATTTGTTTTACAATTTCAGAAACGCGATTACGAATACCAAATGGATTTATCATTTTTCCGCCAACGGGGTGCTCAATTGCGGTTGTTTGTAACATTTTTTCTAATTCATCTTGCCAATTGGGGCGTGTAAAGAAAAGCGCATTTCCTTGGCAGGCACAAGCGTAGACACCAGCCAGATACGGAAAGGTTGAACTAGCGCCTCCATTGCGTGTGTAGTAGTAGCCACCCCTATAAAAGGGCGTTGTTTTACCATTGGTCGGTATGCCTATCGCATCTATGGCTTTGATTGCAAATCGTTTGTCACACCGTATGTACTTCACACCATTGTTTCTTACTAAAGCACCGCCAATTACCATGATTCCTTCTCGTTCACACTCGGCAAATAATTTATATGTTTCTTCTGCAAATTGATCGTTTTCCTGCCCCCAACTGCATGATAAAAATCTAATTTTTCTATTTTCTGGTAATGTTTTATTTATTTCTAACACGCGACGAATTGCCTGATTTATATATTTTCTGTGTCCAGGTTTCAACGGAATACCTGTTATCATTTCTGTGCCAGATAAAAATTTATTTTGTATTACCCAATTATTTGCAGCAAAGTAATACAAATCTGCCCCTGGGGCTGTCCCAGTATTTTTGCCAACCGCGCATCCAGTAACCAAACTTCCATGATAGTCGGGTTCATTTTTCGGCCATATTCCAAATTCTTCATAATGCTTTATTCTTTGTGCATATTCAGGATGTTTACAATTAAGACGCTGGTCAATAATTGCAATGCCGATGTTTTCTCCGGTAAATCCACTATTATGCAAAGAATCCATTTCTACCGGATGTTTAGCATCATTTAACATCTTTTCGGGATTTATAGTTTGAATAATAGATTGCGGCCATTTTATATTGTCGGTCCATGCAGTAAACTGTCCGGGCACCAGCTCCCCAAGCATATATTCTTCGTAAGGGATATCTATATCAGACATATCAAAATTTATGATTTGTTGTGTTCTTATAAAAGATGATAACGCAGATATTGTTTCTTGGTTGGGTATATCTGTTGGATCAAAATCATTGTATGATGGTACTTTATTATTTTTTATAATTTCCAAACATTTATTTATCGCTTTTTGTGTTGGCTTAATTAGCATGTTAATCCCTTTTATGAAACAATATGTCATTTGTATGAATTATAGTATAAAAGATAAATAATATCAAAAACTTCGTAAGTTGACAAAATTGTATTAATTTTTTATACCCAATTTACGAATCTGTGAAAGTGTTGGAAAACAAATAAAAAAACATGCGGGTGATTTGAAAGTTTTGTCCGAGCAATGTCCTGAGTGGCATTCGTAACACGTAGCCGCTGTGGTTCGATTGCACTGTGTTTATCGTGCCGACTTGTTTTCGAAGGGTTCAAATCTGTTGTGGGGACAGCAAAATTAAAACCGATCACAAGGATCGGTTACAATTTTGGCAGGGCTATCTGTGCAATTCACGAGCTAATGAGATATGCGATTTGTTGTCGTTTGGGAAAGAAATAAAAGCGTTTTTGAAAGATTTATGATATAATTGCGGCAGAACAAAGAAAGGATTTTACCGTGCGAAAAATACCATCTATCAAAGAACTAGAAGACGAATTATTAAAGAACTCTATATTAGATGATATTCATGGTGGCAAACCGGATGTGCATATACCCGGCAAACATTTAACTGCTGATGATGTTCGTCACGACATTTCTGTGTTGGCACGTTATCTAATCCGCGTTTATGTTGGTTGGCCTGTACATGATGATATTGTGAAAAGAAGGGTTTTAACCAGACTGACACGAATGTATAAATCAGCACATGATATGACGACCGATGAATTGTTTGAATCTATGAAATCGGTAATAGGGCCAATCCCTGATGGACATATTGCCATCTTTTTTAACAAAGTTCGTTCTGGTACCAAGGGCAGACGCCCACTGAAAGATGTTGGCAGAAATTTCGCTGACATAACGCCTGTAAAAACCGAATTACGTCAAGACGGTATTGCGGTTATTGGTGTTCTTAAACCAATGAATACAGATGAATTCGGGGCTGTTATTCATGATTTTCAAAATAACATAATTCCGAAATCAAAAGCATTGATTGTTGATATGCGTAGAAACGGCGGTGGCAACAGTCGATATGTTGACGATTTTGCTAAATTCTTGTGTGGTACATGGGTGGATTATGAGAAAAAAGTTTTTGTACGAACAACACCCGAAGCACAGAAAGCAACACAAGAGTATAGACCAGATGTCCCGTGGTTGGATATAGCCACATCAGAAAAATTACAATTATGGGAAAAGGGTACACATTTTAAAATTAACAAAAAAAATGCGTATATGAAACCAATATTTATTCTGACGGATGCACGTTCAGGTTCCACTGCAGAACGTTTTTTGTTGCGTATGATTCATCATCCGATGGTTACGGTAATTGGCGATAATTCTGCTGGGATGGAGGTTTATGGTAATGTGTGCTATGGATTCCTGCCACACAGTAATATTACAGTATCTGTTGGTATGAATTATCGTATTTTGGAATATGATAATTTTGAATTACGTGGTTATAAACCACATATAAAATGTAAAGAAGGCACCAACGCAATGGATTTGGCAATTGACACCTTTGTAAAGGGCAAGTTTATAAAAGCAATGCCGCATACAAATAATTTTATAAAAAGTTCGTAAATGTGTGAAACGATGGCTGTTTTTAACTATCAACTTACGAACTTGTGAAAATATTGGAAAATAAAGAAAAATCGGGTATAAAACCCGATTTGTTTATTTTGGCAGCCCCAACCAGATTCGAACTGGTGTTCTCGCCTTGAAAGGGCGGTGTCCTGGGCCTCTAGACGATGGGGCCAAAACCATACATGAATAAATGCCAACGGATTATAACCGACATTTATTATGTTGTCAAGATATTTTATTTCGAAACACGTTCCCGAAATTCATTGCTGGGGCGAAATGACGCAACACGGCGGGCAGATATTACCGCCATTTCACCTGTTTTAGGGTTGCGACCGATTCGTTGTGTTTTTGTTAATATCTTGAAACTGCCAAAGCCGGCAAATTTAACTTCTTCGCCATGAATTAACGATTCGCGAATTTCATCAAATATTATATCAATCAATTTGTATGAATCCGCAGATGTTAAACCAAATTTTTCACGCAATCTGGTTGCTAAATCATTTCTTGTTATTGTTGCCATTTTTTACACCCTGATTAATGCCGCACCCCAGGTCAGACCACTGCCGAATGCGGGATATAAGATTAATTGTCCGTGTTTGATTAAACCATGGTCAAATGCATACGCAATGGCCAATACGCCAGAAGCGCCGCTGGTGTTTGCATGTTTATCAACCGTAACGATAATTTTGTCCAATGGAAAACCCAAACGTTGGGCACCACTTTGGATAATACGCAGGTTGGCCTGATGTGGAATAATCCAATCGACATTATCTGCGGTTATTCCGGCGTGTTCCATTATATAATTTGCAGCGGCTGGAATCAACGTTACAGCCTTTTTATATGTTTCAGGGCCATTCATTGCAATATGGTGATCTGGGGTGCCATGTAACATATCAAATTCGCCGCCATCAGCCATTACAACCGTATCGATGATACCAGAATAACTGGATGATGAATGTTCAAATATTAAGGCACCGGCACCATCGCCAAATAAAACAGCAGTACTGCGATCAGACCAATCGATCATTCGAGACATTTTTTCCGCACCAATAATCATAATGCGTTTGTGCATGCCGGCGGTAAAAAATCCACGTGCACAGTGCAGGGCATATATGTATCCAGAACATGCCCCGCGGACGTCAAAAGCCGGTGCGTTGTTTTTTGCACCCAAACGACCCATAACCTGGGCGGCAACGGACGGAAAATCCAATTCAGCAGATGTTGTAGCGACAATCAATAAATCAATATCGTCAACGGTTATCCCCGCATTATCCAGGGCGCGTTGGGCTGCAATTGTTGCCATGTCGGTTACGGTTTCGTCATCACGGGCAAAATGACGTTCGCGCATACCTGTGCGCTGAACAATCCATTCGTCGGATGTATCCATTATTTTTTCAAAATCTGTATTAGTCATGATGCGTTCTGGTAAATAAGAACCGTATCCGATTAATTTACTGCCCATATGCCTTCCTTTGGTTTCGCTGGCATTATACAAACCGTTAATACAACTTGCAATATTAAAATCAAAGAATTAAAATCACATGGAAATTTAGTTTCGTTTTGTCCCCATAGTTCAACAGGATAGAACAAATTCCTCCTAAGAATTAAATCCAGGTTCGAGTCCTGGTGGGGACGCCATAATAATGAAAATTCGAATAATTGTTTGACTTTTGGCTGTTTGTAATATAAAATTCGCACGCATACGCACGAAAAGTGCGGGTGTTTAATTGGCGAAAATAATAAACTAAGCCGAATGGAGTAAAAATGATTGAGAAAAACTGGATGACTTTGATTAAGCCAAAACAGCTGAATGTCAAGGTTGATGAACATAATCCAAATCTGGCCACATTGGTTGCTGAACCATTGGAAAAGGGATTTGGTTTAACGTTGGGAACCGCGTTACGTCGCGTTTTATTATCATCTTTGCAGGGGTGTGCACCAATTTGTATAAAAATCGATGGTGTTCAACACGAATTTTCCAGCATCCCGGGTGTTCGTGAAGATGTTACAGATATTATTTTGAATTTAAAGGGTGTTTATTTTAAGGCTTTGACTGAAGGTCAGCACAAGGCGGTATTAAAGGTTAAAGGACCAGCCGTTGTTACAGCAGGCATGATTGAAACATCAGGTAACGTTGAAGTTATGAACAAAGATGTTGAATTGTGCACATTGGACAAAGGGGCCAGCCTGGATATGGAAATAACATTGGCCACTGGTCGTGGTTATGTTCCTGCGTCACAACATGCAGATGGTTTGCCGTTGGGTGTAATCCCAGTTGATTCTATCTTTTCACCAATTTTGAATGTTGCAACAGAAGTTTTGCCAACACGCGTTGGTCAAAGCACTGATTTTGATAAATTGGAATTGACGGTTAAGACAAATGGTTCTGTTTCGCCAGAAGACGCAATTGCATATGCATCACGTATTTTGACAGATCAGTTGGTTGTATTTATCAATTTCGAAGATCCAATGCAGATTAGCGCAGCACCAGAAGAAGATAAAGCAAAAGATACATTGCCATTTGATCCAAAATTGTTAAAGCATGTTGATGAATTGGAATTATCGGTTCGTGCAAACAATTGTTTGAAAAATGACAAAATCAATTGGTTGGGTGAATTGGTTCAAAAAACCGAAGCCGATATGTTAAAAACACCAAACTTTGGCCGTAAATCTTTGAATGAAATCAAAGCACAATTAGAAGCCATGGGATTGGGATTGGGTATGGAAGTTCCAGGTTGGCCACCAGAAAATATTGCTGAATTGGCCAAAAAGTATGAAGATCCATACAAATAATAATATTCTGTCCCATGAAAATCAGGAAATCTGATTTTTGTGGGGCAAAATCCCGTGATACTGAAATGAAATAAATTTCAGGTTACGGCGTCTCAAAAAAGAATCCCCGACATCGTTTGGGGCAGAAACACAAAGGAGTAATCAAATGAGACATCAGAAAGCAGGTCGTACATTTAATCGCGACACAAATGCCCGCAAAGCCTTATTTATTGGTTTGGCGAAAAACTTGATTGAAAAAGAACAGATTAAGACAACTTTGCCAAAGGCAAAAGATTTACGCAGTGTCGTTGAAAAACTGATTACTCGTGCCAAAGTTGATACTGTTGCGAATCGTCGTTTAACAGCATCAGAATTGGGTAATGGTTCAGATGCCATGGTAAAGAAATTATTTGGTGTTTTGGGCCCACGTTATGCACAACGTCCAGGTGGTTATACCCGTGTATTAAAAGCAGGATTTCGTTATGGCGATGCGGCACCAATGGCAATTATTGAATTGGTTGATCGTGATGTAAACGCAAAAAAGGCGACACCTGTTGCAGAAACCGCGGAAACACCGGTGGAGGAACCTGCAAAAAAAACACGTGCATCAAAAAAATAAATTTGTAATGCATGTAAAAAATCCCACCAATCGGGTGGGATTTTTTGTTTAGTAAAATTAATTTATATTAAATAAAATGATTTTTAGTTCAGATTTATATATCTTTTTTTATGAAGCACAACATAGGCCATTATATTTATACGAACCCTTGGAGTCGGAATATGTTTGTGTTATGTCGTAACAACATGCTTGTTTTTCAGTCGCTCCGGGTCCGGCGGTTGTCATGCCATCCGGACATTTTGTACATGTAACACCAGATTTTGGATTTCCCCAATAACCTTTTTTACATATACAATCTTGTTTGTTGGCCGACATTTCTGTGTCGCCGGAACAGCCCCCAACAAAACAAGCACTGCTGCCAGTGGAGGGATCACCTTTGTATGTGAAGTTAAACAGTTAGTTGAACCCATCCATCCAGATAATTTACCGATTGAACAACTGCCACCGGTCCAACAATAAAAAACACCATTTACAGTTGTATTTTGAGATCGACAATTTGTTCCTGCAACACATGTTGTCCCACCAGAAACGGTTGAACCGGATACAGAACTGCTTACACAAGTACTGTATATTGCATAATTGTTTGCAGATGTGCCACTTTTGGAGCCAATGCTATATCCTGTGGGACACGAAACACACTCACATACTTTATTACTTTCATACGTTGAATTATATGTTGAACATGTTAAACTGGGAAATTCTTCTTTGCATCCGGCGAATACATTATTTATGTTTAATATACAAATTATATACAATATATATTTAATGAATCTATTTTGCATCAAATCCCCCCACGTGTAACGTTTCTGATATTGTCGTATTAAAATTCATACAGAGTATACTGAAACGGTAAATTTTACACAATAAAAAAATGCGCCACTAAAGACGCATCGAAATAACAAAACAACCACCACAAAAAATATTAGTGGGACATTTTACCTTCGGTCATAACAACATGTTTGCGCAATTTTGGATCGTATTTACGCATTTTCATTTTACCAGCGGTATTTTCCGATTTGGTGTTTTTTGTTGTTGTATAAAAATAACCGGTTTCTTTGTTTTCCAGTTTAATAACTTCCTTGCTGCCTTTTTTAGATGCCATTTTATTATACCCTTTGTAAAAATTCTGTGTTGATTCTATGGTATTTTATATCAAAAATCAAGTTATTTCTTTTGGTTGGATTTACCACACCAACCGTCACGATGCCCCCCATTGTATTTACGCCCAAGATTTTCATTAATTAATATTTCGCCAACGTCACGATTTTTTGAATCAAATACGTATGCATCAATTCGTCCCAAATATTTATCATCTTTGATTTCTGCCAGTTCAACAACAGTACCAACAGGTATTAAATCTGCCAATCGTGCCTTGGCCCGTTTTGCGGCCCGTATTTCAAAATCACATTTCCCATTTATTTCGGGGGTATCAATGTTCATTAATCGGACACGTGCAGGTATTTGTATATTATTTGTAACATGAATATGGGCAGCAAATGTGTCTCCATCAAATATATAATCAACGGTTGCAGGAATTGCATTTGCATAAGACGTTCCAAAAATAAAAAATAAAAATGCAAATCTTAACATTTTTTTGCCTTAGGGTAAACGTGGCGACCAGGTCGGTTCAACACCATTTATGTTTTCAGGTAATTCGATGTCATACATATTATGGCCAGTTACGTCAACAGTTCGAATATGGCTGATACGTTCCATATCGTTATCAGATTTTTCTGTTTCGTAATAAACCACACGTCGGCTGTTTGGTGCCCAGGATGGGGCCTCCATATACCAACCGCCGGCCAATATTTTTTCGTTTCGACCGTTTGGATTCATAATGCCAATATAAAATGTATCGTCTGCAATTTTAGTAAATGCAATAAAGTTACCATCTGGTGACCATGCGGGGGTTGCATATCGACCCGCACCGTATGATAAACGTTTTACATTCAGGGTATCTAAATCTAAAACATATATTTGTTGATTCCCGCTGCGATCGGAATTAAATACCAATTGTTTTCCGTCGGGGGAATAAGATGGACTGGTGTTCAAAGAATTGCCAAATGTCAATTGACGTAATTTTTTAGAATCGATGTCGTATTCATAAATATGTGTAATACCATTTTTTACCAATGATATTGCAACACGTGTACCGTCTGGGGAAAAACGTGGGGCAAAATTCATGCCGCCAAATTTTCCTAATTTGCGCTGGGCACCGGTATCTAAATCCAATGTCCAAACCATAGGATCATCGTCGCGGAATGATAAAAATATAATTGTTTGCATATTTGGTGAAAAATGTGGTGACATGACAAATGTTTTTTCATCGGACAAGTATCGCATGCCATGTCCATCAGAATCCATTATTGCCATGCGTTTAATGCGGTTGGTAATATCGCCGGTTTCGGCAATAAACACAATTTGTGTATCAAAGTAACCGGTTTCACCAGTTAATCGTTCATAAATTGCGTCGGCCATAATATGGGCCAGACGACGTACAGATTTTTTTGATCCGACCAATGATTGGGCTTCGATCTGTTCTTGGCCGTTTATGTCCCATACGTAAAATTCTAATTTGTATTGGCCGTCTTTGGTTGTGTCTAACTTTGATTGAACAAAAACCTGGGTTTTTATTGGTTGCCATGATTCAAATTCTGGCATTTCGCCCATTTTTACAAATTCGGGAAATGCATCGTGTGATACAATACGAAATAGCCCGGTTGATTTTAAATCAGCTTCGACAACCGATCGAATTGTTTCTGCGGTGGTGGCGTCTGTTTTAGATTTTGTTTCAAATTTTTGAATTGCAATAGATGTTGGCTCTGTTGTACCGGCAATAATATCAACATGTAATTCTGCATGTGCGGGCAGGGTGATAACCAATATGTATGCAATAAATAAAAATAATATTTTTTTCATAATTGTGTATTCCTTAGGTATGTTTTGTTGGTTTGTCGAAATTATTCGAATCGGACCATTTTCAAAACATGGGCGATAATTTCATTATTAATGTGTGCATTATTCTATAATTTTATGTAAAAAAATGCAAGCCTCCAAAAGGTTTCGCAACGCCTGAATTTTACATATTTTCAGGTAATAAACCGACAAAAATCAACAATATACAAGCGTAATTACATGCGCCAACACCAACAACAATACAAACGACATTACAACCGTATTTACAAATGTATTGACAAGTGTATTTACAATGATATAGTCATTTGTAATTACGTATATATTTACAGATGTATAGGGGTTTGTATATGCCAAATGTTATGCAACAGTTGTTTTTGATGAATATAGAATCTTTGTTGAAAGAATATGCGGCGTATCGTACGTTCAATAAATCGGATTGTGTTATTAATATGCGTATTCCGCGTCCGATATTGGATAAAATTAAAGAATTGGCCGATCAACAGCATGTTCCGTATCAATCATTGATATCGTCCGTGTTGTTCTCGTTGGCGAATACTGATGAATCAAAATAACCTAACCAAAGGAGGTGACAGTGTCGGGATATGAACGTTCGTTGATCAAAGAAGATAAAGGTAGCGTAAAAGAATATGATGAGTATTTATGCGCTCTGAGCTATATTGATTGTTGTAAAAAAGAACATGGGGCATTAGAGTGTATGGATGAGCAAGATATACAAATGTACGAAGCGGCAATAACGATTATCAGAAGGTATAAACGTAGACGTGTGAAACCAGTATGTGTGGTGCCGAGTGGACGACAAAGATAAAAAAACACCCCGGTGGGGTGTTTTTTTGATTTAAATCCGATTACCACATATTGACCATGCAACCCAATGAGCCATTGTCGCCAGCCATATTCAGGAATACTTGAATAATAGCGCCAATGGAAAACAGTAACATAAATCCAACCAGCATACCCAGCCCCTTTGTTTTGGCATCTTCTAATTTTACATTTTTACCGCCATCGTTGATATATTCCCAAGCCCATCCTGCGATAATAAAACCAGCACCAACAAATGCCAATGTACGTAACATCTCAAAAACACCACCTAATTCCTCAAATAAAGGGCATAATACGTTTGGGTCAAATGCGGCGGCCATTGTGTTACTGGTTATAAATGCCAATGTGGCAACAACGGCAAATTTTGATATTGTTTTTTTCATATAAAACTCCTTACTAAATTGTTGGCATTTTACCATAAAAAAAGACCATGTTCAAGGGATAACGCATATATCTTATATGTGGGTTACGATAACTGTTCCGATTAATACCGCAACAATCGCCCCAATTGTTATTGGCCAAAAATACTTTTTCATAATAGTGTTGGCCTGATTTTGAAATCGCCACAATAAAAAACCGATAATTGCAAAGCGTGATGTGCGAAAAATTGCTGCCACCGCCAAAAATATTAATATCGGATATCCTATGAATCCCAACCATAAGGCCAGTAATTTGTATGGAATTGGGGTTAGGGCGGTCATCATTATAATTAATATACCATATCTGTTAAACATCGGTATAACCGTATTTTCCAATGTATTTATGTCAGAAAAGGTATTTATTAGCCATAATCCAACTGAATCAAATAACCACATGCCAATCATATACGATATTATCCCTCCAACAACAGATCCCAACGATGCGGCGATAATTGTGGGTAATGCCCGTTTACGTTCCGCCACGATTGGTGGTGCCATAAAAACTTCGGGTGGAATAAATAAAAATATCGATTCAAATACGGTCATTATAAAAACAATCCATATAAATGCGGGATGTTTTGATTTGGTCAATAAATATTCTGCAAATTTCATGTTTTTGTCCTGTGTGCATACAAACTGAAAAAAATTTTTCTTGATTGTAATTTAATATTTACTGTTTTACAATATCAAAAAGTAAACAATATTGGGGTTTTAGTATGGTAAAAAGACAATTTTCAAATAATTCTAATCGGGCGGCACGTATCGCATCTAAGGTTCAAACGTTGGTTGCGGAAATTTTGCGTGATAATTACAGTGATGATGCAATTTTATCTGGTGTATCTTTGGTCGGGGCCATTGCACATGGTGGATTGCAGTTTGTACGCCTGTTTTATTATTCCAGAAATCCAAATATTGCGGTTGTTCAAAAACGTTTAAATGATGTTACACGTATGATTCGTTTTGAATTAGCGGCACGTATGGATCAAAAGTATGTTCCTGAAATTCGGTTTGAATACGATAATACATTGGAAACAGCGGATCGTATAGATGCATTATTGGAAAATTTAGATATCGGTGATAATATATAGCATAAGTAATGCAAAAAAACGGATAAATTGTGTATAAAATACAGCAGATTTACAGTATTAAATCAATTGTGTGATGTGTTGTATCTAATAATCTGGTTCTGGTGCGGGTCGAAGATATATGTTTGTATGCGGTGGATAATGAAAAAAGTGTAAATTTTTATGCAAAAAATAAATAAAAATGGCAAAAATCTTAATTTTGTCAAAAACGTCAATGGAAATGCAAATGGCAAAAAGTAAAAAAACAACCGCAACGGTCGTTATTAACAAAGAAACACGTATGTCATGTGATGACTGGAATCAATGTTGCTGTATAATTTCAAATTATGCAGACCAAATGAATACCGAATATTTCTGTAATTTGAATTTAGCAGATAAAGATTTGGATGATTTAAAAGATCATATTGTTTATACGGCGAAAATTGGTACTCGTGTTGTTGGCTTTTTGGTTGGTTCGGTTGACGTATCCGGTGGAAAGGTATATGCCGAGGCCGATTGGTTGTTTTTAGATTATGATTTACATCGTAATGGTGTCGGGGGTAGATTATTGAATAATTTTGAAGAATACGTTAAAAATAAACGTAATGCCTTCGGCGTTGGTGTTAAGGCATTAAAAACGGCCCGTGTTTTTTATGAAAAAAAAGGTTATAGTGCCAGTGAAGAACAAGACGGTAAAATTTTTATGAATAAACACTTTGATCGTCGATAATTTATCATATTTTTACAACAATGCAGACGAAAAGTATATCACATTCATGGTGTTGTGTAAAAATAGGTTGCAAGGATTTTAATACTGGTATATCATTGCCGCAAAAGGCTGTGGATACAAATGAATCAAAAAAATATAAGAAATTTTTCAATCGTTGCACACATTGATCATGGAAAATCAACTTTATCAGATCGCTTAATCGAAATAACTGGTGGATTGCAGTCGCGCGAAATGAAGGCCCAGGTTTTAGATTCCATGGATATTGAACGGGAACGTGGAATTACAATCAAGGCCCAGACGGTGCGTCTGAATTATACTGCAAGTGATGGACAACAGTATCAATTAAATTTGATGGATACACCGGGACATGTTGATTTTTCGTACGAGGTTTCACGCAGTCTGGCTGCATGCGAAGGGGCGTTGGTTTTGGTTGATGCAACGCAGGGGGTTCAGGCGCAAACATTGGCAAATGCGTATTTGGCATTGGATAATGATTTGGAAATGTTGCCTGTATTAAATAAAATTGATTTACCGTCCAGTGATGTAGATGGAACACGTGCACAAATTTCGGATGTTATTGGTTTAGATGCGTCAAATGCATTGTGTGTATCCGGAAAAACGGGGGATGGTGTCCCAGAATTATTAGAAGAAATTGTTCAAAAATTACCGGCACCCAGTGGTGACGAAAACGCACCGACGCGGGCATTGTTGGTTGATTCGTGGTATGATTCTTATTTAGGTGTTGTTGTGTTGGTGCGTGTTGTTGATGGAAAATTATCACGTGGGCAAAAGGTAAAATTTTTGGCAACAGGGGCAGAATATGTTGTCGATAAAATCGGATATTTCACCCCAAAAATGGTTGATGCAAATGAATTAAATACTGGCGAAATCGGGTTTATCATTACGGGAATGAAAACAATTCATGATTGCCGGGTTGGGGATACAATCGCGGATGCACGTATAAATACGATTGAAGCGTTACCTGGCTTTAAACCATCGATACCGGTTGTATTTTCTTCGTTTTTTCCAGTTGCTGCGGATGATTATCCAGCCCTGCGTGAAAGTGCAGAAAAATTAGCATTGAATGATGCATCATTTCATTTTACAACGGAAAAGTCATCTGCGTTGGGTTTTGGGTTGCGATGTGGATTTTTAGGTTTATTGCATATGGAAATAATCAGTGAACGCTTAACCCGTGAATTCAATTTGACACTAATAAATACGGTCCCCAGCGTGTTGTATAAAGTTTATTTGCGTGATGGGACGATTGTTGATTTGGAAAATCCGGCTGATATGCCTGATATAACAAAAATATCATCCATAGAAGAACCGTGGGTTCGTGCCACAATAATGATGCCTGATAAATATATGGGGGCAATAATGTCATTGTGTTCTGAACGTCGCGGGGTTCAGGAAAATATTTCATATGTTGGTAATCGTGCGGTTTTGGTGTATCAGTTACCATTGGCAGAAATTGTTTTCGATTTTTATGATCGTGTAAAATCATTGTCTTCTGGATATGCATCGTTTGATTATGTGTTGCAGGGATATCAGGCATCTGATTTGGTAAAAGTTTCTATTTTGGTAAATGATGAAAATGTTGAGCCATTATCATTCATGTGTCATCGCCAATTTGCAGAAAAACGTGGACGGCAAATTGTTGAAAAATTAAAAGATTTGATACCACGACATCAGTTTAAAATACCATTGCAGGCGGCAATTGGTGGAAAAATCATTGCACGTGAAACAATTGCTGCATATCGTAAAGATGTAACGGCAAAATGTTATGGTGGGGATATTACACGTAAACGCAAGTTGTTGGAAAAACAGAAAGAGGGTAAAAAACGTATGCGGACATTTGGAAATGTCGAAATTCCACAATCTGCATTTATAAATGCGTTAAAGGTTTCTTGATTTTTTTGGGGGGGACAGTATGGGTCATCAATTCTTTTTTACGCCGTTTATTTTGGATAAATTGCCGGCACCATCACATGGTTTTGATGTTTTTCAAGATTTATCCGAACCACGCTTACGTGTATATATAACCAGCCGTGGGGTTACCACATTTTTTGTTCGTAAACGTGTAAATAACCGTGATAAACGGATAATAATTGGTAAATACCCAGAAATTACTGTTGAACAGGCGCGTGCCGCAGTGCCAGAAATATTGACACGTGTAACGACGATGCCACGGCATCGTCGTGCTGTGACATTCAAACGATTGATTGCAATGTATATGGAAAATCGGGTTAGACGCAGTGAATATTCGCGTATAAAATTAGAACGTGCGATAAATAGGCACTTGACCGCGTTGTTTGATAAAAATATTACAAAAATAACATCAGATGATATTCGCAGTGTTATTGCAGCCATATCGGGCCCTGCGATTTCTGGACGTATGCAAGAATTGTTGCAAAGCATATTTTCATATGCGATTGATTCTGGGTTTGTTTGTGAAAATCCGGTTGCACACTTGGATAAAATTCCACGTATTCGCCATGCATGTCCATTAAATAAAATCAGATTTCAACGTTTAGTAGCAGCGATTAATGAAACAGAAAATCAAAATTTACGGGCGGCATTTTTGATGTTGATATATGGATTTACCCCAAAATCACAAATATTTGCAATGCAGTGGCGTGATTTGGATTTTAATTTGTGTATGTGGGGGGAACATCCTTTGGCAGATGCAGCGGTTGTTGTTTTACAGGATATCCCACAAAATGGTCGTTGGGTTTTTCCGGGGCGTGGACGCGGACATTTGACGGATCCGCGCTATGCATGGCGTCATGTTGTCTCGATTGCTGGTATGTCACAACTGACAATGGACGATGTATATAAGTATTTGACACGGCAGTTGGTTTGGGCACCCGATAAGGCTAAATTGCGCGAAAATATGAATAATTTATTAAATGATTTGACCAGTCCTTTGTAATGTGTGATTTTTGTCAACTTTGTTATTGTTTGTTATAATTCTTGACAGTGGCCGTATAAAATGATAGGTTGTTATATCGACGCCCGGACAATGGGCCACAAGTATAACTGAAACAAAGGATAAAAAATGACAACATTTGAAAAAGTTAAAAAAATCGTAGCCGAAAAATTGAATGTTAAAGAAGAAAATGTTACAGAAACTTCTACATTCGTAAATGATTTGGGCGCCGATTCTTTGGACGTTGTCGAATTCGTCATGGAAGTTGAAAAAGAATTCGATATTACAATTCCAGACGAAGAAGCTGCAAAGTTGAACACAGTTGGTGATGCAGTTAAATATATCGAAGCGCACACTAATTCGGGGGCAAAGGTTGTTAAAATGTCTGCTTCAGAATCAGACGATGTTAAGATGGCTGCATAATATAAAATGTAGTTCAAAGCAGATACAAATTTCCGTCGCAAATTTTTTTGTCGGCGGATTTTTTTCTGTATTTTTTAATACAAGTGGTTTACAATTACATAACAAGTTTTTTAACTGTATAAAGGAAACAAATAAATGAGAAGAGTTGTTATAACCGGTATGGGTATAGTATCCCCTGTTGGAACCGGTGTAGAATATGCATGGAAAAATATTTTGGCTGGACGTTCCGGTGTTCGTAAAATTGATTTGTTTGATTCATCTGATTTGGCTTCGCAAATTGCAGGAATGCCAATTTTTGGTACAGATGAAGGACAATTTAACCCAGATGCAATTTTAGAACCACGTGAATCACGTAAGATGGATCGTTCTACAATTTTTGGTGTTTGTGCCGCAGACGAAGCGTTGCGTGATGCAAATTTAATAGATTATGACGGCGACAAAGAACGTATCGGTGTTGCAATTGGTGCGGGTATCGGTGGTATGCAGACAATATATGATAACTGTATCGAAATGTATAATGGTGGACCGCGTCGTATTAGTCCATTCTTTATACCTAAATCAATCATTAATATGACGGCGGGTAATGTGTCGATTAAATATGGATTAAAGGGGCCAAATTTATCAGTTGTAACAGCATGCGCAACAGCGGCACACTCGATTGGCGAAGCGGCCCGTTTAATTGAACACGGTGATGCAGATATCATGGTTGCAGGTGGGGCAGAGGCGGCAATTTGCAAAATAGGTGTTGCGGGCTTTACTGCAATGAAGGCATTATCAACACGTAATGATGATCCAGAACACGCATCGCGTCCATGGGATAAAAATCGTGATGGTTTCGTTATGGCTGAAGGGGCGGGTGTGTTGATTTTGGAAGAATATGAACATGCGGTTAAACGTGGTGCAAAAATTTATGCAGAATTGGCAGGCTATGGCTTATCAGGTGATGCGTATCACATTACCGCGCCGGCACCTGGTGGTGAAGGTGGACTGCGCGCAATGAAAGCAGCATTAAAAGATGCAGGTTTAACACCGGCCGATGTTGACTATATTAATGCACATGGTACGTCGACTGGATTGGGCGATATGGGGGAATTGACCGCAGTAAAAACATTGTTTGCAGATAACAATAATGTTTGTATGTCATCAACAAAATCGATGACCGGGCATTTATTAGGGGCGGCAGGTGCAGTCGAGGCGATATTCTGTGCATTGGCAATCCGTGATGGTGTTGTTCCACCAACAATTAATTTGGAAGAACCAGAAGATGAAGTTGGTAATTTTGATTTGGTACCAAATGTTGCCAAAAAACGTAAAGTTGATGTTGCTATCAGCAATTCATTTGGTTTTGGTGGTACAAACGCCAGTTTGATTTTAAAAAGTGTTAAATAAAATAAATGCGCTGGAATAAAAATCCCCCGATTGGGGGATTTTTATGTTTTACCTAAAATGCAAAATTTCATTTATTTTACTGTATGTATAGTTTTTGCATTTTTGAAATTTGTCAGCAGCAAAGCAGTTTGATTGCATCTGGTTTTGTTTTATATTGTGACTAATATAGGACCGGCTATATATTCCGTATGCATAGCTGGCAAAAATATATGACGATGCAATAATCATTTGGATTGTTTTTTCTGTGGTATTTGCATCAAAACAATCTAACCATAAAATTCCCGGAATAATACTGGCCAATTGTGCGGTAACGGTTATCAGAACAGAATTTTTACCAATTAATTGTTTTGTGTCTATTGCGTTGATAGTGTTAATTATAATTATTAACAACCCCAAAAAAATGGTTAACGGGACTGTATTTGTATCGCATGGAGATATGATTGTTTTTCGAACACTGATAAAGGTCCAAAAAGATAACGGTAAATTTATCGACGTCAATCCAATTTGCCTATTGGCCCAATTTTTTTGTTTTAACAGTGTATTAAGTTTTTGATTATTAGATATATTTTTATCCATAATTATTCTTTATTGAGTCATTTAGTATAATTAAAATTGTTGTTTGTCAAGTTTTTTTTGTACAGAAAAATAATTTGATAGTAAAACATAATTTTATAACTGTATAAAAATATATAAACCATGTCCCCTGGGGAATATTTGTTGTATCAGGGGGCAACCCCGCAAAATTGGTAAATTTTGTGGGGCCGCTTGGCCGGAATCCATCCCAATGCAGACACAACAAATGACAATGGGCCCCGTTCTACAACGGGTGGGACGTCGAGAAAAAAAGACCGTCACCCAGAATACTGGTGTTAAACCATCATTCAAAGGTTTTGTAAACTTTATAACCTGGGTGCCAAAGCCACCAACACACCGTCATGCCGTTGAAGAACGGCATCCATTGGAAATTATCAAAAAACGCAATCGGGTCCCACAATCTCTCTCTTGTCGTCATACCGACGCAGGTCGGTATCTATTGCGTTGCAGACACAACAATAATGACAATGCCCCCCGTTCTGCAACGGGGTGACGTCGGGTGTGAATGTGGGGATGCTTCGGCCGGTATGACAACATAAAAGTCTTATAAGATCTTTTATTCAAAATCGTTGTTAAACAATATTTTTTACACGATAAAAAACGCATCAATACCCAAATATATAATTGTGATAAAAAACTTTATTTTTTGATTGACAAAAAAAAAAAACGGATATTATACATACAAAGCAGGGGGAATTCCATCTGTTTTGTATTTTTTAAGGAGCGAAAAATGAAACAAAACGTATTCAAAAAAGTTTTACCATATAAAATGCGTAATGCCGCAATGGCATTGGCGGCAAC
>JAKSTF010000019.1 GCA_024402715.1 Alphaproteobacteria bacterium
GACAAGTCAGGTTAAATCCACCTTGATTGCTATAAATACTAACAATAAAGTGAGGGAAAAGCAATCATGAATATTAGATTTAAAAAAAAGTAAATTTTTTGTAAAAAAATCTTTATAAAGCTCTTGACTTTTTAGTGTTTTTGATATATTATCTTACCTGTTATTCGGGCATAGTTCAGTCGGTAGAACAACGGACTGTTAATCCGTATGTCACTGGTTCGAGTCCAGTTGCCCGAGCCAAAAATTAGCCGTAAGTTCTTGAATTTACGGCATTTATTTTGTTTATTCTTGCGGCAATTTGTTCCTGTATAATATGTTTTTTATGGCTGTTTTTTATAAAAAAACATACATATGACATACGGAAGCTTGTTTTAAAGAATACACAAAATCTTATCAACACCAAGCCCAGCAAGGCTTTTGTCGATTTTTTATTATCACGACACACGGACAAAAATGCCGTGATTCTGGAAAATAAAAATCGCAGAAAACCAGCATTTTTTATCTTTGAACATTTACTCTTTTATAAAGAACAGGGAGTATATTTAGATTAGCTCAAATATAACTTTATCAACATTTTATATCAGAGCAATAACTAGATTTTTGCTATTTATATTACAAGCTATTTCATTTGACAAAATTATTTAAAAAACAAACCTCGCAATTTTTTCTAAAACGCCTTGATTTTTTATTATTTTTTCTTCTATGATAGTATCATCAAAGAAAGGATGGTTTGTGATTGCTATACCAGCACGTTTACCAGATTATTCACGTGATTGTCGCCCCGTTTTAAAGTGGGCCGGTGGTAAAGGGCAATTGCTTGCTCAGATAGAACAAAAGCTACCACTAAAGTTAAAAATGGGCGCTATTAAGCGCTATATAGAACCCTTTGTCGGCGGTGGTGCTGTATTTTTTGATATACACAACAATTATGCTATTCAAGAAGCTTTCTTGTTTGATATCAATCCAGAATTGGTAATTTTGTACAATGTTATCAAACGAGATGTAGAAGATTTGATTGTTGAATTGTCCAAAATTCAAACAGAGTATAAACATACAGATGATACAAAGGCATATTATTATGCTAGACGTGATGAATATAATGAATTTGATAAAAATATAGATGCAAATGTTTACAAACATGATTTTGTCCGTCGTGCTGCCTTAACGATATTTTTGAACAGGACATGCTTTAACGGGTTGTTTCGCGTAAATAGCAAAAACAAATTTAATGTTCCAATGGGCAAATATACGAACCCACGTATTTTGGATGAAGAAAACCTGCGTAATGTATCCGAAGCACTGCAAATTGCGACAATAATACAAGCTGATTTTGGTGTTACACCAGATTATGTGAAAGCAGACACATTTATTTATTATGACCCACCATATCGTCCAATTCGCGAAACATCTTCGTTCAATTCGTACGCCGTTGGCGATTTTGATGACGAAGAACAAAAACGTCTAAAAACAGTTTTTGATGCATGTAATCAAATGGGCGCACTGCAAATGTTAAGCAATTCAGACCCAACCAATTATATAGACGACCCATTCTTTGACGATTTGTACAAAGATTATAAAATCAACCGTATTTTAGCTAAACGTCTTATAAATTCCAAAGCTGATGGTCGTGACGCGATCCGCGAACTTTTAGTCATTAACTACTAGTTTTTATTGTGTTATTAAAATCTCTTTGATATTATTCTCCTATATAAAAAGGAGAAAGCTTGACTTTACAAATAAAAAATATTGATACTTCGAACTATTCTTCTCGCAAAGAAATTCGCACAAAACTTATCACGATTTTCTTAGCAGAGGAACCAGGAACAGGTAAAGGCGACAATGCATCTAAATACAGATATTTTGTTGAGACATTATCTGACGGAAGCAAAATATTCTTGGAACGCCCAGCAAGATTAAATAAAGGAATGGATTTTGTTGTTAATATTGAAAATTTCGTTTTTTATTCGAACAAACCAAACAAAAAAGGAACGTTTGCAAAAATACCAGCCCCAGCACACCATAACATATTAGATGATTTAAAAGAGAAAAAATTATCAAATCCATCAGAATATAAAAAATTGCGAGCAGAAATTGATAACATTTTTAATGTCAAACCTTATACACATAAAAACATCAAATTCAAATCTGGTTTACCGGTTGAAGTATTACTAAATTTGATAAAGTGGTTATTTATAGAACAAGACGTTACTTACTGGAATTTTTCTGGACGGAATATGTTAATGGAAGGGATAAATAATATATAATCATGACTAAGAAATCGTATCGTCTTTATTGCGCTGACTGCCTTGAAAAGTTGCTTGAACTTCCGGAAAACACATTTGATATGATTTTTGCCGACCCACCGTATATGCTTTCCAATGGCGGTATCACATGCCAAAATGGTTGTGTTGTATCTGTGAACAAAGGTGATTGGGATAAATCACATGGTCTTAGCGATGATTTTGAATTTCATAAAAAATGGCTTTGCGCCTGCCATCGTGTTTTGAAACAAAATGGCACGTTGTGGGTTAGTGGTACATACCACAGCATATATTCATGCGGTTTTGCCATGCAATTACTCGGTTTTCATATTTTGAACGACATAACTTGGTTTAAACCGAACGCCAGCCCGAACATGTCTTGTCGATATTTTACCGCAAGCCATGAGACATTACTTTGGGCGCGTAAAAATAAAAAGGCGAAACACACATTTAATTATGAAGCTATGAAAAATGGCGATTTCCCAAAAGACTTTATAAAAAAACCAGGTTGCCAGATGCGAAGCGTTTGGGCTATTGGCACACCCTCCAAGGAAGAAAAGAAGTTCGGCAAACATCCCACTCAAAAACCACTAGAATTGTTGGAACGCATTATTTTGGCATCAACAAACCCTGGTGACTTAATTTTGGACCCATTTATGGGCAGTGGCACCACAGGTGTCGCCGCATTAAAGCATGGTCGCCGATTTGTAGGTATAGACCAAGAGCCACAATTTGTTGAACTGGCTGAAAAAAGGTTATATGACACATCTGAAAGAAAGGATAAAAAATGAAATATTCCCAAATATTTGATAAATTCTTAGGTTGCAAAAATGACGATGAAGTTTTTGACTACTTGATTGCTAATTTAAAAGAAACTATAAAATCGTGGGACTATTTTATAAACTGGCAAAAGGTATGTAAAAATTATCACGAAGCGGAAGTATCGTTGAATTTGCTTAATACCCTTATTGGCAAGCCAGATATTGAAAAAGCCGCAGAACAACTTTTAAGCGAATATCCAAATATAATAAAAATAATTCCTGCATTGCTTGCAGAACGTGATAAAAAGATATCGTTACTGACCGATAAAAAGAAGTTTGATATTACCAGGTTCGATTTTACAAAACCGATGTCTGCAAAGGACGGTGCAAAATTTATGAAAGAAAGCGGATTTTTGGATTTGGTATCTGACCGCACAATTAAATCCATCCCAGATTATTTTCTTGGTGTTGAAGTCGGTCTTGATTCAAACGGCCGCAAAAACCGCAGTGGAACGTCAATGGAATCACTTGCCGAATTATTCATCAAAGACATTTGCAAAAGAAATGGTTATGAATACATTGCTCAAGCGACCGCTGATAAAATATACAGCAAATGGGGCAAACGCATAACAGTTACAAAATCGTCCAAACGCATAGATTTTGCAATAAATACACCACATAAATTGTATTTGATTGAAACCAATTTTTACGGTGGTGGTGGTTCAAAATTAAAATCTACAGCTGGTGAATACGCAGATATTTACCACCAATGGACAAATGATGGCCATCAATTTATTTGGCTCACTGACGGTTTCGGTTGGCAGAAAACTCAACGCCCATTGCGCGACACATTTAACACCACAGACTACATCTTGAACATCGCCATGGTACAAAAGGGTGTATTGGAGCAACTTTTAAAATGAAAACATTACAAGACTTAATAAAATCTGAAGGTTTATCTTCCTTATCAGAACTTATAGACAAGGAATTAGTAAACACAAAAGAACCTTTCAAAACACAAAAAAAGCAACTCGTCACAAAATTGACAGAGATGTATGATGGGGACTTTTTAGACGGTTTTGAATATGTTACTTTTGGAAATTTTCTTAGTCGAGCTCTAACTGCCTATGTTATATCTAATCGTTTTGGTGTAGACAAAGAAGAATCCGTACAATGTATTACTGATGATGTACGTGATTATGGTATAGATGCTTTATATATTCAAGATGATAAAATATATGTATTTCAAACAAAATTTTCTAATCATTTAGATGAAAAAGATTTAAGACAAATTAAAGATGGATTTACTAAATTACTAAATATTCAAAATAATATAAATGCTTTTAACAGTAAAATTTGTGCTCGCAAAGACACCCTATTTAGTGCGTTATTGAAAGACAATACAGTAATTATTCCTGTCTGTGTTTTTATGGGGGACGATGTTCCCAAAAACATACGATTATTTTACAATTCTGAAGTAACAAACAAACCAGAATATGATGGGTTTATAAAAGAATGTATTTTTATCAACAAGGGGGAAATTTTTGAATATGAAATAACACCCAGACAAATCTCTGAAGATTTTATTCTAGACAATTATTTCTGCGTAACAGAACCAATAAAGATGTATGCTGGATGCGTAAAGGTAAATTTTTTGAAAAATTTATTTAATAAACATGGCATAAATTTGTTTAATAAAAATATACGCTTTGCTATTAAAGACTCTTCTATAAACGAAGGGCTCCAGAGCACAATATACAACTATCCAGACAAACTTCTTTATTATCATAATGGTATAACTTTCATATGCGAAAAAATCAAGGAAAAACCCATATCTGCAACATCCAATTCAATAAAAAATCTATCTATTATTGGACTTAGTGTGGTTAATGGTGCGCAAACAATATCTTCTTTACGAGATATTGAAAATATAAATGATAACGCTCTGATTCAAATAAGAATAATTGAAACTCAGGATATAAACATCACCACTAATATCACTCAATATAATAATTCTCAAAATGCTGTATCAACAAAAGATTTATGTACATTAGATCCTATTCACAAAAATATTAAACGCCACTTTTTAAAAAACGGATTCTATTACACTTATAAAACTGGTGAACCGATTTTTCAAAAAGATAAAATTATTGATTTTGAAGATTTAATGATTGGATTAGCTTGTTATTATGGTTTTTCACGTATTGCTAAGTTTAATAAAGGTCAATTATGGGAAAACAAAAAAACATATAAAGATTTACTGAAAATTGAAGATTTTGATAAGTTTTTATATATCTCTCAAACAAAACTATTAGTGGATGAATGCATATCTAAAATAGCCGAAACAGAGCCAATCATCAAGCATTACAATAGGTTAATATTAGATATAATTTTCGCAAAACATCCACATATTGTACGAGCAATACAATCACAAGATGAAAATGTACCACATTATGTAGAAAACACTTTTGCTTTAATTCAAAAATATGTAAAAGATAACAACCAAAACTTGATATTGTACCATAGAAAACAGGGAGCATATGAAAAATTGAAAAATTATTGCTTGAATAAGGAACAAAGTGCTTTTAATCCCATACAATTAGATTTATTATAAAATCTTTGTGGTTTAGATATAATATTTGTTAGCCTGCTCTACATAAAAATTATGCTTCTTGCAATGATTTTCGATAAGTTATAAAAAACGTAGTCTTGCGACCACGTTTTATTTATTTTTGTTTTGAATTTTTAATTTAGTAACCTTGCAACCAAACGACAAATCCATCAAGTATACATTTCTGAACACGGAATTAAATTTATGCTTTTGTAGTTTATCAGAAAAATGTACAAAGCCATTTTCTACCACAATTAACAAATCGCACTCATCACAGTTCTTTTTATAAGATTCCAATTTTTTGTTTTTACTATCTATTGTTTTTTGAACGTCATCAAAAGGATCTTCAATACATCTACCCATATTGTTGACATGGTACGAGGTATGTGGTTCATGCATTAAGCTGCCATTAACAATAAATGTTTGCCCTTTCACATCCACCCACTTTTTCATTATTCCCCATGCTTTTATTCCTTCTGATTCCAACGCGGTTATAAATGCCTCTTTTAATTCGTCGTCTGATGCATTCAAATGATCAAATCCTGGATTATAACAAGCGTCTAAATGATCGGACCATTTCGGACTCCACTTTCTTGGATCATAAACATCTATCAATAGCGATAATGGTAGCCCTTTTTGTTTAAAGTACCCAACAACCTTTTTGGCGACTCTTTCCAACCGCATTGTTGCTATATTTTTATCACTCTTGTAAATAAAATTGACTATTTCTAATCCAATTGTTGGCCGGTCAAGTACTTCAAATAAAAAATCTGGGCACTCACAAGATTTCTTAGTTGTAATACCATTATCCTGCATCCATTTCTCGCCTAACTTGTGACGTGTAAACAATGCCAAATAAGTTGCCTCTGCACCTTTTTTGGTATCATCTTGAATAATAAACCGGCCACCTTTGTGTACAAATTCTGTCATATTTATCTCCGTAAACAATGAAAGACCCGACCAAAACGGCCGGATCTTTTCAAGTTAAAATCTAGCCAATACGGTGTCTAGATTTTACATACGTATCACCAACTGAAGATACTGCCGTCCACCACATTGGAAAATCATCACCTTTTGATACATTATTTTCCCATTGAAGCGGCTGTAAATTATCCAGGTTATCGCTACCGAATAATGATTCTGGTTTTACATGATCGATTTCCCATCCCCATCGAGAATCGCGATTGCCATACTCGGATTTTTTTATCCAAGCTCCAGCAATATCTTGTCTCCATTCGGAGAGGTTGTATCCTGGAACAATTCTAGCCCTGTTCCAAACGGCTTCTTTTACATATTCGGAAAATTCTTTTGCCATTTTCCTTTCCTTTTTGTACCCCCTTAACCCGCCTCTTGTTTACCCCGGGAAAGAGCAAGTTCGCAACTTGACATTTGTTTTAGGATCGTGTAAAATGGCATTAGCTTAGGTTTACCTTTTACACAATGGGTAAATTCTGAAACCGTTGGGTTCAAGCCCAGCGGTTTTATTATTTTATCTATGCTTCGTCCGCATTTTCTTGTTCCTTTTGTTCATCGGATGTTTTTAATCTGTACACCCCCTTTTTCCCTGGCACAGAAATTATCGGACAATCTTTATCTCGTCCCATGGTATATAATTTAGCCATAATCGCATTTTTTTTCTTCGGTTCGTTATTTGTCCCCGCAGTAAATTTACGATAATACGCAACCGTTATATTATCCACAGTTAAATCAACCCCTGGTCCCGCCAACTTAAACAACTGAATAATTTGGTCCGCATAATCATCCTGACGAAGCCCAGACCTTATGGCTTCTGGGATATCACCTATGTTATACGTATTAAAAATATCCATATTCGAGTTCATTTTGGCACTCCTTGGTTTTCAATTCTAGAACCATTCTAGATTATCTTTGTAACATTGTCAAGAAAAATCTTGATTCGTTTCTCTATTTTTTGTTTTTATACCCAATTTGGCCGCGACACACCACTCTTATGTCTATACAAAAATATATTTTACACAATAAAAAACAACCTGTCTATATCAACTTGAAGGCGCAATCTTCTCAATGCTAATATTATACCGTAAATTAGGTCCCGATAATAAATAAAAATTTTTAAATGCGCTTTTTGCGAGATTTTATATACGGCGCATACTGTTGTTTTGGGGTTATTTTTACATACATAACGTACTAAAAACATACCGAATTTTCAACACAAATAAATGGGGAAATTTGATTTACATATCAATTTAATTTCTTAAAAATGTATGCACGTATGTGCACATACGGTATGTCAAAATCCACATATTCACTGGGTCCAAGCATTGCGATTTTGGGGCATTTTGGCATCATTTTCCATACATGTATGTTTGGCTTAAATGTATGTTTATTTAATTTATTAAATAAGATTTTATTTAAGATATTGGGGAGCACACGAAAAATGCCGTATGAAAGTTCGTTTGCATATAGTTAGACTATATTTTCGATAACATATATTTGCATTAAGTTATGGCGGTGTTCGTCAAAAAAGTTCCTATTTGCATCACGTTTTATCATACTTTGTATAATATAATTTCACCCCATTTTGATTGTTATACGTGCGACATATTTATTTGAAAAAACAAACAAAAAAATGATGATTTTTTGCAAAAAATGCCACCAAGTGCAAAACGTTACAGACCACGGATTCCGTGGGATACAGAGCGTTTGCTTTACATTTTTTTACATTTTGAAAAGGGCCCCAAAAGTCTCAACTGTTAATCCGTATGTCACTGGTTCGAGTCCAGTTGCCCGAGCCAAGAAATTCCGCCGTAAACCCCGCAGGTTTGCGGCATTTTCTTTACTTTACACTTTTGTATTTACGCACACCAGAATACACCAAAAAACACCACGAATTATGCGTTCAGCTACACAATAGCTACACAGCATCCGCCCCCCATCCGTAGTACTGTGAATAATTTATGCTTTTCACCCCACAAAATTGTCTACATATTTGGAACATAATGCAAAATTAGCATTTTTGCCGCTATTGACCAAAATTTTCTGGGTAGTTTTCTGGGTAGTTTTTTTATGTATCCAACACAACAAATAACTGGACAAATGGCAATAAATACGGACAAATACGACAACCTTAAAAGGATTGTCTATGAAATATACGCATTTTGACGATATTTGCCCCAACCATCGCACAGACTTTGTTATGCTGTACTTTGCCGCATGTCGGTCTTTACGCGAACTTGAGGCCGCAATACGTCGCAACCAAGCCGGCAATTTAACCTGTCGCCAAGCCGTGGCTACTTCGCCGCATTCAATACAAGTTTATGCAGATTGTTGCCCACCACAAAGCCCACCAGCGCACAATTAACCTCATTATGGGGCAACTTCGCGTATTCAAGCGCCAATTCAAACGGTTTGCGTATATTGTTTACTAAATATGCAGTTCTTTTCCATGACGATTAACTGTCTTGACATTTTCATCGCCAAACATTGCTTTTAATTCCGTTATTTTCTCTGGTAAGATTTTATTAAACAATATTCCAGGTTGAGACACAGGGTGTTTAGGCTTTAAAATCGTTAATTCTTTTGCTATGTCTTGCTCTGGGAATTTGCACAAATCTTGAGTTAGATTTAACGCATTATATATTTTGTTTGATGTTTCCGGAATAAACGGCGATGATAAAATAGCACATAATCTTTCAAGGTTGAATGAATAACGCAATGTCAACGCAACATCAGACATGTCACCTTCTTTGGCTCGTTTCCAAGGTTCTTTTTCAGAAAAATATGTGTTTGCCATAGAGAATATTGCATACAATGTTTGTACAGCCTTTCTGAATTCCAAAGCTGACATATTATCATCATATTCTTTTATCAATTTTTCTAACTCAACCATCAAACGTTTTTCTGTTTCGGCTTCAATTCCTCCATCGGGTATTTCATCGCCAAAATATTTTTTATTCATCACAGATACGCGTTGGACAAAATTACCATAGGCGTCTGCCAACTCACTATTTACAGATTTTGCAAAGGCCTCCCAAGTAAAATTACTATCGTCCCCTTCTGGAATATTTGCCATTAACGCATATCGCCAATAATCCGCGGGGTACAAATCCATGGCCTGGTTCATAAATATACCACGTTTAGAACTAGTTGAAAATTTTCCATCATAATAATTTAACCAATTTACACCCTTGATATAATCCGGTTGTTTAAACTCACTACCAGCCCCCATTATTGTTGCAGGGAAAGTAATTGTATGAAACGGAATATTATCTTTCCCCATAAACTGAACGTATTTTGTGTCGCTATCTGCTCCCCACCAGTCCATCAAATTACGATTTTGATTATCTTCATCTACCCAATCTTTTGTTGCAGAAATGTAAGCAATGGGAGCATCAAACCAGACATAAAACACTTTGTTTTCATATCCTGGTTTATTAACCGGCACCCCCCAAGACAAATCACGTGTAATACAGCGATCTTGGAGCCCTTCTTTTAACCATTTTTGCGCGATGCTTTTAACTAGTTTCGGCCATGTTGTCTGTGCTGCTATCCACTTTTGTAAGTCTTTTTCCAATTTTGACTGCAATAAAAACAAATGTTTTGTTTCACGTAATTCAAGATTAGAACTGCCAGATATTGCTGATTTAGGATTGATTAAATCTGTTGGATCAAGCACTTTTGTACATGCTTCACATTGGTCACCACGTGCGTTTTCATAACCACAAAACGGGCACTTTCCAACAATAAAGCGGTCAGCTAAAAACATGTTATCTTCAATGGAAAAAAATTGTTTTATGATACGCTCTTCAATAAAACCGTTTTCTTGAAGTTTATTCGCGATATACTGCGTCAATTGTATATTGTTCTTTGACGAACTGCGTCCGAAATAATCAAACGACAAATTGTAAAACTTGTTCATTTCCTGTTGTATTTTGAATTGTCTATCACACAATTCTTGAGGGGTAATTCCCTCATTCTTTGCTGCCACTTCTGTTGGGCTTCCGTGTTCATCTGTTGCACAAATATACAAAACCCGCTCGCCTTTTGTTCTTAAATATCGTGAGTAGACGTCAGATGGCAATAAAGACCCAACAAGATTTCCAAGATGTTTTGTTCCATTTACGTATGGTAATGCACTGGTGATAAGATACTTCATAAACGACCCTTTTTATAGTTTTATGGCTAGTCACTTATATTAAGGCATTTTTTAGTATTTGCAATAGAAAAACAATTGACTATCACCATTATTGTGCTAGCCTTTACACAAGGTGTTATATAAAAAGCATGTTTTCCAGCAAATAAAATCTATGGGCATAAAAAAATCCCAGTTTTTTGATTTGATTTCTAAATATGACTATCTAATTCCTCCTGAACAAATAATATACGAATTTTTACATCGGGATAAATACTTAGAAAAATCTGACATATTGATGGATATTATAAAAAAACATCTGTTATCAGAAAGCATCGCAAACGTATATAATCCAAATAATTTTTTTCTTGGTTTTGCTGATTGTTTCGCAGAGATTAAAAATGGAGGCGTTTATCTTATAGAGTTTGACATAAAAAGCTGTACCAAACTTATAAATAAAATCTCTTCAAAAGACATTTATGCAATAAAAGCATTTATTTTTAATTACGTAATGAAATATTTACGATATAAAACCAGGTCTAATCAGATATATTCTTTTGACTATTCCAAAAATGATGACGGTTTTATAATTATAAATTCTGGCTTGGACATAAATATTATACGTACATATTTAGTGGAAATTGCTAATTTTATAACAACCGCAATTTCACAACGTTTTCCACAACTTGATTATTCCAATTGTTGCGCATTTGGATTTTCTGTTGCCAAATTAGGGAAGCATCGTTCTTTGTCAAAACTATACGCGTCGTTTGAAGACAAAACAAATGTCAGGCTTGATTTAGATCAAATACAAGGCATTGAATATACGCCCAAATATTTTATCGCATTTTGCGATGAAAACATCCCCTCACCAGATTTGCTTACACGCAAGATTTGTACATTTTTACAAACACCGGTTTGTTGTTATGATTATTTTGGTGGGACACATTGCAAACCAGAACGTCTGTTGTACCAAGAATTTGGTAATACCGCTATGTGTGCAATAAACATAAAATTTAATAATTTTTCTGGATTAAATAATTTAACGGGGAATAAAATATACAGCCATTTACTATTCCAAAAAATCATTGATTGTGTGTACAGATGTATAAAGTCTCTTGACGGTAATATATATTTTATTGGTCTAAATTCTTGTTTGATAACCATGCCAGAGAAAAATTTTGATTTCAATCTTATAAGTAAAATAAAGCAAGTTATAGATTATAAAATAAATAATAAAAAGATTTTCAATTTTTTCAACCATCGAATTCCATTGATTGACAGAAAATTGAGATTTAAGAATCTTATTTCTAAAAAAGGTTTTGATAATGGAATAACAATATCAAACATAAACAAAACATCAATGGAAACAATCAAAAATAAAAACGATTTATTGGATTTTAAAATTAAATCATATTGTGGTGCATCAAATGAATAAACAAGATTTTTTAGTAACAACTGGTCCAATTGGCATTCCATCAAGTAACCCTTGTTATGGTATTCTAACTATGATCCTACTATGCAAAGTGTTGGGAATAAAACTTGACGTTCCTTCGTACCTTGGCATAAATACCATCGCAAACAAAAATCGTCAAAACCTTGATGAATTTATGAACTCCATAGAACAATTGGACGCGAAGCCCAAACACCTTATTTCAGACATAGATACCTCTTTGCGCATAACTACAGATTTAGAAAAATTATCTAACTCTGAGAGTGTTATTGAAAAGAATTTGGAAAAATTGAAGTGTCCTTGTGGCAAGGTTGATTGTGTTGCTGAAAATATAAAATATAAATTCATTGATAATGGCAAATGTGTGTTTTGTGGCGGCACAGTCAAAAGATATTACGAAAAATCATTACTGTTATCATTACCAAAACATATTGTTCCAACCCAATGTATTTTTCCATTTGATTTTAATAAAAAATACAACGATATTTGTAACGATATATCTGGGCAAAATATATTGATATCCAAAAACAGAGACACAGGACTGCAGTTCGATCGATATAATATTGATGTTGACGTGGCAACGTATTTATTTTTTGGTAACTTCACACAAAAAAACCGTTTGGTTTTAGGAACTACGCATGTTTTAAATAAATTAGTAATTATGAATGAAGTAGACAATATGTTACACGAAGGAAATAAGAACATGTTTTTAATGATGTCTTATTTACACGGGACACCAGAAATAGATCATATAAAAATACAAAATCCACAAAACATTCAGTTATATTTATTAAATTCTTTAGGGAAAAAAGAAAACTCTACATTTAGAAATGATTTTATATACGGCACATTAAACAAACTTTCTAAATCGGATTATAGAGATAAAATGAAACAGTATTATCAAATTCCTGCCGATATAGATTTTTCACAATTTTCTGAATCTTTCAATAGATTTTATTTATATGAATTTCTGGACAAACAACGATAAAAAATGCTGATTACACAAATTTGATATAGAAACAGCATTGTACTAAAAAACAAATGCAAATATAAAGAATTTGTATATTTGCCGGATAATGAATACATAACAGACTATATACGCAGGAAATATAATTATGAAAGATAAAGATGTTATTTTTATTGCGGGATATCCTGGGGCTGGCAAAGGCACCATATGTCAAGAATACTGTATCAACCATCCTGATACGTATCACATATCTGCCGGCGATTTAATTCGTGATGTAATAAAAGAAAAAGCAAAATCCGATTTTAGACATGCGTTATTGACCACTGGCGATAAAGAAACCAAGACATCGCCTGCTTGGGTTGTGTCTGGGATAATGGCTGAAAAAATAACAATGGAATATCATCAAGTATATTTGCTTGATGGATTTCCACAAAGACAAGAAGAATTGGATTTGTTTGTTAATAATCAACATATTCATATTATCGGCAGCGTATTCTTTGATGCAACCATGTCCAATTGTGTCGATAGAATGACCAAGCGCGGCATGAGAGATATCGAATTATTCGATAAAAAATTATCTGAGTCAGAGCAACATGCCTATTATCAAAACAGATACATTAGATATTCTGCCAATGTGCCGAATATATCAAATCTGTTGTTGCCACTGGGTATGCAAAAGATTGATGCAAACAAGGCAATATCAGATGTATATCAGCAATTTACAACCATAGTTTCACAATTCAACCAAAGGAGAAAATAATGGAAAAACAGCCTGTAACAACAGAACCTCATTTTTGGAACAATATGGAATTCCAAATAGAATTTATACCGATTGATAGCAAAGCAGAAATGCCAGATCTGCCTTGGGGTGGTGTTTATGCTATCGGGAACCTTGACGGTAAAGTGCCGGTTGTAAAATATCCAGAAAACATTGAATATCCGTTCGGTCTGCCTGGCGGTCACGCAGAAAAAGACGAAACTATTGAACAGACATTAAATCGAGAAATCAAAGAAGAATTGAATATGTCTGTCAAAGAATGGATGCCTATTGGATATGAACGTGTTTCTTTGAAAGGCAAACCTGGATATAAATATGCCTTGTATGTATATGCTGTATTAGAAAAAGACGGCGAATGGTGCGATGATGTTGGCGGTTGTGTCATTGGATATGATTTGATGAATATTGCTGAAATTGCCCCGAAAGTGAAGAAAGGTAAACGTATGGATTATATGGTCAACAAGGTAACACCTAAATTCTAAAGATATGAAAATAAACCAATATGATCTTATTTGTTTTGATTGGGATGGAACATTGGTTTCATCCCATGACACATATCGTAAATGCGACCAGTTTTTAATTTCCAATAACTACAACAAATGTGTATCTTTGGATACATTAAATGCCATTGTGGCAGACTATTGGGACAAATACGGTATAAATGGTTTGAATAATTATTATCGGGATTGGGCAAAATTATTCAATAATAATGAAGATAAGAAAATTGTAAAACTGGGGTTTGATCATTTTCTAAAAGAAATCCAGTACAAAGAAAATGCTGCGAATGTATTAACAAAGTTAAAGCAGTTAAACCCAAATGTAAAAACCGCTTTGATTACGGGTTCTAGGAAACAAGAGATAGATTTGTATTCCACAGATTTATCAGAAACAGGTAAAATACTGAAACCAAATGACTTTTTTGATTATATAGTGACCAAAGATGATATCAGCCAATCAAAGCCAAACCCAGAATCATATCAAATGGCGTTGGAGCATTTTGATATGGTTGAAAAATTGAATAAAGTCCTTGTCGTAGAAGATTCTATGATTGGTGCTATATCTGCTTATTTGGCCGGATTAAAAAACATTGGCATCATATATGATTCACATTCTGATTTTGAAAGATATGATCTAAAGAAATTTAATAAATATTATTGGGAAAGCTGGGGAGATTTTGAAAAGGAAATGTTAAATGACTGATAGCACGCTTTTTTATGCTGATGGCGCAAAGAAATTAGCCCAAACAATGAATGGAAACGAACGTGTTGAAACAGGTATAAGACCGTACGCCTTTCATGCAGGTAACAGAATGTCGCTGATTGCTTTGCCATATGTTATGTGTGAAGAATTGGCACGATTGGGCAAAGATGTAAAATTGAATTTCCAAATCACTTTTGCAGATACAGAACAGCGAGTCCTGACTGGAACCGATATCGCAAATTTGATATTTGATACAAGGCCATTGGATACAACAATTCAATTTAGCACAGAACCGGATGGGCGCATCACAACTCGTGTTTGGGGCGAATATATAAAAAATGAATTCGCATACATAAAAAAACAATTTCCAAATATAACTGCCAATTTCCGGTATTGTTCAGATTTATATAAAAATACACCCGTATTTAAACATTTGATAACAACAACATTGTTGTATCAAGCGGAGATCAAGCAAGTAATGTTAAATGCATCTGGTAGACCAACTGATAATTCAAACACAACATTTGCTTTGACAGTATGCCCGAAGTGCAAAGATACCCACACCCACACAGAAATAGATGGCGATAATATGCAAGTGAAATGCGATAAATGCCATGCTGTATCAACTGGGCATTTTTCTAGCTTTGATTATTGGTTGCATCATAGCATCTCATCTTTGGGCAGTTGGGAAATGTTTCCGCAGAATAATGTTGTTATTTTGGGATTAGATCATTACTTGTACAAAGATGATGCGGTACGTGAAGCCTTGTATCACTATTTCTTTGATAAAGCACCTGTTGAAAAAAGATACCTGTATGGCAGCCTTGTTGTTGATGACAAAGGTAATAAAATGGGTAAATCATCAAAGAATTACTTTGATATATCTACCGAAGATGCAATATCTGTTATCAAGCAAAATCCATTATCAAAATATATTTCATTAAATGACAAATCCAGATAAAACAACCGCCTTTCGGCGGTTTGTTTTTGCTAAAACCAGCTAAATATTTTATCTATCAATTCCTTATCCACAGCTTTGGTTTGTTTTTTTTGTGCTGGATTATCTTCTTCTGTTTCATCAAAGAAACATCTGTGATTCACAAACACAAAACCTATTTTAGTTTTATTTGCACTTGTATGAGCAAGCAAATCAATGCCATCATGTTCGTACGTTCTTGTTGGTTCATCATCAAATGTCATTCTTGAGCCTTCTAGGCGGTATGTTCTGTTTCCAGAATAGACCATAGCATAACGGCGATATATTTCTATTTTGGTCGTTTCTGCTGAATCTGAACCAGCACAGTGCATATTTTCTGCCACATAAATTGGTTTTCCTTCCTCATCTATATGTTCTTTGATATATGCTTTCAATTTATCCGCTATTTCACACGCATGCTTCGCATCTTCTAAATAATACCTGATGTTTGCTAATACAAAATGATTAAAATCTACACCATTTGTAATTACTTTCATTTGCTCTTTAGAAATGAACATCTCTCTACCGGTATTTTCATCATATACCACATAAGCAGCTGTGCTAGGTGCCACCGTATCCATTGATAATTGAATTTCATTATAAGCAGCACAATTTTTCATTTTTTTGATTTCTTCTGGTGTCATATCACCATAATCTGTCAATTTGCGGTCCACAACCAAATGACATGATGTACCAACCATCCATTCGCCATCTGGTATTTTTTCACCGTCATTCACGGTTAGATTGTTATCTGCAGCATGCCACAACGAAAACCCTAAACCTCCGGTCAGATTACCATGACTCATACTAAGTTTCACGTGTCCTGGATCTGTGTATTCAGAAAAAGCACTTTCTGCAGACAAAGAAATCTCTATCTTGTCATCTATCAAAGGAAGCTTATTATACAACCATAGGTGATCTGCTAACCATTCGTTACTTTTGTGGCGTAACTCTTTATCTAATCTTGTTATGACCAAATCTGCTTTGGTTTCATAAATCTTTGCTTCAACCAAATAAGTGCCTTTTGCGCCATCTTCGCACGCCAAAGTCATATCATACTTTGGTTTATTATTGTCGCATGCAGCCAATGCCAATACTGGTAATAATAACAGTGATTTTTTCATCAAATCTCTCTCCTTTGATATGC
>JAKSTF010000002.1 GCA_024402715.1 Alphaproteobacteria bacterium
CAAGGATTTACAGGTTGAAGAATTATATTTATTGTTTGCAGACGGCATAGAAATCTCCGAAGGGTTAAAGTGTAAAAAGTTAGATTTAAGTCATGCTAAACACATAAAATTACCCAAGGATTTACAGGTTGAAGAATTATATTTATTGTTTGCAGACGGCATAGAAATCCCCGAAGGGTTAAAGTGTAAAAAGTTAGATTTAACTGGTTCCGAACACATAAAATTACCCAAGGATTTACAGGTTGAAGAATTATATTTATTGTGTGCAGACGGCATAGAAATCCCCGAAGGGTTAAAGTGTAAAAAGTTAGATTTAACTGGTTCCGAACACATAAAATTACCCAAGGATTTACAGGTTGAAGAATTATATTTATTGTGTGCAGACGGCATAGAAATCCCCGAAGGGTTAAAGTGTAAAAAGTTACATTTAACTGGTTCCGAACACATAAAATATGGTGGAAAGGTGTGTGATACAGAAACGGTAAAACGTTTGGTTGAGAACAAAAAACAGATAAAATAACCAGTTTTAACAATGGTATTGAAAATGTTAAAAATCCAGAAAAGAAACAAAATACAATAATAAATAGAAATGATAAGCCACGTAATATTTGATAACAAATGTTAATATTGTGCAAAAAAAATCCGTATCAAAATACGGATTTTTTAATATTAATATTGCAATCGGTATTTTCTTTGATATAATCCATTTGTTTTTGGTGGTTGGCAAAGTTGGGAAGCCGCGTACGTTGATATTGTAAAGGTCGTTGGTTTTACGGACATAGCATCCCCGGAAGTGTGGGTTTTGGGTGGTTAGCTCAGTTGGTTAGAGCGTTACGTTGACATCGTAAAGGTCGTTGGTTCGAGTCCAATACCACCCACCAGATTAAAGAAAATTGAAATAATGCGAATGCAAAAATAATTTTTTCAAAAAATATGACGGGATTCCTGGGGGTGCCCGTTGGGCACCCTGTTTATTTGACAAAGGATATATAAAATGACGGAAATTAAACAAAAATATTTAATAACATCTGCGTTGCCGTATGTTAATGGTGAATTACATATTGGACATTTGGTGGGATGTTGGTTGCCGTCTGATATTTATGCCCGTTTTTGTCGTGCCATGGGTCGTGATGTTTTATATGTTTGTGGCGCAGATGAACACGGAACGCCGGCGGTTGTTGGTGCGGCCAAGGCCGGTTTATCAATTATTGAATACAATAACGGTTTTTACGAAAAACATTTACGTGCGGTGCATGATTTTAATTTATCATTTGATTTATATGGGCGTACACACACAGATTTGCAGACAAAATTAATTCATGAATTGTTTTTACGTTTGGAAAATCAAGGATTGATTGCGGAACATGAAACAATGCAACCATTTTCTGTTGATGATAATATGTTTTTGGCTGATCGTCAATTACGTGGGACATGTCCAAAATGTGGTTATGAAAATGCGCGTGGTGACCAATGTGATAAATGCAGTGCCACGTACGAGGCAAATGAACTAAAAAATCCACGCAGTGAATTATCGGGCAGTACAAACATAGAAATGCGTCCAACCAAGAATCTGTTTTTTTGTGCGTCAAAATTGCAAAATCAATGGTCTCAATGGTTAAAGGTGCATGCCCCAAAATGGTCAAAGACGGCATCCGCAATTGCACGTGGCTGGGCAAATGATACATTGCGTGATACATCTATTACACGTGATTTACCATGGGGGGTACCTGTAAATAAACCGGGATATGAAAACAAAGTTTTTTATGTTTGGTTTGATGCACCATGGGGATATGTTTCAATTTCACAGGCGGCAAATAAAAATTGGGCCGACTGGTGGAAAAATCCCGATTGTCATTACGCACAATTTATGGGCAAAGATAATGTAAAATTTCATTCTGTCTTTTTCCCACAACAACAACTGGCCATGAATGATAATTGGAAAACGGTTGATATGTTGAAATCTATGAATTTCTTGAATTTCGAAGGGGATAAAATTTCAAAATCAACAGGAAACGGGGTTTTTTTAGACAGTGCAATTTCCGATGCACCGGCCGATGTTTGGCGCTATGCGTTAATTGCATCCGCCCCCGAAACAGATGACAGTGATTTTACAATTGCGCGTTTTGCGGATATTGTGAACAAAGATTTAAATGGAATGTTAGGAAATTTTGTTTCGCGGGTTTGTAAATTAACGGCGAAAAATTTTGGTAATAATGTTCCTGCGGCGGGTGCGCGTGATTTAGAATTAGAATCACAAATAAACGCAAAAATTACAGAATTAACCAATGCATTGGATGCGTGTGAATTTCGGGCATCTATTGTGGCATTACGTTCATTATTTGCCATTGCAAATGAATATATGACAAAAATGGAACCGTGGACATTGGTTAAAAATGGTAATATGGCGGTGGCCGGTGCGGTTTTGAACGAATGTTTTCAAATGATTGATTTGTTTGCCCGTGTATCGGCACCATTTATACCAGATGCCGCAGAAAAAATGCAAAAAGTATTTATAAATACGTTCGATTTATCATGGCCGGTCAATTATGAACATCGTATTGTTGATGGGGCTGAATTTGTTGTTCCTGAAAATTTATTTAACCGTATTGATGATGATCGGGTCAAAGAATTAAGTGCCAAATATGCAAAACGCAAAGAAATTCCACAATTGGTTGCGGCAAAGATCATAGATATCAAAGAACATGGTACCCGTGCAGATTTGCACATATTAACGGTTGATTGCGGAACAGGTGAAAATTTACAGATTGTATGTGGTGCCCCAAATGTTCGTGTTGGAATGATTGGTGTTTTGGCTCCAATTGGGGCATGTGTTCCCACAATTAAAAAGCCGATTTGTCAAAAAACAGTTGCGGGTACAGAATCGTTTGGTATGATGTGCAGTGCCGCAGAATTGGGGCAGGGTGATGACGGCAAAATAATTATTGAATTAGAATCAGATACAGCCCCAGGAACAGAATATAAATAAAGGTTAAATAAAATGGATTCAAAAAATGTAGATGGGTTTAAAATAAATATGCATAATGAAAACGGAAAATGTGCTTGTCATATAAGTTTTCGGTGTCAATATTGTATAAAAATGGGCAATTGTGAAGATGTGTTGAAATGTAATATTTTGCAAGGGGTACGTAATGTCACAAATTCAAATACAATCGAAGACTATAAAAATAGAAAAGTAATTATAGATATTCCCGCGTTGACAGAAGACAGTTTAAGAACACAGCAGATAGGAATTTTTCGTTGCATACGTAAAAATGCGTGTTTTGAAATCAGAAAATATTATAAATTAAAAAATAAATGAAACTGGTTTTGGTATCTTGTTGTGCCCCATGCAGTGCCGGTGCGATTCGTCAATTGGCCGATGGGGCAATTGATGGGGTTGATGATTTTATTGTAATGTTTTTTAACCCCAATATTTATCCAATATCTGAATATGAAAAACGTTTGACCGAACAGATAAAATATTGCCAACAATTGGGTGTGAAATACGTAATTGGTGAATATGATCATGACGCGTGGCGTAATGCGGTTGTGGGACTTGAAAGTGAACCGGAACGTGGTGCACGTTGCACGAAATGTTTTCAATTTCGTTTTGAATATGCAAAAAAGTGGGCCAAATCAAATGGTTTTGATGCGGTGGCATCTGTGTTGGGGGTATCACGTCACAAAAGTCAATCACAGGTTGATTCCGCTGGGGCTGATGTAATGGGGCCGATGTATAAATCAATCAAATGGGATGAAAATTTACGACAAAAAATCGGTCGTGAATCCGATTTTTATCGTCAGAATTATTGCGGTTGCGAATTCAGCATTCGTAAAGTATAATTATTATGTTGTTTTTTAGAAAAATATAAGGGAAATAAATGTCATCAGTTTTTGTTTTCCCAGGCCAGGGTTCCCAATCTGTGGGGATGGCACGGGAATTATATGAAAATAATGCCGCGGCTCGTGCTGTGTTTGATGAAGTTGACGATGCACTGGGGGAAAAATTATCAGATATTATTTTTAATGGACCTGCGGATGATTTAACGTTAACCCGTAATGTCCAACCGGCAATTATGGCCACATCGATTGCGATGTTACGTGCGGCCGATGTATCTTTGCCGGAATTTGTTGCCGGTCACAGTTTGGGGGAATATACCGCATTATGTGCCGCCGGTGCGTTAAGTATTGCCGATACCGCACGCCTGTTGCGGACACGTGGTGATGCAATGCAATCAGCGGTCCCTGTGGGACATGGGTTAACGGCGGTTATTTTGGGATTGACCATTGAACAGGTTCGTGAAATTTGTGCCCAAACCGATTGTGATGTTGCAAATGATAATTGCCCGGGTCAGGTTGTTATTTCTGGGGCACGTGAAACGGTTGAAAAAACAATGGAATTGGCCAAGGCAAATGGGGCAAAACGTGCAATGGCTTTGGCGTTATCTGTCCCCGTTCATTGCAGAATTCAATCACCGGCGGCCGATGCAATGCGTGAAGCACTGGCAAATGTCAAGATGGCAACCCCATCTGTTCCATTAATTGCCAATAAAACCGCAGCCCCTATGTCTGACCCCGATGAAATTAAACAAGAATTGGTGTATCAGATGACACATGGGGTTCGTTGGCGTGAAAGTGTTTTAAATATGCCATCCTTGGGAATTACTGATGCAATTGAAATTGGACCGGGTTCGGTTTTAACTGGTTTGATTGGACGTATTTGTCCTGAAATTAACGCAAAGAAATTGGAGATATAAAATGTTTGATTTAACTGGCAAAGTGGTTTTGATTACAGGTGCAACCGGTGGTATCGGTGGTGCAATTGCACGTAAAATGAAACAGGCGGGTGCAACGGTTGTTGTATCTGGACGTAATACCGCAAAAATGGATGCTGAATTTGGTGATGAATACATCAAAATACCGTGCGATTTGGCGGCTGATGGTGGGGCGGTTGAATTGGTTATGAATGCAATTGATGCAGCTGGCAAAATTGATATTTTGGTTAACAATGCCGGTATTACCAAAGATACATTGTTGATGCGTATGACAGATGAACAATTTGATGATGTTATAAATACGAATTTACGTGCAACATTTAAAATGTGTCGTGCGGCGATTATGCCAATGATGAAACAGCGTTATGGTCGTATTATAAATATGGCATCTATTATCGGTGTCATTGGTGGCCCAGGCCAGGCAAACTATGCTGCGTCCAAGGGGGGAATGATTGCAATGACAAAATCCATTGCGGCCGAGGTTGCATCCCGTGGTATAACCGCAAATTGTGTTGCACCGGGCTTTATTAAAACGCCAATGACGGACGTTTTATCCGATGATTTAAAAAAGGCCTATTTGGCACAGATTCCGGCCGGACGTTTTGGCGAACCGGACGATATTGCAAATGCGTGTGTATTTTTGGCGTCCAGCGAGGCCTCATATATCAATGGTCAGGTTTTAAATGTTAATGGTGCAATGGGACGGTTTTAAACAAAAATGCAAAAATTTGATGTGATTGTTATTGGTGGGGGACATGCCGGGGTTGAGGCCGCATCGGCCGCCGCCCGTCGTGGTGCAAAAACATTGTTATTAACAATGCGTGAAACCGATTTGGGGGCAATGTCTTGTAACCCCAGTATTGGTGGACCGGGAAAATCACAAATGGTTGCCGAAATGGATGCGTTTGGTGGCGTTATGCCCCGTGCGGCGGATGCTGCGGGTATTCATTTCAGAACGTTAAATGCATCTCATGGGGCGGCGACCCAGGCATTACGTGCCCAGATTGACCGAAAATTGTATCATGATGCGGTTGTAAAAATTTTAAATGAACAAAAAAATTTAACGGTTTTGTTTGAAACGGTTGAAAAACTGGATATTGAAAACAAAATTGTGAATGAAAAATATAATGCGGCCTCTTTGGTGTTTACAACCGGAACGTTTTTGCGTGGTTTGGTAACACGTGGGGGTGAAAAAATATCGTCGGGTCGGTTAATGGACAACGGTGAATATCAGTCACCCGATACTCATATTTCACCGGAATTGGAACGGGCGGGCTTTCGTTTAATGCGATTAAAAACGGGAACACCGGCACGTATTTATCGTGACAGTATTGATTTTTCTGTGTGTGAATTGCAACCGGGTGACAAACCACATGATTGGTTTTCTGCGCCAAATGCTGAAAATAATTTTGATGCGGTGTGTTTTATTACGCACACAACCGAAAAAACACATCAAATTATACGTGATAATATTGCAAATGCACCGATGTATAATGGCGATATCGAAGGGATTGGCCCACGTTATTGTCCCAGTTTGGAAGACAAAGTAATGCGGTTTGTTGATCATACATCACATCATGTTTTCTTAGAACCCGAAGGATTGGACAGCGATTTAATATACCCCAATGGTATTTCAACCAGTTTTGGTGCCGATATTCAAGATATTTGGATACGAACAATACCAGGTTTGGAAAATGCACGTATTGCACGTTATGGGTATGCAATTGAATATGATGCGATTGATGCACGTAAATTGGATGCACATTTGGAATCCAAAGATATCCCCGGATTGTTTTTTGCCGGTCAAATAAATGGAACCAGTGGTTATGAAGAGGCCGCCGCCCAAGGCTTAATTGCCGGTGCCAATGCTGCCGCCCGTGCGATTGGTGGCGAAATGTTGGATATAAACAGAACAAATTCAATGATTGGTGTATTGATTGATGATATAACAACGTTGGGTGTTGATGAACCATATCGTATGTTTACATCACGTGCGGAATACAGATTACATTTGCGTGCAGATAACGCGATTGTCCGATTGGGACAAATGGCGGTGCGTTGTAATATGATTTCTGATGATATGTATCGTGAAAAATATGCAATGCGTTCGCAGAAAATTTTAGAAAACGATAAATTTTATGCCGGATATATTCAACGTTCGATTCGTGAAATGGATGCATATAAACGTGATATGGAATTAAAAATCCCACGTGATTTTGAATATAAAAATATGCCAGGCTTAACGAATGAATTAATTGAAAAATTAACAATTACACGCCCGGAAAATATTGCGGCATTATCGCGTATCCCCGGAATGACCCCGGCGGGAATAATGGTTGTTATGCGTAAAATAAAGTGTGGAAATAAATAAAAGAAACCGGCAACTGCCGGTATTTTTTTACTTTTTTACAATTTGTAGCCGCCCCCTGTGCCATTGGGCAATTAAAATATCATCAATGTCTTTTATTTTTTTACGTCGTAATTGGGTACGCAGCCATTTTTCGTTTTTCTGAATTTTTGCCAGTCCAAATTTATCAATATTACCATTATCAATAATTACAACAGAATATTTTCTGTCGCCTTTTTTTACAATGGTAAAATCGCCATTTGGTTCTATTTCAGCGGTTTCAACATCATGAATGGATTGAATTTGTTGTCTGCGTAATGCCATTGCCAAATCATGGGCCGATATATTTAATCGTGCCATGCGTTCTGTGTCCAATTTTCCATTTTGAATAATGACATGTGGTGTTCCAATAAATATGCGTCGTCCAACATTTGTATACAGGGTTAATTTGCTAAGTGCATACAGCAGAACCCCATAAATCGTTACAATTATAACAAAATCCATAATACCAATATGGCGGTCCAAAATAAAATCAGACAGAATCGCACTTAACAAGAAATTAATAATAATATCCAATGCGGTCATTTGTTTTAAATTACCAGCCGCGGTAAAATAACGCAAATATATGACGGCAACCCCAATTGCCATGATTAATTTTATAATCATTAAACCGTAATATGCCAATATCGTATTCATACCCAATAAAATATCACCAATTTAAAATATGATATACAGGATATAAATCTTTTGGATGAAATCCCTGTATTTTTATTTGATTTTTGGTGTGGTTGTTTTTATTATTAAAATGATGGAATGATTTTTTCCATTGGGGTGTCGTAACCTCTGAATGCTATACGTCTGCGGGGACGTTAAAAACCTCCAACCACCCGATTTTTCCGGTGGTTTTTGTTTTAACACAAAACGGGGGCAATATGACGGACATTAGCGTTATACGCGAACATTTAAAATCAGAAATCAAAAATATACCAAATGGTTCATATAATGCGGAACAAAAACAAATTGCATGTGATATTTTAGATTCTGCAAAAGAAAAAGTGGTATCTGATGCTTTGAAAAATTGGTTCCAAATGTTGCCGGTGCAGGTGTGGGGTAAAAATCAAACATCTGGAAATATATTCGGTGAATATTTAGATGATTTCAATAACAATAAAAAAAGTTACTTTGATTTTGTTATTAAATTTATAAATGGGAATTATCTATATCTTGAAGTCAAAGGTGATGATGATTCTGATATAGATAAAAATAAAACAAATATGTTGGCCACGGCATACAAAGATTTTTTTGACAATATGAATTATGGACTATTTATGCAAAAATTTGTAATTTGTATACTACGGGTTGATAAATATAATAATATTGTCCCAGAATGTTTTTATGATAGCAGTATTATCAAAACAGATTTGACAGGTGCATCATTACAAACAATTATTAAAGAGTTGATTAAATAAAAAATCTGTGGCTACATATGACTATATATGTTATATTACGCATGACACAGATTGTTGTGCAGTGATACCAGCATGAAATGGTGCAGCGATAGTGTATCGCTGCATATCACTGTCCGCAGTGATAAAAAAAATCTGTGGAAAATTAAAATAATATGTATTATATTTTAACTGTTGCCGGCCTAGCTCAGCTGGTAGAGCACTTCATTCGTAATGAAGGGGTCGCAAGTTCAAGTCTTGTGGCCGGCACCATTTAAATTTTTATGGAAATTTGCAAAAACATATATTAAAATTGCATAAAATGAAAACAGCAAAAATAATTATTATTAAATAACCGGCAATGCGCTTCTGCATGGCTGGGGCGCATGTGGCGCCTGTTTTTTTATAATAAAACGTATGGAGTTAAAATTATGGCATACCCAAAGACAGAGGCACGTGTAGATTTTTCTGCGTTGGAAAAAGAAACGTTGTCGTTCTGGCAGGCAAACGATATTTTTCATAAAACATTGAATAAAACAAAATTGGGACATCCGTTTTCGTTTTATGATGGTCCCCCATTTGGAAATGGCTTGCCCCATTGGGGACATTTGGGTGTTACGGTTATTAAGGATATGGTATGCCGTTATCAAACAATGCGTGGAAAATATGTTCGTCGTGAACTGGGGTGGGATTGTCATGGGTTGCCGGCGGAAAATTCTGTTGAAAAAAAGCAGGGACGCAGTGCCAAAGATATTGTTGCCACAGATGGAATTGCTGCATTTTGTGATATGTGCCGTAATGATATTTTAACATATACACATGAATGGGAACATTTTATTGCCCGTATGGGACGTTGGGTCGATGTTGGTGACGGGTATGGTTATAAAACCATGGATAAAAACTATATGGAATCTGTAATGTGGGCAATCAAGACATTGTATGATAAGGGGTTGCTGTACAAAGATTATTCCGTTAATCCATTTGATTGGGTAAATGGAACGGTTATTTCTAATTCCGAAGCATCCCAAGATTATCGTGATGTCGTTGATGATGCCGTAACCGTATGGTTTGAATTGGAAAATGGTGATCGGGTATTGGCATGGACAACGACACCGTGGACGTTGCCGGCAAACAGTGCCTTGGCGGTTAACCCATCAATGAAATATTTACGCATGCAAGATGATGCCGGTTTGGTTTACATTATTGCCGAATCACGTTTGTCTGCATACGATAAACAATTGGCCAACGCAACAAAAATTGGCGAAGTTATGGGGGCGGATTTGGTCGGTTTGCATTACAGACCGATATTTGATTATTATGTTGGTATATCCGATTTATTACATCAGGTAATACCGGCAGATTATGTATCTGATTCTGATGGAACGGGTATTGTTCATATTGCACCCGCATATGGCCAAGATGACTTTTGGGCGGCCAAAAATCTGGATTCAAAATTCCCAGTAATTTTAAATGTTGATGACTATGGTAATTTTGATAATACAGTTCGTGATTGGGCCGGTGAAAATATTTTTGTGGCGAATCCAAAAATTATTCAACATTTGCGTGATAATGGACATTTGGTAAAAAAAGAACAATATAAACATTCGTATCCATATGGTGATCGCAGTAAAGAAAAATTAATATATCGTGCCACAGATTCTTGGTATATTGATGTTCCAAAAATTTCTGACAGATTATTGGCAAATAATGCCCAGGTTAAATGGATGTCGGCTGGTGAACGTTTCCGTACATGGATTGAAGGTGAACGCCCGTGGGCAATATCACGTAACCGTTTCTGGGGAACTCCATTACCAATTTGGGAAAAAGATGGCGAATACAAAGTATTTGGTTCTGTCAAAGAAATCGAAGAATTTTTTAATGTAAAATTGGATGATTTACATCGTCCAACATTGGATGCATTGGAAAAAGATGGGTGGAAACGAATCCCAGATGTATTGGATTGTTGGGTTGAATCCGGTTCAATGCCATTTGCATCGTTGCATTATCCATTTGAAAATGCAGAACGTTTTGCAGAAACATTCCCTGCGGATTATATTATCGAAGGCCAAGATCAAACCCGTGGTTGGTTTAATTCATTGATGGTTTTGGCAACCGCATTGTTTGATAAACCGGCGTTTCGTCGTGTGACGGCCAATGGATTGGTTGTAGATGAAAATAAAAAGAAATTTTCAAAATCATTGAAAAATTATTCCGATCCATCCGAACAAATTGAACAATTTGGTGCCGATGCGATTCGTTTGTTTATTCAGGGATCAAATTTTATGAAGGCGGAACCGGTTCCGGTGGACAAGGCAGGCAAGGTATTTGCAGAATCAACAAAAACAATATTGACCCCATTATGGAATGCGTATCATTTCTTTACATTGTATGCAAATCCGGCAAATATTACCGCCACGGATGATTTGAATTCAGAAAATCCATTGGATAAGTATATTTTGGCTGAATTAAATGAATTGATATCCGTTGTTGGCGGTGCGCTGGATGACTATAAGCCTGATGTTGCAATTAAAGAATTTGTTCGGTTTTTAGATGTATTAAATAACTGGTATATCCGTTTGGGACGTACACGTTTCTGGGACGAAGAACAAATGGCATTTAATGTGTTGCATTATGTTTTGGTAATGTTAACGCGTTGTTTGGCACCGTTTGCACCGTTCATTTCAGAATATATTTATAAAAATCTGACTGGAAATGAATCTGTCCATTTAACGGATTTTCCAATCGCAGAATCTTATGATAAAAAAATCGTAACTGATATGCGTCGCGTGCAATCAATTGTATCTGTTGGTAAACAATTACGTGAACAATATAAATTACCAAATCGTTTACCGTTGTCATCTATGACGGTATATGGTGCGTGTTTGACTGAATATGCAAATATAATTCGTGATGAAATGAATGTTAAATCGGTTGATTTTGCGGATACTTTCCATGATGTTGCAGACAGTTTTATTTATCTGATTACACCAAAAATTGGTGCACGTTTGGGTGGTGCGTTAAAGGATATAATACCGGCGGTTAAACGTGGTGAATACACAATTGATGGTGATAAATTGGTTGTGGGACAATATTCATTAAATGCTGATGAATTTGAAAACCGTTTAACTGTTCGCAGTGGTGTTACAGGCGCCGGTTTGCCGGATAATACGGCGGTTGTTGTTTTGGATACAAATATAAATGCAGAATTAATGACCGAAGGGTATGCAAACAATATTTTGCGTTTTATTCAAGATACGCGCAAAGAAATTGGTTTGGATGTTGCTGATCGTATTATATTGGAATATGCCGCAGATTCTGTGTTAGCAGATGCGGTTGAAAAATATCGTGAACGTATATTGCGTGATACATTGGCGGTTGAATTATCGTGTGGTACCGGTGACCATCATACGGAAATTGATGGCAGACCATTTGCTATATCAATCCACAAGGCGTAATGTGTGTTGACGCCAGAAAAATTTTTTACCATCGTCCCGCAAACGATAAATATGGATATTCGATCGGAATTGTATTCGGTGAATGAATTTACGTTTGCGGTGGCGGTGATATTATCGGCCCAGGCAACAGATAAAAAGGTAAATCAGGTTACACCAGGATTATTTCGGATTGCTGCAACCCCGGCACAGATGATTAAATTGGGCGAAGATGGTTTAAAAAAGCATATTTGTGTAATATCCTTTTTTAATAACAAGGCAAAAAGTATTATCGGTTTAGCCACCCAGTTAATGGCAGAGCAGGGTGCAAATGATCCAAATTATTGTTTCCCAATTAAATATCATAATCGTGATGAATTAATGAAATTACCCGGAATAGGACAGAAAACGGCAAATGTTGTTATGAATGTATTGTGGGGTGCGCCAAATATTGGTGTTGATACACATGTATTTCGTTTGGCGCATAGATTTGGTTGGGTGTCAAACGATACAAATACCCCAGAACGGGTTGAAAAACAGTTATTGAAAAAAATTCCCAAAAAATATCATGCAATTGTAAACCATGTGATGGTTTTGCATGGCCGATATACATGTAAAGCGTTACGGCCTAGATGTGCTGAATGTCCGGTGGCAAATTTATGCTGTGCAAAAGATAAAAATATATAATTTATCTGTTAAAATGCCAATTTTTGAATGCTTTTGCATAAATTTCTGTCAATTGTGCATTAATAATTAATTTATTTCGGATATAATTTAAATTCCAAATGCGGTTAAATGGTGCCTGCCAATTGGCAGAAATTTTTTTGCCGTTATTTTCCCCCAATGTAACACGTCCAAATGAATCAAAGGCCATTAAAACCTCACAATCTGGACTAAGAAATGAAAATTCGGGAAAATTATTTCTACGTGCGTTTTTTATGTTTTTTGCACGCCCACCACTGAATAATGTACCATTTGTATAATATATTTTTACATTATCATTTAAAATGTAAAATGATTCTGTCAGATTATCATCAGTATCAATTGTATAAGCTGTTGATGTTTTGATACCAGATTTGGCTAATTTATTCATTAATTCAGTGAATAAATATTCGGTTTCTTTAAATCCACTAACATGAAATTGTATGTGGTTGTTTTGATTGGCAAATTGTTTTATAACAGTATAATTATTATCAAAACAATTTTTGTGATATTTATCTAATGATAGTGATACAGACAGTTCGTTATCCGGATGTTTTGCGATTACAGAATTTAAATCATAAAAAATTTTGTTGCAAAAATTGGACTTCACCCATCCGGCATTTGTTTTTATGTCGACATTTAAACCCATTTTTAATGATTTATCTAATAAATATGGAACATAGTCAGCATTTTCAAATAAATATGAGGCCATTATTTCCCCACCAGTAAATACAACATTCCCGGAAAAAAGCGGGTCGCTTATGGCTTGATACAAATAATTTTCAATAATTTGATTGGAAATAAAATTTTTTGGTTGTTTTGCATTGGCGCTTTCACAGCAATGGTGGCAATTGTACCAACAATAATTTGTTGTTTTAAAAACCATAGTATATGGAAAATCGCGTATAATTTTTCCAATTGGTAAAAATTTATCAATTATATTCATGATGGACCCCTTGGACGCAAAGGTAACACAAAAACATTGCATGTCAACCAAAAGACTGTTCTATATATGCTTGATATATTTTTGATAAAATTCGTAAAATCGGATGCAGAAAGGGAAAATATAAAAAGTGTAAAATAGTAAAGATAAACAATTAAAACTGGGCCAGTGGCCCGTTTTAATTATTTTTACGCTGTCTAAATTCTTCCAGTGATACAACCCGACCTGTATCTGGTGTTGTGTCCGGATGTTCGTCTAATGGTAATTCCATGTCGTTATCTGCGGCAACAGTACCCTTTGGATGAAAGGATAACATAAAATCAACTGATGGATCTTTAAATTCGACCAACGCAGAAAATGGAACCCGGATAAAAAATGGTCGTCCATCAAACGTTAATTGAACACCGAATTCTTTATCAGAAACATTTAAATTATTAAATGAATATTGTAATACAATTGTCATTATGTCTGGATATCTGATACGTAAAAAATCCGGTAAAACAACACCTGGGGCACGTGTTTTAAATGTTATAAAAAAATGCGTGCCATCACCCAGACCGTTAAATTGTGCATGTATTAATGCATCTTTAACCACAGATTTTAATGCGTTATCCAATAAATTTTGATAATCAATTTTTGCCATGTTTTATTTTATCTCCGATGACAGTATATTATTTATATTACCGTTTGTGCAAGTAACAAATGCTGCGTCAGGAACATCTTTGAATACATTAGTGTCCAGGCCGGTTGCCCAAACCTGGGCATTTGTAGAGCTTAATTCATTAAATAAATTGGTACGTGCGGCGGCATCCAAATGGGCGGCAGCTTCGTCTAATAAAATGATCGGTTGTTTTGAGGTTTTTGTATGAATTAATTTTGCGTGCGCCAAAATTATATTTAATAAAACGGTTTTTTGTTGGCCGGTACTGGTTAAATTCGCGGGTAAATTTAGTGTATGATTAAAAACCCCAAAATCCGATTTGTGTGGGCCGTCTAATACCATTTTGTCGCCAATCAGTTCACGATTTTCATTTAAATATTTTAAATATTCGCGTTCTGCTGTGGCCGCCGTAATACCATTTAACAGCATTGATTCAATTATCCCAGAAACGGATATCGCACAATCGGATAAGAAATAATTTAATTCACCAGCATATTTTATACGGGCATCGGCAATTGTAATTGCTGTCCCGGAAATTTGTATGTCCAATGCATCAATCCATCGAGAATCGCGGCCATTTTTTAATGCAAATGCTCGTTCGGATAATAATTTTGATAACTTAGCAACCCGACCTGGGTGGTTCGCATCAAAACTGGATACCAAACGGTCAAAAAATGTTCGGCGTTCAGATGCACCGTCAACAAAGATTCTGTCTTCGCGTGGGGTTATCCAAACCATACGCAGTGTATTTGCTAAATCAGATAATGTGGCACTGTCGCCATCAATTTTTGCACGGCGGTTTGTATCTCCAGGATTGAAATACACAGAGATTTGTGTTTCGTCGGACAATTCCGCGAATATGGAAAATCCATTGTTGGCCCCAAATCTAGACATTTCCCCAATAGGTGCACCACGCATACCACGGTCACCTGATAATATTGATACCGCTTCTAAAATTGCGGTTTTACCCGCACCGTTTGGCCCGGTAATGATAATATTGTGGTGCCCCCCAGTTTTAATTCTGGACGATGTATGGTTACGAAAATCTGTTAATGTTATATTTTCAATCATTTTACGGCATACTACAACAGTTTTATGTAATATACAAGTATATGCATCATAATAAAACGCCCCGTGTGGGGCGGTATATTATTCATAACGCAGACTGTCAATTGGGTTTAGTTTTGCCGCTTTTAATGCTGGCATAACACCGGATGCCAAACCAACAATTACCGCAACAGATACAGATAATATAACGGGCCATACAGAAAATGGAACGTTATATCCCATCCATAACCGGCCGACACCTTGGGACAAACCTATGCCGAAAAACAATCCCGCCATTGAGCCAATAAATGAAATTAAAATCGATTCTGATAAAAACTGGATGATAATTTGACTTTCTCGTGCCCCGATTGCTTTGCGAACACCGATTTCACGTGTGCGTTCTGCAACAGATACTAACATCATGTTCATAATGCCAATGGCGCCGACCAGTAAAGATACCGCCGCAATCGCAATTAACAACAATTTTAAATACCCGGTTACTGTATTCATTGTATCCATTATTTGTTTCATATCTTGGATTTGAAAATCGTCGGCGTCAGAATCTTTTAATTTATGACGATCGCGTAAAATGGTACTTATTTGGTTTATGACAATGGTATTATCTGCATCTGCATATAATTTTAGTGTTATCATACTGACCGAATTTGGAAAACGGCTGCCTTGTAGACGTTTTTTTAATGTTGTAATTGGTATAAAGATTAAATCATCTTGACTGCCCATGGCAGATTCCCCTTTGGCCTTTGTGATACCTATGATTGTAAAGGGGGTGTTTTGTATACGGACGGTTTGACCAATTGGATCAGCGGGTAATTCCAATTCTTTTGCAATGTTTGGGCCGATAATCGCGTGTGTTGAAGCGTTGCGAACGGCAATTTGATCAAAAAAAGTCCCTTTGTCCATTTCTATATTTTGAACATCAGTATATCCAGGATATACCCCAACCATTGATGTAGACCAGTTTTTGTTACCATAAATTACCTGGGCACCGCTCATTTGAACAGGGCTGATTGCGGCGACATCTGGTAATTTAGCAATATATTCTGCGTCATCGATTGTTAGTGTCATGCGATTACCGGATCGTACACCCGCACTTTGTGCGGCCCCTGCACGAATTATAACGGTCCCTGTTCCTAATGATGAAAATTGATCCGTTATTTGTTTTTGAACCGTTTCACCAACCGCCACCATAATAACAACGGCCATAACACCGATAACAATACCTAATACGGTCAAAAATGAACGCATTTTATTACCGCTAACCGATAACCATGATTCTTTTAATATGTCATTAAATGTCATTGTTGCCCCCGTTGTTATAAATTTCGTTCATCTTTTGGAATCGGACCATCGTAATTGATGTGTCCATCGCGTATGTGTATTAATCGATTGGCGTATTTTGCAATATCAAATTCGTGGGTAATCATAACGATTGTTATTCCTAAATCTTTATTTAGTTGTTTAAAAAACGTTAGAATTTCATGTCCCATTTTACTGTCCAATGCCCCGGTTGGTTCATCGGCTAAAATTAATTTTGGGTCACCTGCCAATGCACGTGCAATTGCAACGCGTTGTTTCATCCCGCCAGATAATTGCGTTGGTAAATATGTTTCAAACCGTTCTAAGCCAACACGAGATAACATTTCTCGTGCACGGCGTACACGTTCTGACATTGGCATACCACGGTACATCAATGGTAACATTACGTTGTCTAACACACTGCGTTTTGCCAACAAATTAAATTGCTGAAATACAAATCCGATAAATTCATTACGGATGGTTGCCAATTCATCGGCGCTCATATTGGTTATATCACGACCATATAATTCATACGTACCGGATGATGGCGTGTCTAATGCGCCGATTATATTCATACAGGTCGATTTCCCGGAACCAGATGGTCCCATTATTGCAACAAATTCGCCAACGTGTACGTCAAAGTTAATGTCGAACAATACCTGTTGCTCCCCCCCCATTTCTAAAGGGAAACTTTTGCAAATTTTTTGCATAGATATAATTGAGTCTGTTTTATTTTTTTTCATTATGCTGACCTTCGGATAAAAAACGCACCATGTTGGTGCGTCATATTTACATTGGGCGTCCCGCACCACCGCGCATACCGCGTTTCATTGTTTGTGAAGTCGTATTTGTTGTTTGACCCATTTTTCCAACAATTACCCTATCTCCATCGTGGATGTCGTCTGAAATAATTTCTGTTTCGGTTGCTGTGACTAATCCTTTGGTAAATGGAATCAATACAGGTTTGTTATCGCGTAAAATGGCTAAGAATTTATTGGGCGTAGCGTCACCTGGATTGGAAATAATCCCATCAAAACTGCGTAACAGTAAGCCTGCATTTCTTATTTTAAATATATTAAATTTTTCAGAAACAATAATTGTAACGAATGCAGTCATGCCAGGCATTAAACGCAAATCAGAATTATCTACGTCGATAACAACTGTATAAACAACAACATTTGATGTGGTTGTTGGTGATAAACGAATCTGGCGGACACTCCCTTTGAATTCTTGATTAGGGTATGCATCAACGGTAAATTTTACATCTTGACCTTCTTTGATAACACCGATATCAGCTTCAGAAACAGACGTTTCTATTTGCATCTTTGATAAATCTTCAGCGATTTCAAATAAGTCTGGGGTTTGGAAAGATGCTGCAACGGTTTGACCTTTATCAACTTTGCGTGAAATCACGGTGCCGTCAACAGGGGATGTAATTGTTGCGTATCCCAAATTAGTAACAGCGCGATCGTATTGAGATTTCATACGATTAACTGATTGTTCTGCTTGTTCGTATGCCGTTTGCGATTGTTCCATTTCAGCACGGGCAATAAAACCATCAGTATACAGGGTTTTATTACGTTTATATTCATTTTTTGCATAATTGCGTTGTGATTCAGCACTGACCAATGCTGCCTTGGCTTCGGCTACAGAGGCCTGTAATACAGACGGTTCAATTTTTAATAAAATCTGTCCTTTTTTGACCTTTGAATTATAATCAACAAAGATTTCTTCTATGGTTCCTGATACCTGTGAACCGACGCTGACAGTATTAACCGGTTGAATTTCGCCTGTTGCTGTTACTGCTTGACGTAAATCACCACGTACAATTGTAATTGTTGAAAATTCACTTTTGGGTGTATTTGTTTTTCCACCAAATAAGGATAAAATAACAAACATTACAACGAGGGCAACAATAATCCACCATTTGTGTAACCAAAACCATTTGAGCATTCGTGTAAAGCGTGATGTTTTTGGTGATAAGTTATTTTGTTTCATTGTATTATTCTCCCTTTTCCATATCTACCCTAATTTCCCCAACAGCCAACGCAACAGCGGCACGTTTTGTAAATAAATCGTATTTTGCCGCATTGTTTTGTTTTTGGGCAGAAACTAATTCTGATTGTGCGGTTTGCCAATCCAACATCGTTGCCTTGCCAACTTTGTACATGCCGGCGGTAACTCGTTCACTTTCTGTTGCAGATGCCAATAACGTATTGGTTTGTGTTAATACTGTTTGGGCGGTTTTATAATTTTGGTATGCTGTAAATATATCTAAAATTGCCGAATCTTGGGTTACACGCTCCTGTTCTGTTGCCCGGTCATAATTTGCTTGGGCTTGGCGTACGCCATACATATTTGCAAATCCCGCAAATATTGGCATTGAAGCACGAACCGAAATACTGGCATTATATTTATCACCGCCAATGTTATCGATTTCAGTATCATTCCAATTTATGGTTGCAGACGCAGAAATACTTGGCAAATTTTTTAAAAATGATGCATTACGCCGATGCCAGGCTGCATTTTTATTTGCTGTGGCACGTAATAAATCAGGACGTTTTTTTTGTGCGATTTCAATTAATTTATCAATATTTTTGATTTCTGCTGTGGTCCCGAATTCAGCGGGCATATCGGCGATGTCGATATCTTGGTCGGCGGAAAATGATAACTTAGCCAACAATGTTCCCTTGGCAATTTCACGGTTGTTTTTTGCACGTTCTAAATCTAATTCACGACTGGCCAATGTAGTTGCGGCTTTTAATACGTCAGATTTTGCAACAACACCGGCCCTGAATTTCTTATCTGCGGTATCCTTTGCTGTTTTGGCAACCGTCAATAATGATTGGGCACTGGTAACATCGGCATTGGTATTCAATAAATTGTAATATGCACCAATCAAGCCATAAATATAATTCTGAACGGTTTCATCGTATTCAAATCCACTTGCACGCCAGGTTTCTGTTAATGTATTTAAATCGGCCAAACGTTTACCAAAATCAAAAATCAAATATGATGCGGATATGCTGGCACCATACGATGTATCACCACGATTGCCATTGTTATATGGAATAGATGTAGATGCAGACAAATTAACTGATGGTAAATAATTTGCGTATCCGGCATTTTTTGCAAAACGTGCGGATTCTGATGCCAAATATGCAGATGTTGTTTGCGGATTACGACAAAGCCCCAATTCGATAATTTCTGGTAATGCAATTTTACCACCAGGGACAGTGTTTCGTGTTGCACAATTTTTATCTGCACCGTTTGCAACAAATGGTATCAAACATACCAATAATGGAAATAATTTCATTACAAACTCTCTCGTATTTGTATATTTCAAAGTATTTTTCATATTATATAATTTTTCTGTTGAATTGTAAAATAATTTTGCGTAGTATGTATTTCGCAGAGATATGGCTCGGTGGCAGAGTGGTTATGCAGAGGACTGCAAATCCTTGGATGCCGGTTCGATTCCGACCCGGGCCTCCACTTAAACAACGTCCCAAATGGGGCGTTTTTTAATTTTATTATCAATTTATTCATAATAACCTTCCCTTTTTATGCTTTGTAATAACGAATTCTTAGGGGATAAGGTTCAAAAAAATGCCCCAATGGGGCATTTGTGTTATTTTGCGGGTGCAACGATAATTGATTTTGTTCGTTCATCTGGTTTTGATTTCGATTCTAATGTTCCCTGGGAACCTATTAATTCCATAATGTGTGCGAATAAACCTGGAACCGCATCACGGCCTTTGGCCAATACACGTCGATTACCCTTTGTCATAACAGATATTTTTACTTTATTGCCATCATTTAGAAATTCGAAAACCTTTTTCATTTTGATGTTTAAATCATTTTCTTCAATAAACGGTTTTACCCAAACTTCACGAAGTTCTGTCGTTTTTTGGTTTTTCTTGGCTTCGTTTGCGCGTTTCTTTTGGTCGTACTTAAATTTGCCGTAATCCATAATTTTTACGATTGGTGGCGTGGCTGTAGCATTGATTTCAACCAAATCTAATTCTTCATCTGCCGCCAATGACAACGCCTGCGCAATTGGCATTACACCAAGATTTTGCCCAGAATTGCTGATAACTTGAACTGATTTTGCAAAAATGCGGTTATTTATACGTGGACCTGCATCACGGCGATTATCGCGGTTTAATGTTGGTTTAATTGTAGGCTCCTTTATTTGTGCTTGTATGAAAATTATTAACTATTTTTCGGGGTTTTTCAACAAAATTTGTACCTGTTGCAGTGCTGTCCAGGCGTCTCGTTTGGCGGTTGGTTTCAGCATTAAATAATTTGGATGAAAAATTGGAATACATTTTGTCCCATTTTCCATATCTTTGATAATCCCATGATCTTTTGGTAAATTAGAATTGCAAATTTCCGTTGCCGCCAGTGTACCCAAAGTTAAAATTACCGTTGGGGTCAATAATTCAATTATACGATTAATAAATGGACGTGTTAAATCCAGTTCGTCGCGACTTGGTGTGCGCCCCCCCGGTGTGCGCCAAAATACCAACGGGCTTATTGATACATTTGAACGATCTATGCCGATTGCGCCAATCATTTTGTCTAATAATTCACCACAATTGCCAGACAAAATATTACCTGTTTCGTCATCGTCTGTGCTGGGAATGTCTGTGATAATCAATAACCCTGATTGGTTTGTGCCAATATGTGGTAAAACCGTGTTCGTTGCGCCGGCCCGCAATGGATGTGAAAATTGTCCAATCATACGTAATAAACTGGGGATGTCTGTTGGACGGGCCGCCATTGATTGGGCGGTGGTGTTTGATATTGGTGCAATTGGTGCAATTGGTGGAACAATTGATGTTGGTGTACGTCCAGATGTTGCTAATGCCAATTCTGGGGTAACAGGGGTATCTGTTTTGAATGTTGGGGCTGTGCCACGTATGGTCGCGGGTGCTTGCTGTACAACAGATGGTGTGTCTGTCAATTCCCAATTAACTCCGGCCAGAATTAAATCCTGTAATTCTTTGCGTGACATTAGTGTTTCCCCTTGATTTTTTTTCGATTTTATTATACACTACAGCACGAGCAACAGAAACTCAAGGGAGTATTTTCATGAAAGTAAAAAACTTTGCTATGTTGGCCGGTGTTGCCGGTTTGATGGCAGCATGTGGCGGTTCTTCAATCGTAGAACCAGCAGATATGAATGAACAACGTGTATTTTTCGCATTGAATTCTTCAGAAATTTCTGATGAAGCACGCGATAATTTGTTGGGTCAAGCATTGTATATGAAAAATCATGCCGATACAAAAATCCAAATCGCTGGTAATTGTGACGAACGTGGTTCTACAGAATACAACTTGGCATTGGGTGCACGTCGTGCAAACGCCGCTAAATCTGTTATGGTTGAAGATGGCGTAGAAGCAAATCGTATTTCTACAATTTCATACGGTAAAGAACGTCCAATGGTTAAAGGTTCTGGTGAATCTGTATGGAAATGGAATCGTAACGCAACAACAACAGTTAAATAATTGTTGATGTTATGGAAAATACGTCGGGTGACCGACGTATTTTTTATTTGTGTGTGCTTGCCTTTCGGTTTTTTATTTTGTATCGTTTTATCAACTAAATTGGGGGAAATAAATTATGGAAGAAAATAAATTATCTTTTGAAGATGCGTATAAACAGTTGGTGGAATTGGTAAAAAAAATGGAATCCGGTGAATTACCGTTGGCAGATTCTGTTGCAGCATACGAACAGGGGATTAAATTAAAAGCATATTGCGAACAATTATTGAAAGAGGCTGAGTTAAAAATTGAAACGTTAAAGGTTTCAACTGCGGCATAGGGGGCTGTTGTGGCTGATAAAAGCAAATTAAGCCCGGTTATGCAACAATACGTTGATATGAAGGCTGAAAATCCCGATGCATTGTTAATGTTTCGTTTGGGGGATTTTTATGAATCTTTTTTTGAAGATGCAAAAATGATTAGCTCTGCCTTGGGGCTGGTTTTAACACAACGGGGGACAGATGCAGATGGTGAAAATATACCGATGTGCGGGATCCCGTGGCATGCGGCGGATAATTATTTTGGTCGTTTGGTACGTTCTGGGTTTAATGTTGCGCTGGTTGAACAAATGGAAACACCAGCACAGGCCAAAGAGCGTGGACATAAATTTATTGATCGTCAGGTTGTTCGTGTTTTGACCCCTGGGACGTTGACAGATGAAAATTTATTAAGCCCCAAAAAATCAAATTTTTTGGTTTCGGTTGTAGAAATGTCAGGTGGAATATTTGATATTGCCGGGTGTGATATATCTACGGGTGAATTTTTTATCGGAAAAACAGCAGATATATTAGATGATTTGGTTCGTATTAATCCGGCTGAGGTTATTTATCCGGAATCATGTGCCGAAGATGAAACAATGTTGCATTTGCGTGATATTTTTAAAACAACACCAGTGTATGAAAAATTATATCGGCGTGCAGATATTGAACAAATTATTGCGCGTGTATTTGCAGGGGCGGTCAATTCTGATGATTTTGCAGTGGATACAGAAAATGCAATTGCAATGTTGGCTGGATATTTGTCTAATACACAACGTGATGCGTTGATTACATTTCGTGCCCCATATGTGTATAAATCAGGGCGCCAATTATTGATAGATTCTGCCACATGGCGCAGTCTTGAAATAGATTCACCAATTAATGATGGTGGTGTTTGCCTGATAGATGTTTTGGATAATACAAAAACAGCGGCTGGGGCACGACGATTGCGTTCTTATTTGCGATCACTATCTGGTGATTGTGTTGAAATACATCGTCGTCAGGAACATATAAATCATTTGTTATCAAATCTAACAGTAATGGATTTGGTTGGTAATAATTTATCATCTGTTCCTGATGTCGGACGTGCATTAAGTCGTTTGTTGTCTGGACGTGGAACACCGCGTGATATGCGTAATGTTGGTGATTTTATTGGAAAATTGCCACAAATAAAGATGTTGGGAATGCGGTTGGATTCTGATTTGACAGTACAATTTGAAAAGATACAAACGCATGATGAATTGGGGTTGATAATGCAACGGGCATTATCGGACAGTTTGCCTACATTTTTCCGTGATGGTGGTGTTATACGCGAAGGATTTGATTTGGCATTGGATAATATGCGTGGTTTGGCACATGGCGCCAAAGAAACAATCGCAGGAATGCAGGCAGAATATGTTACAAATACTGGAATTAGTACATTAAAAATAAAATATAACAATATTTTGGGATATTTTATAGAAGTTCCCAGCAGTCGTGCGGATGCATTAATGGCACCTGAATCAGGATTTATACATCGACAAACGTTAACTGGAAATGTACGTTTTACAACATCTAAATTGATAGATTTGGATAACGATGTTCGCAGTGCTGCAGAAAAGTCTGCCGCAATAGAAGGGGAAATTATCAATGGATTAATTGAACGGATTCGTTTGGTTGCTGATGATTTGTTAAACAATGCCGAATTATTGGCGGATCTTGATGTATGGTATTCTTTGGCAGTTACGGCCGATAAATATGGATGGATTTGTCCAACGATTACGGATGATTATCAATTTAATGTTGTTGGTGGACGGCATCCTGTAATAGAATCGGTTTTGCGTCCACGTGGTGATAATTTTGTAAAAAATGATTGCAATTTAAATGATAAATCAATTGCATTATTAACTGGACCGAATATGGCGGGTAAATCAACATATTTACGTCAAAATGCAATTTTGGTCGTCTTGGCCCATTTGGGATCGTTTGTTCCTGCAAACAGTGCTACGATTGGTGTATGCGATCAGTTATTTAGTCGTGTTGGTGCATCGGACAATTTGGCCGCAGGACAATCTACGTTTATGGTGGAAATGAGTGAAACTGCCAATATTTTACGGCGTGCAACACAAAGGTCGTTCATTATATTTGATGAAATTGGTCGGGGAACGGCAACATATGATGGTATGGCGATTGCACAGGCTGTGTTAGAATATTTGGATGGTATGCATCCGCGTACATTATTTGCAACACATTATCATGAATTGACCACGTTGGCAAATGCATATACTGGTACATTGAATAATGTTGCATGTTTAACAATTGATGTGCGTGAACATAATAATGAAATTGTGTTTATGCATAAAATTGTTCCCGGTGTTGCGAATCGGTCTTATGGTATTCATGTTGCACAAATGGCGGGGATGCCGGATTCTGTTGTGGCACGGGCAGAAAGTGTTTTGCAAGGTTTAGAATCAGCTAAAAATCATGTTGCAGCAACGGTTAATAATGATTATGTTGAAAAAAAAGAAACTGAAATAAAAACGACCACGGTGATTGGTGTAAAAGATAAAAAATCAAAAATAAATACGGGGCAATTAAATTTATTTGGATAAAATGGCATCGGGATGGGTTGTTTTAGATAAAGATTCAGGGGTGTTTTCACGAACGGCCGGTGGTCGTGTTGCACGTTTATTTGGTCAAAAAACGTTTGGACATATTGGAACATTGGATCCGATGGCATCTGGGGTTTTGGCAATTGCGGTTGGTGATGCCACAAAAATGATACCATTTGTTGAAAATATAAATGGTGCCGACGTCAAAGAATATTTATTTTCTGTTCAATTTGGTTTTTTAACAGATACGTTGGATATAATGGGACGCCAAACGGCACGTGATAATTTTGTGCCACGTGTTGCGGATGTTGTTGGTGTATTACCCAGATTTTTAGGGGATGTTTTGCAAATCCCACCAATATACAGTGCGATTCATGTTAATGGCACACGCGCATATCAAATGGCATTATCTGGTAAAATACCGCAAATGCAACCACGATCAGTTCATATTTATGAATTGGAATTTTTGGGAATATCTGGTCATTCGTGGAATTTTAAAACCAGATGTAGTCGTGGAACATATGTTCGCAGCCTGGGGCGTGATATTGCCGCAATGTGTGGTGCAATGGGGACGGTTGATATGATACGCCGCGAAAAATCTGGAATTTTTGATATAGAAAATGCCGTAAAACTTGATTTTTTGGAAAAATTGGTTAATAATGGCGATAATTTCAAGGATTACTTGAAATCGATTGATTTTGGACTGGGGGACATTCCGGTTCTGAATCTGGATGATAAGGCGGCGCATCTATACAAAAATGGTGGCTTTATCGATGTTAACGGTGCAAACGGTGTCAGACGCGTTTATTCTGATGATGTATTCATTGGAATTGGAATTGTGCTTGATGATGTATTGCGACCAAAGCGAACAATTTAAAAAAACAAAAGGAAATAAAATGTCCGTTACAAAAGAAAAAAAGACAGAATTAATTAATGCGTTTAAAACAACTGAAAAAGATAACGGTGGTTCTGCCGCTGCTCAGGTTGCTGTTTTAACAGAACGTATTCGTAATTTAACAGAACATATGAAAAATAATCACAAAGACCAACATTCAAAACGTGGTCTGTTGTTGATGGTCAATCGTCGTAAAAAACTGTTGGCATACATCAAGAATAATGATGTTGATGAATACGAAGAATTAATTAAGAAATTAGGTCTGCGTAAATAATAAAAACCGCCAATTGGCGGTTTTTTTCTGTATTTGATATTTTGTCTTTGTCAACGTAAGCCCGGGGGTGTTTTACTCAGAATAAATTGACATAAATAATCCATCCTTATCGGCAGGTCCAATTACATTTAGGCGTCCTTTATCTAAAAATCCGGCCAGCCCTGCGGATGCCTTGAAAATATAAACGTTTTGTGTGTCTGCTATTAAATCATTAATATCCATTTTTGTTCCATCGTTATAAACCAAATGATGATTTGCGGCGGTTTTTGGTTTGTTTTTTTGTGTCAACAGCTCATCTGTTGCAGGGCAACGATATAATAAATTTTTATTGGCAATATCGGTATTGCGTTTGGCTATATCTCTTTCACAATCTTCGGGTGTTTTAACCTGTGACATACATCTGGCAAAATCATCGGGTAAACCAGAAAAATCGTCTTTGCAAATTTGTTCTGTTTTACAAAATGATACATTATACGTACCAACCTCGTGACCAATCTGTTCGCAATTGGATAAATCAATTGCGGCAAACGCATCAAATGAAATAAAAAATATGCCAAGCATATAATAAATATATTTAAACATTTTTCTCTCCTTTTTTACGATGTAAATTATAGCAAAAAAATCGATTGAAAAGATATAAAACAAAGCACTTTGTTAAGGGTAAACATTATAATAATTGTTTTTAAATTGTGAAAAATACGAATTTTTAAAAGTTTTTTGCGGCAATGGATTCTGGTTAATGTGTGATAATATATTGTATTTATTTGATATTAAATGTTTTGCGATAAAAAACGGGCGTCAGCCCGTTTTTTATTCATTGCCTTCAGTTTGATCATTACTTGATGGCTGATCAACAGGTTGTTTTAAATAATTTTCTAACCAATGATTGTCAAAACGCAATGTTTTTACATCATAATTATCCAACAGACGTTGTTGCAAAGGAATGGTCGTTTTTATGCCTTCGATTACAAATTCATCCAACGCACGTTTTGCACGCATTATGCATGCGGTTCTGTTTTGGGCGTAAACGATCAATTTTGCAATCATAGAATCATAGGTTGGTGGAATTTCATAACCTGTATAAACCGCACTGTCAACACGAACACCCAGTCCACCAGATGGGGCATATAATGTAATTTTACCTGGATTAGGGATAAATGTTTCCGGATCTTCAGCATTTATCCGAAATTCAATTGCGTGACCATGTGGAATAACATTTGACTGTGTGTAACCTAATTGCTCACCCGCGGCGATGCGAATTTGTTCACGAACCAAATCAACACCATATACCATTTCGGTTACAGGATGTTCTACCTGCAAACGGGTATTCATTTCCAGAAAATAGAATTTACCATCTTCAAACATAAATTCAAACGTTCCAGCGTTCATATAACCCATTTTTTTAGCCGCATTTTTACATATTTCGATCATATCATCGCGTTGTTTTTGGGTTAATGCTGCTGCGGGGCATTCTTCCATAACTTTTTGGTTTTTACGTTGCAACGAGCAATCGCGTTCACCGAATATTACAACGTTGCCATGTTGATCACCTAAAACCTGAAATTCGATGTGACGCGGATGTAATAACAATTTTTCCATGTATAACGTATCGTCACCAAAACCCGAACGTGCTTCGTTCTTGGTAATTTGGAACGCGGCTGCCATTTCATCAGCGGACATTATTGGACGCATACCACGTCCGCCACCACCCGCAGATGCCTTTAACATTACAGGATATCCAATTTGTTCTGCACATTTTAATGCATCTTCGATTGTTTCAACCGCACCATCAGAACCAGGAACAACCGGCAAACCGCATTCAATTGCGGTGCGTTTTGCATTAACCTTATCACCCATTTTTATAATCATTTCTGGTGATGGACCAATCCAAATCATTCCATGGCTTTGAACCTTTTGTGCAAAATCTGCACGTTCAGATAAAAAACCATAACCCGGGTGGATTGCGTCTGCATTTGCTAACAATGCAGCGGTTAATATTGCAGATTCATTTAAATATGAATCCTTTGAGGGGCCTGGCCCAATGCAAACCGATTCGTCAGCCAATTGAACGTGCAGGGCATTTTTATCAACAGTTGAATAAACTGCAACGGTTCTGATACCCATATCGCGGCACGCACGAATTATTCGCAATGCAATTTCGCCACGATTGGCAATCAATACTTTTTTTATTTGTGACATAGTATTCTTTTTATTCAATTACAATAATTGGTTGATCGAATTCAACAGCCTGACCGTCTGAAACTAAAATTTCACGGACGGTACCATCTTTGTCAGACTTAATAGGATTAAATGTTTTCATTGCTTCGATCAATGCAATTGTATCGCCAGATTTTACCTGAGAACCAACCGTAACAAATGGTTTTGAACCAGGTTCTGGTGCCAAATATGCAACACCAACCATTGGTGATTTTAATGTGTGACCAGATGCCTGAACAGATACGGCTTGTGTATTTTTTACAGTTGTGGCTTCGGTTGATATTGGGGTACATGCCGCAGGCGCTACAACGGTTCCCTGTAATTTAGATAAATGTATGTGTTTGCGGTATACACCAAACAAAAATTGACGTTCTAATTCTAATTCTGTTATCCCCATTTCATCCATAATCTTTGACATGGATTCTACGTTTGAACGAAAAGACATAATAAAAATCCTTTTATAAAATTAATCCTTTGCCCCAAAATTTTATCATAATCATTGCATATGTCAAGGGACAGGGTCATAACCATAACCACCACCAGGTCTGCAGCGTGTGATGCGACGTATGGCCATTAAGCATCCACGTAAAACACCATGTTTTTCAATTGCCTGTATTGCATATGTACTGCAACTGGGGGTAAAACGACACGTCGCACGCCCTCCAATTATCGGCGAAACGACTTTTTGATACAGACGTATCATGGTGGTAATTGCATAAATTGGAATGTTTTTATTGATTTGTGGTATCTTTGTCATTTTTTATTGTTGCCATGATATATCGTAATGCCTTGGACATGGCGGTTATACCATCTGTCAATGTGGCATCCAAGATTGGTTGACGCGCAATAAAAATATAGTCCATGTCAGAGATCAAAAAATTTTCGTTTTTTGCAATCCAAACACGCAACAACCGTTTTGCCCGATTTCGATCAACCGCATGTTTGAAGGTTCGTTTTGTCGCAATCAAGCCAAAGCGGGGATCTTTTTGATATTTTGCGCTTTTTGTACGGATGATAAAGAAAGCATTGCGCGCGACGGGGGTGTCGTCTGGGGTTAAAAAATCTTGATGCTTTTTAATCGTATTTCTCATACCGCTTATAATAACACAATATTATTGAAATCAAATAAAAAAGCAAAAATGGTTGTTTTTTTGTATTTAGGGTGCTTGATTTTTTTATATGAAGTTTATATACTGGAATCGAAATTGAAAATACTATGGGGGCAGGCAAATGTATAATTGGTTAATGAAGTTTTTCTCCGCCGATATGGCGATTGATTTGGGAACAGCGAATACACTGATTTATGTAAAAGATCAGGGGATTGTTTTAAATGAACCGTCTGTGGTGGCGGTGGCTGAAAATCGTCTGATGGGACGTAAAGAAATTTTGGCTGTTGGGACCGAGGCTAAACAGATGTTTGGTCGTACCCCTGGGACAATTTCTGCAGTTCGCCCATTGCGTGATGGTGTTATTGCAGATTTTGAGGTTGCCGAAGAAATGATAAAATATTTTATTCGCAAGGTTCATCGTCGTAACCCGTTGGCTGCCCCATTGATTATTATATGTGTGCCATCATGTGCAACGCAGGTGGAACGTCGTGCTATACAAGAGGCTGCAGATGCCGCCGGTGCACGTAAGGTGTTTATTGTTGAAGAATCAACCGCGGCTGCAATTGGTGCGGGATTGCCGGTTGAAAAACCTGTTGGCTCAATGGTTTTGGATATTGGGGGTGGTACGACAGAGGTTGCGGTTATGTCGTTGGGCGGAATCGTTTATTCAAACGCAGTGCGTACGGCCGGTGATCAGATGGATTTAGATATTATTGATTATGTTCGTAAAAACAAAAATTTATTAATTGGTGAAAATACAGCCGAAGAAATAAAAAAACGTATTGGAACGGCAATTTCACCAAAGGATAAAACAAACGAATTAACAATGAAAATCAAGGGGCGTGATTTGTTAACTGGAACGCCACGTGAAACGGTTATTACCGAATCGCAAATTGCATCTGCACTGGATCAGACGGTTACGAAAATTGTTGAAACTGTGAAATTGGCCCTGGAATCGACACCACCGGAATTGTCTGCTGATATTGCAGATTTAGGTATTGCAATGACAGGTGGTGGTTCATTGCTGCGCGGATTGGATGCCGCGATTCGTGCCGCAACTGGGTTACCTGCATTCTTGGTTGATAATCCGTTGGCCTGTGTTGCCTGTGGCAGCGGTAAAATGTTATCCAGTTTGGATAAAAACAAGCATATATTGCAAACAATGTATTAACAGAAATGCTTTATCAGAATATTATCCAAAAAAAATGGTGTAATAAATGCTCTCGGTGTTTCGCCGGGGGTATTTTTATGTTTAATGAAATATACAAAGATGAAAAAATTGTAATGTATATTTTTTTATGGGAAATATTCAAATTCTACCTTTATAATTTTTTACTATCGGCTGTTATTTTTTATACTTTGTGTGAATTTGGAATCAAACTTAATGACATTTGTTTTTTTTGTACGAATATAGATAAATCTAATGCTAATGCATAATGGTGGTTAGCTGCTTTTTACACATTTATTTTCGCTTGTTAATGTATAACCAGTGTTGCATTGGCATTTTTTGTTAGTTGAATTGTAAGTTGAATTTTCTGGGCATTTTACACATTTACCTTCGCTTAACATATAGTTAGTGTTGCAGTCACACGTGAGGCTAGTTGAATTGAATGTTGAATTTTCTGGGCATAACAGAGATTGATAGAACATCTCAGAAATAGTTCCTATGCATGTATCTTTTTGGTTGTCGTCGGTGGGACATGACTTTTCGTCGCCATAGAAAACCGCATACGCACATGTTAATGCAACATTTCGGCATGCCCCCTTCATAATATTATATACACTGGATGTGGATGCCGTGTTGGACCATGTATTAACCTGGGTAACCTGTTGGTTATAACAATTTGCAACGTCGGTCATGCAACTGGATGCATAATCTGAAACGATTTTTCGTTGCTGGGCACGAATATTTGTTAATGCCCGTTGAATATAATTTACAACAACATCATTATACTGATTATATGTATCATCGGTATATGTATAACGTTGGCATTTATCCAAAACCGCACGACATAATCCCGAATCTGTACCGGTTGATTTTGCCCCGGTTCCAATTTTTTGTAACAGATATTTTGTAATTAATTTCCCGTCGTCATTTGTAGTATCTGTTTCTGTTTTAGCACTTTCTAAAAAACTTTGATTGATTTTGCTGTTGTCATAGTCGTTCGTAAAGTTTATTACGTTTGAAATATTCTGACCTAAAATAACCTTGCCATTTTCGTCTATGTACTTTTTTGTCGGATCTAAACAATTTATATAGTCTTCACCGCATACCATATCATCAATCATACAATTATCCAACGCAGCGATACACCCCTTGGCATCATATGCATTTTTATTTTCCAATAATGCCAAACGGGCCTTTTGCAACATTAAATTTGCACTGCGGACATTGGATATCAGGCCTTCGTTCATTTTCTTTAAGCCCTGTTCGTATGCTATGCAATCCTTATCAATTGCCAAATCATAATTACCGGTTATTTGTTTTGATGTTGCCCCAACATTTACACATTGTGTTAATACCGTATTACAACGTTTTTTTGCCGCATTATATAATTCGGTTCCGCGTAAATTGGAAATACTGTTACTGGTGCTGTTACCTAAAAAGTCTAAATTAAATATATCCGCCGAATCAGATGAAAAATTTAAATCCATATCCAACCCAAACGATGTATCACTGGAATATGATGTGGAACTGGTTGGGTCTTTGATTAAATCTTCGATTTCGGTCAACATATTACGTGTTGTAGTATTGTCTTTATTTTTATCCAATGCCAATTCAGCCTCGGTCGCATTCATAATTGCACGGATTTCATCAGCCGACAGGCCAACATAACGTATACGTTGGGCAACTTCGTTCAATTCAGCATTTGCATCCTTAACTGCGGTTTCAACGCGGGTGTATCGTGATAAATTTCCAGAACAAGAACACCGTTTTTGATTTTGGTCAACAACCGCACAAAACTGATCCATACATTCATTATATTGTTCTTGGCATGATTTATTTAAATCAGCGGTTTGTTCCAGACGTTCTTTGGCCTCTTTTATTGATTCTGGGGTTTGGTTGACTGCTGCACGTGTAGAAATATTGCGAATTTCTTTATCTATGTTGGAACCGGTTTGAATGTTTGTTCCTGCAATTGTTGCACGACCGCCTACCTCAGCTGTGGTGGGACGCAGCGTTAATCCAGCCCGACGAACCGCAGGATTATTGTTGATACTGGCCTCGGTAACACGGCTGTTCCGACCAACTGTATTAACCGCAGCATCCAAGCCAGTACGTTCATTTGAATTTTGTCCCGTTATTCCAGCACGCGATGCAGTTGACCCCGATCGGGTGGCAACGGTACCGTCGCGTTGTGTGTTGGTATTGACGTTTGATACACGTGTGCTACTGCGGGTAATTGTTTGTTTATCAACTTGCGGTGATTGTGTTATCGCACGGGCTGCAACGCGCGATGCGTTTGGTTGCATTTGATTATTTGATACAGTTCGTGCTGTAATATTCTGTGATGATTGTGCGGCCGTATGAATGTTATCATTTGATTGGTTTGTTGGTATTACGCGCGAAACCGACACCCCTCCATCAACGCCAAATGCGGATGGAACAGACAATGTGATTGCCGATAAAATCGTCACAAATTTTTTCATTACTGTTCCACAATTATACCATATTAGGCATATTGATAAAAGATTAAAATGAATAAAAACAATAAAAAACCGCCATATCAGTAATGGCGGTGTATAACGCTATGGACATAATGCCAATTGATTTAGTACATTTTGAACATCGGTGTTTACCGATACGGTAATTTCACGTTGTAAACCATCGGTATATGTATAGTAAAATTTTTGATTTTTAAATTCAGGTACTGTTTGATACACATATTTAAATGGCGCTAACATCGCTTGAAACCATTGACGACCACGACATAAACAGCCATTGCGGACATCTGCTGCGACTGCCGCAGTGGCTGTATTTGGATAATTTTTATCCAATTCATCATCTGTCATCATTAAACAGCGTGAACCAAAACCATAAAAGTTTGCATCATCAGACATGAATTTGTATATTAAATCAGGTTTTGCCCCCGCGGTGCGTAATGAATAAACCATACCGTCTGTGCAACATGCCTGTGCGGAATTCATTAACATTTTGTATCGTTCCAACAGTGGAGCGGATACAGGGGCATCTGCACGTAATTTTGAATTACACTTTGCCTTTGTTATAAATTCATTCATATTGTCGTCGCGAATTTTGGGACTGCGTGGGGATACTGTTTCACGAATAATTGGTTTGCGACGCCATATTTCGCATTCTGTTTCTGTTTCAAACGGACAACCATCGCTTGGTGCACCAAATGCATTTTTGATTACCGTGCTCATATCTTGGGCAACGTATTCTGGACGTGGTGCCGGTATAGTGATACGTTGACTAAACAATGGTTTTGAATTCGATTCGATGATTTTATCAGTTGTCCATAGACTATTTTTTGGGCGTGATGGATTTAATAAGTCTTCAACCCGTGCACGTGTTTCGGCTGCACTGTCCATTGTGTCGGCATACATGTCTGTAATGGCAACGTTATTTGTTACGTTTGTATCGCGTAAATACAATTCGTCCATTGGTTGCAAAAACCAATCAGAAAAATCTTTATCCGTATATGACGATATTGAATCGTCCCACAATGGTACACCATCACGCCAATCAACCGTTTTGTCGAACGCACGTGGTTTGTATACCCCAGTTGTGCCGTCCCATATGGGTGGACGATTATCTGATGGAACAGGTTTAATGGATAATAATTTTACCTGGTGCATCTGATTGGGATTTGAATGAAATGAAATTTGTGGTTGTGATGAATGGTGTGACGCACCCGATATTTGTTCGGAATCATCAAATGTATCAAACCATGTTGGAACACAATCAGGACCAATGCATTCGGATGCATTTGCATAGGAAATGTGAAATACACATAAAAGTGACGAAATAATTGCAATTTTGTTTTTCATGTCTTGAATAATATCACAAAAAGCAATGTATTTGTAATAACAATTTTAATAAATGTTATTTTTTGTTGATTACATTATTTTTATGTTTAATGCTGATTATCAGCAATTTTTTAGGAATTAAAACCCAAAGGAGGAAACTTTATGAAGTTGCTATTAATTGGTGGGTTTGTTGGAGGTTTGACTGTTTTTCCTGTTTATGCCAAATATGATGACATATATGGTGGAAAAATATATGGTGAACAATACGATTTTGAAATTGATTCGGATATTGAAACAGGTGAAAGCCCTTTTCAGGGCTTGCAATTCGGAACAGGAATATCCGGCACCAGTGGCATAAATATGTTTTTGGGGTATGCAAATAAAGATTTGCCGTCATTTTGGTTGAAACGTATTGGATTAAGATTTGATTTTGCAACAACGATCCCCGTAAAAACGACAATTAATAATGAAATAAAAAGAGCAATTGATGCGGATGGCATAGAATATGATGGCGGTTTGTTCGTTAATAACATAGGGATTTCGGCTAAACATACGGCGGCAATGATAGATTTTTACCCGTTTGGAAACATGTGGTTTTTTGGTGGATGGCGTATAACGGGTGGATATTACAGTGGAAATTTAAAGGTAAATGCCGATTTAACGGGTGGTGGCGATTGTTTTTCCGATTCGGAAATTGAATTTGAATTATCAGAAAAAGAATATAAATATATTGGCGATGGTGTTATTGGAATTGCAAAGGCAAATTGGAAATACCGTGGACCATATTTGGGAACAGGGATTGATGTTGGTATTTTTGCTGGACTTAAAATATATATAGATGCGGGTGTTGTGTTCACAAATAAGACTGCTATGTTAAATTTTGATATTCCGGCGGTGGGGTTGCAAAAATGGGATGGGTATAGTTGGGTTGATGTTGACAGTGATACTTTGCGGGCGGAATTGGATGAAGATATCGCGGATGCGCTGGCAGATACACAATCTGATTTGGATAAAATTAACTTTTTCCCAATAGTAAAGGTTGGTTTTATGTACAGATTTTAATAAGAGACGATAAAAAATATTCACGGTGTCCGATTCGACACCGTTTTTTGTTGTTAAAATCAATAGGAATAATAGAAAAATGATACAACCGAATCTGTTTTTGTGTAAAAACCGAATCAGAAAGTTAAAAAAAGTTGAAAAAAATAAAAAAAATTACAAAAATAAAATGGCGGATTTCTGGGATATTTTCCTGTTATTTTTAATCATTTGAAAAAATATTAAAATTATTTTTGAAAAAGCGCTTGACTTTTTCGAAGTTTAAACACATACTATGCAGGCTTTCAAGTTAAGAACGAACGAAAAAAAGAAAGTTCCTAACCTCTGAGATAAGGCGGTTTACAGAATGTCAAGAATGGTTCTGATAAAACGCAACATTGTGAATAAAAGCAGCTCATCAAAAGATTTTTGATGCAAATCAAGAATCTGTTCAAGAAGAGATATGCAGACAGTTGAATTTGGTATATCCAAACTTTGACTAAGTCAATGTGCATATCTTAGACAGGTAGTAGGTTCAAATTAAGTTTGTGAACCTCGTTAAAAACTTGTCTTGCGAATAATTAATTATGTAAAGACGAACTGATATATTAGTCAGCTTTGTTTGTATGCACGGGACTTAAACCCAAGTTTTTTAAAACTTGAGAGTTTGATCCTGGCTCAGAACGAACGCTGGCGGCAGGTCTTAGGCATGCAAGTCGAACGGGTGAAGCAGAGCTTGCTCTGTGGATCTAGTGGCGCACGAGTGAGTAACGCGTGGGAAACTGCCCATCACTGGGGAATAACGTTTGGAAACGAACGCTAATACCGCATACGCCGGAAACGGGAAAGATTTATCGGTGATGGATGTGCCCGCGTTGGATTAGCTTGTTGGTGGGGTAACGGCCTACCAAGGCGATGATCCATAGCTGGTCTGAGAGGATGATCAGCCACGCTGGAACTGAGACACGGTCCAGACTCCTACGGGAGGCAGCAGCTAAGAATATTGGGCAATGGAGGAAACTCTGACCCAGCCATGCCGCGTGAATGAAGAAGGCCTTCGGGTTGTAAAGTTCTTTTAGTCGTGAAGATGATGACAGTAGCGACAGAAAAAGCACCGGCTAACTTCGTGCCAGCAGCCGCGGTAATACGAAGGGTGCAAGCGTTGTTCGGAATTACTGGGTGTAAAGGGCGTGTAGGCGGACTAGAAAGTCAGTGGTGAAATGCTTAGGCTCAACCTGAGAAGTGCCATTGAAACTGATGGTCTAGAGTGCAAGAGAGGATAATGGAATATCCAGTGTAGAGGTGAAATTCGTAGATATTGGATAGAACACCAGTGGCGAAAGCGGTTATCTGGCTTGTGTCTGACGCTGAGGCGCGAGAGCGTGGGGAGCAAACAGGATTAGATACCCTGGTAGTCCACGCTGTAAACGATGAATACTAGGTGTGGGGGGACTGACCCCTTCCGTGCCGCAGTTAACACAATAAGTATTCCACCTGGGGAGTACGGCCGCAAGGTTGAAACTCAAAGGAATTGACGGGGGCCCGCACAAGCAGTGGAGTATGTGGTTTAATTCGAAGCAACGCGAAGAACCTTACCAGGGCTTGACATATACAGGAATATATAAGAGATTATATAGCTCTTCGGAGTCTGTATACAGGTGGTGCATGGTTGTCGTCAGCTCGTGTCGTGAGATGTTAGGTTAAGTCCTGCAACGAGCGCAACCCACGCCCTATGTTGCCAGCGGGTAATGCCGGGAACTCTTAGGGGACTGCCCGCGTCAAGCGGGAGGAAGGTGTGGATGACGTCAAGTCATCATGGTTCTTACGGGTCGGGCTACAAACGTACTACAATGGCGTCAACAGTGGGTCGCAATGTCGTAAGGCAAAGCTAATCCTTAAAAGGCGCCTCAGTTCAGATTGTCCTCTGCAACTCGAGGGCATGAAGTTGGAATCGCTAGTAATCGCTGATCAGAATGCAGCGGTGAATACGTTCCCCGGTCTTGTACACACCGCCTGTCAAACCATGAGAGTCGATTTCACCCAAAGTCGGTAGTCTAACGCAAGGGGACGCCGCCTACGGTGGGGTTGGTGATTGGGGTTAAGTCATAACAAGGTAGCAGTACCGGAAGGTGCGGCTGGATCACCTCCTTTATAGAGAATACCGTTACACGAAACGGTCAAATCCAAAGCGACTGTCTGAATATCTCTTTTTGATTGGCAATTCTGGTATCAGCGGAACTATGTCATTGTTTTTATGAAATCAGAAAATAATGGGTCAGTAGTTCAGTTGGTTAGAATGTCGCTCTGATACAGCGAAGGTCGAAGATTCGAGTTCTTCCTGACCCACCATATTTTTTTTGATGAGGTTGGAATCAGAAATGATTTTTCATTTTTGATTCCAGATGTTTCAGTAATATCTTCGGAATCTGCTTTTATGCAATATATTGTTAATCGGTTTATATGTCGCAAATCAAGATTTATAGAAATATAAGTTTGATTTGTTGAACATCGTAATCTCAAAAATCTTTCTAAAAAGAGTAATCACGAAAGTGGTAATTCAATTTAAGAAAAGCAAGAATCAACTTAAATGCTTAAAAAACTCATTAAGTGTTCTTTTTGTTGTTTGAAGACATTCTCTTCAAGCATAAGATAAAAAGTAACAAAGGGTGTTTAGTGGATGCCTTGGCAATCAGAGGCGATGAAGGACGTGAAAGACTGCGATAAGCCTGGGTGAGGCGTCAATATCCTTTGACCCCAGGATTTCCGAATGGGGAAACCCAATCCTTATGGATTATCTTTGACTGAATACATAGGTCAAAGAAGCAAACGCGGAGAAGTGAAACATCTCAGTAACCGCAGGAAAAGAAAGCAACAGCGATTCCCTTAGTAGTGGCGAGCGAAACGGGACCAGCCCAGTGACCGAGATTTTAGTTAGCAAAATGTGGTGGAAAACACAGCGATAATAGGTGATAGCCCTGTATGCGAAAACTAGTTTTTTGGCCCGAGAGTAGAGCCGGACACGTGAAATCCGGTTTGAATATGGGGGGACCTTCCCCCAAGGCTAAATACTCCTGATTGACCGATAGTGAACAAGTACCGTGAGGGAAAGGTGAAAAGAACCCCGAAGGGGGAGTGAAATAGACACTGAAACTGAATACCTACAAGCTGTCAGAGCCGGTTTTCCGGTGATGGCGTACCTTTTGTATAATGAGCCAACGAGTTATTATTGCATGCAAGCCTAAGCCGTTAGGTGTAAGCGAAGGGAAACCGAGTCTGAATAGGGCGAATTGAGTATGCAGTAATAGACCCGAAGCGGGGTGATCTAGGTATGAGCAGGCTGAAGGCGGCGTAACAGTCGCTGGAGGGCCGAACGCACCAATATGGCAACATTGGGCGATGACTTGTGTCTAGGGGTGAAAAGCCAATCGAACCCCGTTATAGCTGGTTCTCCGCGAAAACTATAGAGGTAGTGTCTCATGTGTTCCTTGTTGGGGGTAAAGCACTGAAATGGCTAGGGGGAGTAAAATCTTACCAACCCATATCAAACTCTGAATACCAATAAGTCATAACATGGGAAACAGTCCATCGGTGCTAAGGTCGGTGGACGAGAGGGCAACAGCCCAGACCGCCAACTAAGGTCCCCAAATAATGATTAAGTGGGAAAGTGAGTCGAGATTCCAAAACAACCAGGATGTTGGCTTGGAAGCAGCCATCGTTTAAAGAAAGCGTAATAGCTCACTGGTCTATTAGAGTTTCGGCAACGAAAATGTAACGGGGCTAAAATCATTTACCGAAGTTGCGGGTGTCACGTAAGTGGCGCGGTAGCGGAGCATTCTGTAAGCCTGTGAAGCGGAAGGCGTGAGCCACCGTGGAGGTATCAGAAGCGCGAATGTTGGCATGAGTAGCAGCTAATCAAGGTGAGAAACCTTGACGCCGTAAGAGCAAGGGTTCCTATCCAATGTTAATCAGGGTAGGGTGAGTCGACCCCTAAGGCGAGGCCGAAAGGCGTAGTCGATGGGAACACGGTTAATATTCCGTGACCTGCTGGAGAGTGACGAATCATGTAAATTGTTATGCCTTATTGGATTGGTGTGGCAGTGAAATGGTTCCAGGAAATAGCCCCAGTGTATAGATCGTACCCAGAACCAACACAGGTGCTCGAGTCGAGTAGACTAAGGCGGTTGAGAGAACTATGTTGAAGGAACTAGGCAAAATGCATCCGTAACTTCGGGATAAGGATGACCTGTTTCTAGGCAACTTTAATCAGGTGACACAAACCAGGTGGGGGCGACTGTTTACTTAAAACCCAGGTCTCTGCTAAATCGTATAAGATGATGTATAGGGACTGACGCCTGCCCAGTGCTGGAAGGTTAAGCAGAGGTGTGCAAGCATTGATGTGAAGCCCCAGTAAACGGCGGCCGTAACTCTAACGGTCCTAAGGTAGCGAAATTCCTTGTCGGGTAAGTTCCGACCCGCATGAATGGCGTAACGATCTCCACACTGTCTCCAACATAGACTCAGCGAAATTGAATTCTCGGTGAAAATGCCGGGTACCCGCAGCTAGACGGAAAGACCCTATGAAGCTTTACTGCAGTTTCGTACTGGCACTAGGATACATTTGCGTAGGATAGGTGGGACGCTTTGAAGTGCGGATTTAGGTTCGCATGGAGCGGTTGGTGAAATACCACCCTGATGTGTTTTAGTGTCTAACCAGCGTTCTTGAACCAGGGCGTGGGACAGTGCGTGATGGGCAGTTTGACTGGGGTGGTCGCCTCCCAAAGTGTACCGGAGGCGCGCGAAGGTTTGCTCAGGCTGGTCGGAAATCAGCCGGTGAGTGCAATGGCAAAAGCAAGCCTGACTGCAAGGGGGACACCCCGAGCAGAGACGAAAGTCGGTCATAGTGACCCGGTGGCTCCGCATGGAAGGGCCATCGCACACGGATAAAAGCTACTCTAGGGATAACAGGCTGATGCTACCCAAGCGTCCATAGCGACGGTAGTGTTTGGCACCTCGATGTCGACTCATCGCATCCTGGGGCTGGAGCAGGTCCCAAGGGTATGGCTGTTCGCCATTTAAAGCGGTACGTGAGTTGGGTTAATAACGTCGTGAGACAGTTAGGTCCCTATCTACTGTGGGCGTTGGATATTTGAGCGAACTTGACCTTAGTACGAGAGGACCGGGTCGAACGAACCTCTGGTGTACCTGTTGTCGCGCCAGCGGCACCGCAGGGTAGCTATGTTCGGAACAGATAACCGCTGAAAGCATCTAAGCGGGAAGCTGGTCGCAAGATAAGATATCCCCATGAGTTCAGTTCTAGACTAGGACATTGATAGGCTGTCGGTGTAAGTCCTGCGAGGGATTTAGCTTAACAGTACTAATCGAACCATTGACTTTTTATCTTATCGTTTGATTTTTCAAACGAATGCTTGAAGAGAACGTTGACAATTGATTCTGAAAGTTGTATTATGATGTTCGCTGGATTTATTCTGGTGATTATTGAGCGGGAGTCACCCTCTGTTCCATTCCGAACCAGACAGGGAAACCCCGTATCGCCGATGGTACTTTGGCTTAAGCCACGGAAGAGTAGGTCGTCGCCAGAGTAAATCCAGTTTGTTGGATATATAAACCGAGTTTATACCGCCCTTGTGGCGGTTTTTTGCTGGAATTTTTGTGAAGTGAGAATGTAGCAATTAATTAAAAGATGGAAAAAACATGAAAGAACAGCATATTGTTAATATTTTATCTGATGTTTTAAGGGTGTTGTGTTGCGTTAATACAACGGTTCGTATTGGAAAAATATGGACGAAATTATATTCAAAAGACGGTGATTTATATCGTTTGACATCAGAAGGTCAATACTGGCCAAATTTAGATATAAAAAATAAAGAAAATTACAATATACCATTTTCAACAATTGGTAATACCGGATATGGTTCAATGTTTATGAATGGATCTAATGCAGTTAATTGGGATTTGGGTGGTGGTATATATGTTCAACGTGATAAATTTGAAATGGTATATATTATACATACGCCAAATGGTCAATGTAAAGACACCGATTTGACCAAAGAATTACGTGCAGATTTTCATATAATTATGTCTGCAATTATTGCAAAAACACCTGTCAATTGTTTCGGAATGGAATGGAACAGGTTAAAAAAACGTAATAATTATACAATGGGCTTGCAAAACAAGACATTGAAAATGGTTGCATATGAAATATTAAATGATAATCGCATACATCGTCGCAGAAAACACAGCAAATATAAAATTGCAAAAAATAATCTTAATAGTTTGGGGATAAAAGAAACGCCGCGCTTGGATGCGTTGATTGCGCAGATGAAATCAAAAAACAAATAATTTGTTTTTGTCTTTTTTGTATTGCTGCCCCCTTTGGAATGGGGGTAGGCTTATTGTATACTTTTGAATACGATTGCATTAACCCATCCTGTCAAATTCTGTACATTTGAGTACAAAACGTTTATATGTTATTCTTTGTTGTTTTGTGTTTATTACATGCGGAAATCATTTACAATACTAAAAAATTGTATAATTTTGGTTTGTTCAGAACGTTTTTGACAGAATTTGAACAAACGTTTTGTTATTTTATTGGTGTAGATTCTGATGAAACCACCAAAAATTTTAAAAATTACGTCCTGTAAAAAATATTTGGCGATATGTATTCTTTTATATGCTTAATTCCAGTAATTTACAGACGTTTTTAATTAAAAAATCTACCTTTCATAAAGGTATAGATAAAAATTGACATTAAATATTTTTGTGTTAATTTAAATATGCTTGATAAAGGAATTTAAAATGAAAAAAGTATTTGGTTTGTTTATATTGTGTATCTTACCGTCTGTGGTTGATGCTGAATATATTCGTAAAACCGGTGATGGGGTATATGAATTTTATGTTGACGATTGCTCGATTGATTCGATGAAACAGGCATTGGATTGGGCAACAGTTGCGCAACGTGCAATGATTACAACGGTTAAATGTGAATATAAACCGCATTTTGATTATTCGGTTATTACACTTGTTGATGAATACATTTTGTATGAAAAAAAATACACAATTATTAATCAAAAGCAGTTGATAAAATAATGTATTTGTAGTATATTTCTGTAGAAGTTGTGTGATGGTTGGAATAGGAGATTATTAGAATGTATTTTCATACGGATAAGCAGATTTTATTATTTAATGATGTTATACATGCATTGTTAAATAAAAATGTTCGTGTACATGAAACGAAGATTGCTGGTGTAAAAAATAGCAAGATATTTGAATTGGATAAAGGAAAAATCTCAGTTGGATATTCTGATCATAGATATTTTATTAACACCCCCGCTGGCCAAGATTTTTTTGAATGGCTTGATCCTAATTTTTTTGGAATATGGCAAGCCGCAGAGCTTAAAACAAAAAAGTCGGACAGAATTAGAAATGTGTTGTTAAATTTTTTTGATGATGCCTCTTTAAAAAATATTGTTAGTGAATGTACGGATAAAAAATATTTAAAAATGGTGGCAGAAGAAAGTAGAGATAAATTTACGAATGTGCAAATTTTAGTGTTGTCGGATGTTATTCGTTCGTTAACGGATGAAAATGCTAAGGCTCGTTATGAAAAGATAGATGGCCGAGTACCTAAACATATAGATAATTATTTGTCAGGTACGCTTGTGTGGTCTGCAATTAATTTAGATGGTGGAATATCGATAAAAATTATTCCAGACCACAAAATTCTTATAAGAACCCAAAGTGGTGAAGCGATATTTGATCGTAAAAATAGAGATTTGAATATGTATATTTTGAATGCAATAGGTCGAAAAATAGCGTTGTGTCATGGTAATAGTATAAGTGTAAATAAAGATTATCTATCTGTTTTGTCCGACAATTTACGAGATGAAAGGTTGCGTAAAGTATTAGAAGAATGTTTGACAAATAAAAAAAATTTATTTGATAAGTCGTCTGTTTTTAAAAAATCAATAGACAGGGTTGAAAGGTTAGGGGTATTAAAACATTCTCGTTTGGATGATATGATTGATTATAAAAAAAATACTCGAATATAAAAGATTAAAAACGCCATTAGTTTGGCTTTTTAATTTGTTGACATAATATGTATTTTATTCTGCAAATGGTAATATGCCGGGTTGTGGTTAATTTTTATATGTGTACACCTAAAAAATATTGAGCAAATTGCCCGATAAAAAATGCAATTATGGAAATCCCCACGCATACAAACAGCATTTCAATAAATCTTGGTAAAAATTTTGTGTGATTTAATTTTGACGCCCAAATATTAAAGAATGTTATAATAAGCACGGCCATTATAAATGTTGATAATGTTGCAAAAAGTCGGTTGTATATAAATATAAATGGTAATATTAGTAATAGACATGTTGTAAAATATGCTGCACCGGTATAAATGGCTGTGCGTAATGCGTTAGGATTACGTTCGGCACGATGTGCTAAATAGTTTGATGCCCCCATTGATAAACTGGCGGTAACAGATGCAATTATGCATGTTAATACAATTTCAATTCGTGATACAGATGTAAATGCCAAACCTATAATTAAGCCGGTTAATGATACAATGGCATCGTGCATTCCCAAAACCAGGGCACCTGTGCGATTAAAATTTGGCGTTTGTGACATAATATGTATTATTGCACAATTATTTGTGTTTACATTGGGATTTATGGCATAATTTTAATATGATTTTAACGCGTGATTTTTTTATGGACGATTCAATTGATATGGCTAAAAGGTTATTGGGAACATATTTATGTCGTCGTATGCCAGATGGGATGGTTATTCGTGCAAAGATATGTGAGGTGGAATTGTATCATGAATCAGAACGTGGATGTCATGCATATGCTGGACGACAAACAACGGCAAATGAAGCGATGTTTTTAAAGGGGGGACATATATACGTATATTTATGTTATGGAATGTATAATATGTTAAATGTTGTTGTGGGAAAATCTGGGGTTGCGGCCGCTGTTTTTATACGGGCATTGGAATACGATGGGTGTAGTGGGCCGGGAAAATTGACCCGTAAATTAAATATATCATGTCATGATAATAAATTAGATTTGTGTAATTTGGCTTCAAATATATGGATAGAAAACAGGGATACAACACCTGAAATTGTACCTTTGAAACGAATTGGAATTGGTTTTGCGGGTTCTGATGCAGATTTATTGTGGCGATTTGTTATTAATAACAGTCTATATCTGTCGCGTCCAATATAACTGCACCCTGACGTGCGGTTGTAATTTTTCCGTTGTCATCCAATATAATGACTGTACTGGGGGCACCACCCATCGGTTGATATGCATTATCTATGACAAGTATATCTGGAAATTGTTTGCGAATGTCTGTGGCATTATTCAGTGGTTGCATGCCAGAAATATTGGCTGACGATGTGACCAAACAATGTCCTGTAATAACGGCACATAAATCATGAAATGGTTTATAGTTTGGAACACGAACGCCCCCAAATATGCCGGTGTCATTTTCTGACACTGGGGTGCCAATAGTTAATGCACCCGGCCAATATTTTTTTGCCAATTTAAATGCGTGCGGTGGAAAGTGCACCATATAAGGCATTATGTGTTCCAAACAATCCGACATAACAATTAAGTGTTTATTTGTGGGCCGTTTTTTTGTTTTAAATAATGCATCTGCACCGGCCCTTGTTGGTAATGCCCCAAATCCCCAAACTGTATCTGTTGGAAAAGCAACGACCCCACCATTATTTAGATGGTTATTTAGTTTTGTAATAAATTCAGGAGTATATAAATTTAACATGTTTTTTGATTAACTACATAGATACTACAAGTGCTTATTAATTCTTTTGCTAATTTTTGGTCTAATAATTTTGATTTGCCGTTTATAAATAGATTGGCGGATAAAATTGGTGGAATACCATTTCTATTGGCTGAGGTTTTGTATAAAATCTCCATACGGCATTTTTCAACCAATTTATTTGGCGTTGATATAGTTATGACTTCACGGGGGCCGTATTGGGAAGTGGTGACATAAGAATCCTTTAACATGTCGTTAATAATGTATTTGATAATATTTGGATTCATGTTTACATTTTGATTATGTTTGAAATTGTTTTCGTTGTTCATTTTTATAACCCTCGGATAGAGAATTTTGTTAAAAACTGTATGTGATGGCCAGACCAGCAAAATTAAATCCACGATTTGGATATGTAAAATTACCATTCGAAAAATGTATAGTAAATATTTCGCCGCGTAATGTGTTTGAAATATTTTTTCCAATAAAAAATTTTTCACCGAATACTAATCTACTGTCAACCCAACGATCACGTTCATCACGCATATATGGCCCCATCCCTATCCCCATATACAGGTCGTGGTATTGTAATAGTGCCACGTCCCATGAAATACCAATTCCGAAAAATGATAGACCGTGCCCACCATTATATCCAATGTTTTGGACCATGTTCAAATTTATTCGTGCATCCAACCGAAAGACTTGGGTTGGTTGACTGTATTGAACCAAAAATAATGTCTGGGGTAAGAAATCCCACATGTTTGGTGCAAATAATTTGAATAATGTTCCGTCACCTGTACTTTGTGCCATATACATTGCGATACTGTTTTGAGTGTCGGGTGTAAACATAACATTTGCGTTTGATGTACCCGTCATAATCGCAGTAATTACACCTAAAAGTACGGAATGATATTTTGTCATAAGATGAATTATAACGATGAAATTTTTTATTGCAAAAATAAATTTGTTGACCAGGGCTGAATATATTCTTAGGATATGTGGAAAAAGGGGGATTAAATGAAAAAAAATATTGTTATTAGTGTGGTCTGTGTTATGGTAACAACGTCTGTAAATGCCGGTTGGTTTTCAAATTTGTTTAATAAAACCTCAGAACCGACTACATTGGCCCAAGCCTGTAATACGGACGAGATAACCACAATTTGTCCAGAAATTTTATTGGGACAGAAAACGATGCAAGAATGTTTAATGGAAAACGTATCAAAATTATCTGATAAATGTGCTAAATTCGTCAAAAAAAGCGTAAAAACAAAGGTTGATAAGGTAAAATCAAATTTGACAACTGGACATGCAGCAATTACTGAGGCTGGAACTGCAAAACAAGCAGAAATAGATGCAAAAATTCAAAATGTAAAAAAATCTGCCCAGGGGGTAAAAGCTGGTGTAAAACAGGTGTCAGACAGCGTTAAACAAACAGGTGATGCATTAAAACCTTTGTTCTAGTTAATTACCCGCATTTTATGCGGGTTTTCTTGTTTACAGATATTGTAAAAAATGGTATAATACCAACACATGGGCGTATTGTTTTTTGTATTAAATTAATTGCAAAAGCATATTTAGCCCCCACAGGGAGAGTATTTATGAAAAAACATAATGGCACAGAAATTTGTAAAAATGCGGTTGGAACAATGTTTCTGCTGGCAAGTGCATTTTTTGTTTGTTCTACGTTATTATCGATGCGGTCAGTGTTGGCGGATCCGATTGCACCGGTGAATGCAACTAACCAACCAACGGGAAATATGTCACCACGTGTCAACGCTACACGTCGCAATACGGCGACTGTACGTACGACAACCAACAACAGGGTTGTGAATTCTGGTGGCAATCGGACGACGTCGTCTGTTGCGGGGCGTGGTGTTGCATCGCGTAACCAAATGCCTGCGACACGTTCAACGAATATCACAAACACCCCCACGGGAACAACAACTGCACGTGGTGTTTCAACGCGCAGCAGAACAAATATTGCGGGCCGTAGTAATGCAGCAACAACGGTTTCTGCATCTGGGGGACGTTCAGTTCGTGCCCGTACAGGGGTAAATTCACGGACAACCCAGTCGCGTATTTCATTGCAGGGTACGGCCATTCGTGGCAGTTCAACGGGTATAACAAATAATTATACGTATTTGCAGGGGAAATTGTATGCCGGTAATTATTCAAATATTATTGATTCGCAAACCGGTTTGATTTCAGCAGATGCATATTCCACGTGTTTAGAGGCATATTATACATGTATGGATGAAATCTGTACGGCGCGCAATGCCGCACAACGTCGTTGTGCGTGTGCGGGACGTGTTAAAGCATTTGCAGAAGCTGAAACGGCACTTGAAACGGCAAATGAAGAATTGATAAAGGTGTCGGGTGAATTGGCATTATTGGTTGCCAATAAAGGAAAGGATGTCAGCAGTGCATTCCAATTAACCGATGCTGAAAAAGTTATGAATTGTGTTTCATGGCAAGAAATGGCTGATAGGTATAAAGGAGGTTATACCCAAATATATAAAAAAGATGGTTCTTATTCGAAGAGCGGATCCGGTGAAGGTTATGTGGATGCTGGTACTTATTGGTGTGAAGCACATGGTTTATACGATAGTGGAAAGTGTTCTGGGGAAAAAGAACCAAACTATTGTAAGAAAGCTGGAAATACATTTGGGTTTGATATAGCGAATATCGACGGTAATTCCAGTGATATTATGGCGTCGCTGAAATCATGGGCAGAGGCTAAGGAGTCAACACTAACGATATTAACAGAGAATACAGAAAACTTATCTAAAGTATTTAGTGGTTTATCCAATGTTGTTTCCAATATGTCGGGTATAAGTGGTTCGTTAAATAATTCTGACTCTTTACAGGATAGTTTGGCTAAAACATGGGGGTATGATTTGTTTGCGTATGCACATAATAATGTATGCAGTCGTGTCTTGGATTCGTGTTTTAATGGTATATACGAAGGTTGTGGTACACCACCCAGTGGTGGTAAATGTGCCAATGGTAATACGTCAAATTGTCCATATAATTATAACAGTAAAATTAACGTATCATCCGCGGGCGATATAACATTGGTTGAACGTGGTACAAACAGTAATTCGGTTAATGTCAGTGCAACGTGTTTTGGTTATACATCTGCATCCGGTGATCCGTATGCATCATTGCGGGGGCCGGTTGCGGATGCCCGTCGCAGTGTTATGAATAAATATTTGTTAGATGCAAATGCCGATTGTGATGCGTATGGCGAACAATTACGAACAACCGCACAAAATATAGGTTATCAAAAGGTTGCCGCACAACAGGCATTACAACAAAAGCGGTTGGAATTTGTTCAGGAAGCAGAACAGACAATCGCAACAGAATTTGCCGCGGCCCGCAGTAACTTTAATGAATGTTTGTCTGAATTATATGATTGTTATACGGATACCGCTGAAACAAATAAAAATTGGTCGGCATCACGTATAAAAACGTATTGTCAACAGGTTGCAAATGTTCCACATTGTTATGAAACAATGGTGTGTGAGGCGCCAAATAATAAATTGGCGGCGGTTATTACACGTGATGTAGATAATAAGGAGGATACGATGTGCGACAATTCTGAAACATATGAAAAGAACACCTGTCGCAATGTTATAACATTAAATGAAATTTTGAGTCCTTCATATGCTGACAAAGGAAATGGTGCCGCAAAAAAGCGTGAAGAATGTTTACAACAGATTGGGATAAACGGTGTACGTAAGTGGGATAAAGGTGATACTTCTGAGAAAGCCTCTTGGCCTGATAATGACGAAGATTTGACTGAATAAGGTAAAAACGCCACAATTGTGGCGTTTTTATTCTTGCAAACAATACACCGGGGCTTGCAAAGGTGATTAATTTAATTTTTTTAATTATAATAATGAAAAAATGCCCCATGTGGGGCATTTTTTTATTTTACTTCATCTGGTTCAATAAACACAGTTTTTCGATCACCGTTACCGCGTTTGAACTTAACAATACCCGCAATCTTTGCGAATAATGTATGATCTTTACCCATGCCAACATTCAAACCAGGGTGGACCGAAGTACCACGTTGACGAATTATAATGTTACCTGGGATAACATGGCTGCCACCGGATTTTTTTATACCCAGTCTGCGTCCTTCCGAGTCGCGTCCATTTGTGGTCGCTGAACCTGCTTTCTTATGTGCCATAATTTAACTCCTTTGGATATTCAGGGTTTTGTTTAGCCCTTGATTTCCGTGATTTTCAGAACGGTCACAAATTGACGATGACCTTTTGTGCGACGATAATTTTGACGACGTTTCTTTTTGAAAACCAAAATTTTATCGTTGCGTTTTTGTTCAATAACCTGGGCAATAACCTTGGCACCATTAATTAAAGGTGTACCAATTTTGTCGCCAATCATCAAGACTTGGTCGAATTCGACTGTCCCTTCGGCATTCAGTTTTTCAACCTTTACAATATCGCCCGCCTGGACACGGTATTGTTTTCCGCCTGTTTGAAAGATTGCAAAATCGCTCATTTTCTTTCTCTTATATTTTTGTTCTTGTTAATGTTTTTGTTAAAAACTGATGCAAATATAATATTTTTTATTAAAAAAGTCAAGGATTTGCATAAAAATTTAGACAAATTGGTTAATTTTTATCCGGTTGCGACAATATGTCATCTGATTTTATGTATTCAGGACAATCTTTTTTTAAAGTTTTTTTTGCCTGCTTTGCGTATGTTTTTGCCTGTTTGATATCGCCCAATAAATTGTAATATTCTGCCCGTGCCCAATCAGATCGACCATCGGTATATGCCCGGGCCAATACCAAATATGTTAATGGCGATGGTGCAATTAATAACGATTGTTTTGCCAGTATAATTGCATTATTTATATCGTCTTTCTTTTTGCGTTCTGTTAATACTAATGCCAGTGCGGTTTGTATTTGGGGGGCATTGTTTGATAATTTAAGGCTGTGTGTATAGGAATCAATACTGGCATCATATTGGCCTGATTGGTATTCGATATCCCCCAATAATTCGTAAAAATAGGGGTTTTGTGGTATTCGTGATATTAAAGTTTTTGCACCAATGCGAGCGGCATTTAACCGCCCCGTACGCATTGCAGATATTGCACGTGCGTAAATTGCGGCATCGGATTTATCTTCGTATGGATACAATATTTTAATGCGGTCTGTATTATCTAAGTATCCAATTAATTTTGCACGGATCAATTCGTATTTTGTTTTATTTGCATTATTTTCTTTGGTAGTTTGTTTCATGGTATTTATACGGTCACGAATATTTTTTAATCGTTCACGTGTTAATGGGTGATTTATGCGGTTGGGGTTTATGTGATCTTCGGCTGCGGATGTGACCTCTGCCATTTGTTCAAAAACCTGAATAAATCCATTGGGGTTTAATCCGGCCCGAATCATTAAATCTAAACCCAGATTATCAGCCATGCGTTCTTCATCACGTGAAAAAGCCAGCAGCGATTGTGTGGCCACCCCACCGGCCCCAGCTAATACCCCAGCACCCAACGATGAATTCTGCCCAAATGCCATTAAACCGATTCCTAATGCTTGGATAATCATTGCACGTTTCATTTCTGCATCCAATCGTGCAGACATTTGGACCATATGCCCCCCCAATGTGTGTCCCAATTCATGTGCAATTACGGCCTGCAATGCGTTTGGTGATTTTATTTTTGTTAATAGCCCTGTGTACACATATATATCATCACCACCGGCAACAAATGCGTTAAAATCATTATCGTTTATAATATGAATTTTTAATCTGTTATCTGGAATATGTGCAGCTGTTGCCAATGGGGTTATTAATTCGTTTAATACACGTTCTATTTCAGTATCATTAATTGATGTTGCGGCATGTGCAATCATTGGAAATGATAAAGAAAATGCGAAAAAAATAGCAAAAATTTTATGCACTGATTTTTGCCCCCTGATCAAATATAAACATTAAATCATGTGTCCAATCATCCGACACAGGTGTAGTCATTGCTGCATGTGAAGCTAAACGAAATAAATCGCGGTGTTCACGATAATCAACAAAATGATAATTTATCCACCCACTTTGGCGTGTGCCGATTAATTCCCCGGTTCCGCGCATCATTAAATCTTGTTCCGCAATTACAAAACCGTCGTCTGTTTCGCATAATGTTTCCAACCGTTTAATTCCCGTTTCAGAAATATTATTACCATACAATAATATGCAGTATGATTGTTTGTTCCCACGACCGACACGTCCGCGCAGTTGATGTAATGCCGCCAAACCAAAACGTTCGGCGTTTTCAATTACGATAATTGTGGCATTGGGGACATCTATTCCAACCTCGATTACGGTTGTGGCAACCAGTATGGAAATATTGGATTTTGTGGATGCAAAATCAGTCATTATTTTATCACGTTCGTGCTTATCCATCTGGCCGTGGACCAGTCCGGCATTTGGGAAAAATTGTTTTAAATATTCATGTCTATCTGTGGCTGTTGCTAAATTACCTGTGCCAACATTTTCATCATCACAAACCAATGGACATATCCAAAACACCTGGGCGCCATCGGTAATTTGTATTTTTAATCGATTGACTAAATCTGTTATACGCCCAATTGGTAATTTGGTCGTTTTTATTGGTATGCGGCCCGCAGGTTTTTCATTTATAATTGAAACGTCCATGTCACCATACATTGTCATAGATAATGTTCGTGGAATTGGGGTGGCTGATAATGCCAAAATATCTGTGGCGTTTCCTTTATTTCGTAATGATTCACGTTGAGATACACCAAAACGATGTTGTTCATCAATAATAACCAAACCTAAATCTTTATATGTAACATCTTCTGAGAACAATGCGTGTGTTCCGACAATAATACGTGTTCGACCGGATCGAATTGATGTTAATTTTTCACGTCGTTTTACCCCCTTGTCTCGTCCCGTCAATATATCGCACACAATGCCAATTTTTTCGCACAACGCGTTTAATTTTGTAAAGTGTTGAATGGCTAATGTATCTGTTGGGGCTAATATTGCGGTTTGCCCCCCATATTCCGCCATTTTAATGGCCGCAGCCAGTGCAACAATTGTTTTGCCACTGCCTACGTCACCTTGGACCAATCGCATCATAGGAATATCTTTTTCCATGTCATTGAAGATTTCATCAATTGTATTTTTTTGAGCATTAGTTAAATCAAATGGAATTGTATTGAAAAAGTGTGTTAATAAATTGTATTTTTTTTGACGCAAAATTCGTTTGTTTTGTGGGGCTTTACGATTATTACGACTGATTGCTATGGCAGATTGTTGGGCCAATAACTCCCAATACGCTAATTTTACAATAAATGGTGATTGTGGGCTTAAATCGTCCGTGGATGATGGATAATGTACATGGCGTAATGCATCGAAGAATTCGCATTCATTTGTATCATTGGAAAGTGTTATCTTGTCGTCTAATAATGCAAAAATTTTATCACGTATGGCGGAAAATGTTTTTTGGGTTAATCCTTCGCCTGCAGGATAAATTGCTTGAACTGATGGGATTTTTGATGCGTTTTGCAGTTCTTCAATAAAATCTGGATGATTGATTGTTGGTTTAGATGTTTTTTCTAGTTTGCCACTGATCATACGCCATGTGCCAATTGGTAATTTTTCCAACCAATAATCTAAAAACTTACCATTAAAAAATTGTATTGTAACGTTTGTACCTGTTTTATCAGTACAAATTATTTGTGTTGGACTGCGTCTGCCTCGGAAAAAACGTCCTGATTTGTGCGATTTCACTTGTAATGGAATTTTTATTGTATCCCCTGGAATTGCATCGGCAATGCATTCTGTTATTTCTCGGGGGCGGACGTATGATGGTATGTGTAATAAAAAGTCTAGTATTCGCCGGCCCCCCAATACGTCACAAAAACGTGCTGCCAATATTGGGCCAACACCGCGAACAAATTGTAAATCCGTATTTAAAAAATCGAACAATTCTTTTTTCATATATATGAAATTTACCTAAATTTGGATAAATAGGCAATAAATAAAACGCCCATTTGGGCGTTTTATTTATTTTGTAATGTTTGTATTTTCTAAATCCATAATTGCTGAAAACGTGGCTTCGGCAACCTTTTTATCACCGACCATTGCAACACCATGGAATTTATACATACGCATTTTGCTCATTAACAATTCTACATGTAATTCCAACACATCGCCTGGGGTTACCATATTGGAAAAACGAATTTTATCCATTGTGGTAAAATATCCCAATGCTTTTCCATCTTTCACCCCTAAATGATGCAAAACAATAAAACATGCTGTTTGTGCCAATGCCTCAATCTGCAAAACGCCAGGCATAACGGGTTTTTGTGGAAAATGGCCAGAACACCAAAATTCGTCATCCCGAACATAGTGTATTCCAATACCATGTTTTTCATCGAATTCACGTATTTCATCGATTAAGCGCATTGCACCGCGATGTGGAATTGCCTGTTCTATTTCTTTTGCCCCAATCATAAAAATCCCCCTTGGTTTTTAATTGTGTGCGTTTTTCTTAATCCATGCGCATTGACGCAAGAATTCAGTACCAGGGGCGGCAGGGTAACCCATATGACGCTGACCATCAGGGACAGTTCTGAATACACCACTTTGGGCGCCCACTTCGGCATCGTTTCCGATATGAACGCCATTTGCAACCCCAACGTGACCGCCCAACAAAGCACGATCACCAATAACCACGCCACCCGCCAGTCCAACGCCGGACGCCAGAAAACATTCACGTCCGACAACCACGCCATGTGCGATTTGGCACAGGTTATCAATCTTTGTTCCGTCACCAATCATTGTATCTGTCATTGCACCGCGATCGATACATGTGTTGGAACCCACAGATACGCGGTCGCCCAAAACAACCCGACCAACATGTGGAATAAATACGTTATGCCCGTCTTGACGGGTATAGCCAAAACCATTTTTTCCGATAACGGCATTTGCGTTAATTATGCATTCGGCACCAATTGTCGCATTTTCAATATGCGCACCTGTTTGAACAATGGTTCCACGACCAATTGTTACATTACGTCCAATAAAGGCCCCTGGGTATATTTTTACATCGGGTTCAATTACTGCCCCTCGTTCAATTGTTGCATATTGGCCAACATACACAGTGCGTTTGGCACGAAAATATACGCCACGTTCGACGGTTGCGTCCCTAGAAATTCCAAAACGTGGTTTTTCGCGGTAAATTTCGCCCAATATTTTTACGATGTTTCCACGTGGTGTGTCCGTTATCAATAATGTTGCCCCTGCTGGAGCATCATCAATATGTTCTGGTTGAACCAGAATTACACTGGCCTTTGTATTTTTTAATACATCGATTGGTAAAATTTTAAATGCAGCACTGTTACGTTCGGTTGAATAAAATGCCAATTGGCCAGATTTTGCATCTGCAATTGGGGCAATGCCACGGATAACAGTATTTGGATTGCCACGCAATTCCAAACCGAATTTTTTTGCCAACGCCCCGGCCGATGTTTTTGTTGCAGCGGGGGCAAATAACGATTTAATTTTGTTTAACATAATGTGATTATACGAAATATTTTTTAAATTAAAAGCAGAAAGTTACATTGACAAATGTATTTATACGATAAAAATACCGCCAGAAATGGCGGTATTTGTTGTTTTGTTTAGAACCCTAACGGCGTATTCATTTTAATGTTAGAAACTTTTTTATCCAAAGATTTTACAACATCGTTTGTGATATCTAAATTTTGAGCATTAGAACCTAAACGGGCAAAACGACCATCAATCACAATGGATAAATTCTTTTTTGCAATTATACCTTCGATAATTGGATCCAGGTGTTTTGTTTGAATTTCAGCCAATGCTTTTTGGTATGATGTTTCGATGCTTTGGGCACGTTCCGCCAAATCACGTTGTAATTTATTTACGCGATTTTGATAATCTACAACACGACGTTGCAGTGCTTCACGCGATAAAACATCTTGTGATTTTTCAATTTCAGTTTTTTCTTTTTCTAAATCTTTTTGTGTTTTTGTTAATTCTTTACGCAGTTTTTCTTCGAACGTTTCTTTTTGTTTACGTAAATCTTTTAATACAGCGGCATCTGTTTGAATTGCATCCATGCGAACAACCGCAATGCGGACATCCGCTGCATTAGTTGCATCAGATGAAACGTTTTCGATTACATCGGATACAGATGAATCTTTGTGGCTGGATACCGCATTTGTCGCCAATACCCCCAGTGCCGCAACCAATACAACCGCGGTTGCAATAATACCGATGCGTGCATAGTTTTGTGCAACAGGTGCAATTTTTTTATTTGATGTTTTATTTGCCATAATTTTATCCTTTGTTATATTCGGCCATAGTATATCAATAATTTGATTGAAATGAAAGGGAAAGTTATCCGGATTATCCTTAACGGGCCGGTGTTATTTTTATTTCAACGCGGCGATTCATACGTCGTCCAATATCATCTTGACCCGCGATTGGACGGGCTGCCCCCCGGCCAATAATAAACATACGAAATGGATTGATTTTATGCTGTGATAAATGTACCGCAACACGTTGTGCCATGTCTGTGGATAATGCGTTAGCGGCATTTTTATTTGTCATGGCATCTGTATAACCGGAAATTTCAATAAATGTCGCGTCGTATTTTGTTAATATTTTGGCAATACGTTTTAATGCATTGTCACCAGATACAGAAATCTCTGGGGCCGATATATCCATAATTGCATCACGAACTAAAACAACGGTAACATCTGTTCCCGCACGTTGGACCGACATTCCTGGTTTCAATAAAGAATTATACAGTTCATCTTCCAGTGCGGCCATATATATAACACTTAGTGTATTATCATTCTGATTTTTATCGCCGTAATTTAATTTGACTGGAATTTTTTCATTTGTTACTAAGTGTCCCCCAGAACCCAAATATACTGGGCGTTTTGCGATTTTTTCGTTTTCATTCATATCATTATAACTGGCCCCATGCAAATATGCACCCCATGTTGAACGTGCTGGGCTGGTATATCGTGCACATGCCATTAAAGAAAACGTTAATAGTGTTAAAAGTGCTTTGTTGTATATGGACATTAATTTTATTCCACGATAAATGAAATTTGGTTCATTGCATTGGTCGTGCAATGTGAAATTCCATCAGACATTTCATACCCGTTAACCAAAATAATTTTGGCCCAATCTGGTTTTACGTATGCAAAATATTCACAATCACCATTGTTTAAATTCATTAAATTGATGGAAAAAGATAATCCGTCATATGATGATGTAATATTCCATCCCTTATCGCCAATTGGGGGAATGTCAGATTTTAATGCCCCGGCTTTGATTAAGTATTCAACAGATACCCCATCATAATTTCCGCGCATTCCAAATAATAATTTGGTGTCGTTGGCAATTTGTTCCAACTGTATGTCGGCCATTTTTCGTATATGGCTGTGGCGTATTGCATGGTACATGTGAACACTGGATGCTGTAATAATTCCTGCAATTGCCATTGTCCCGATTAATTCGATCAAGGAACGGCCAGATTCGTTTTTCATTTTTTATCCTATTTTGATACACCTGTAATTTGGGCGCCTTCGAATAAACTCATTGCGCTGGCAATCATTGGGTCAGATTCTAATTCGGTTCGTTTTTGTTCGGATACAGTTTGAACATTTTGTGATTCATCTGCACGTTCCAAAGTCCAGTTTTTTTCGGTTGTATTAAACAGCCATGTTGATAATTTATGTGCAAAATCGGCATCGCCATGACGGTCAAAATATTTTATTTTATTATCAGCAATCTCTATTATTTCTATATTTGCACTGAAATATGAATATAACAGGATTTCTTTGGTTTCTTGTAACGCGGTCCCTAATTCTGTTGCATTTGTTATCTTGCGTATTGTTTTTGCTGGTGGCATTTGTTGTGATATTGGTGATGCATTATTTGCAGAACGTTGTATTGGTTGTGATATTTGATGGTCTGGTTGCTTTTTTAATATTTCTGCAACGGATGGCATATCCGCAATATGCATCATGCGAATTATTAACATATCGAAACATTGCTTTTGGTTGCCGGCAGCTTGCATTTCAGAAACGGCTGCAACCATTACTTGCCATATTCTGGACAGGGTATTTAATGATATGTTTGATATAATTTCATGAATTTGTTCGCGTTGGTCTGCCGTAAATGGTGTGTTTTGTACATTGCCTGCACGTAATGCCGGGTGCATGCGTGTCGCCCAATGTGTCCATTCCATCATATCTGTTAACAACATTGATAAATCAGCACCATTTGTATATATTTGGTCAACTTTATCCAATGCGGCCGCAGTATCACCAGATAGAACCGTTTTCATGAAATCAACGACAACCCCACGGTCTGCACGTTTTAACATATCTAAAACTGCACTTTCATCAACGTTTCCACCGGTTTGTGCAATCGCCTGATCAAACAATGATAATCCATCACGTACAGAACCATCAGCCGCACGTGCCAACAGTTCGTTTGCACTGTCTGTTAAGTTAACGTTTTCTTTTTCTGCAATCCAGGCAAAATGCTTTTTCAATGTTTCAACTGGAACACGAACTAAATCAAAACGTTGGCAGCGCGATAAAATTGTAACAGGAACTTTGCGAATTTCGGTTGTTGCTAAAATAAATATTACATGTGCCGGTGGTTCTTCTAATGTTTTTAATAATGCATTAAATGCACTGGTTGATAACATGTGAACTTCGTCGATAATATATACCTTGTATCTGCCGTTTGTTGGACGATACTGGGCTGCATCTAAGATATCGCGCATATTATCAACACCGGTATGTGATGCCGCATCGATTTCCATAACATCAATGTGTTGGCCTGCGGCAATTGCACGGCAATTTTCGCATTGCCCACATGGTGTTGCCGTTGCACGATCCGATGATTGGCAATTTAACGCCTTGGCCAAAATACGGGCAGTACTGGTTTTCCCAGTTCCCCGAATTCCGGTAAAAATATATGCATGCGCAATGCGTGATGTATTTATGGCGGTTGTTAATGTTTTTACTAAAACATCTTGCCCAATCAGTGACTGAAAATCTTGACTGCGATACTTGCGCGCCAAAACGGTATAATTACTGTCCATGTGAAAACTTCCTTTAATAGACAGAATATCAAAAACATCCGCAATTTCAACAATTAAAACAAAATAAAAATACGTAATGTGTGATTTATAACATTACGTATGAATTTTGATTTTATTTGTGTAATTTTTATTTCAGATTTGTAATAAAATCTGGAAATGGTGAGTCGTCGTCATCGGTGCCGTCTGTATTTTCAGATGATTCAACCGCGGCCGTTTCAGCGGCTATTTTTTCGGCTGGCGTCCTGCTTTGATCGATTTTATTTTGTTCTTCGTTAACAATACGTCCATAATGTTCTGCCGCTTGTAATAAACGTTCGCGTTCAATTTCATCGGCGGTTTGACGTGCTAAATCCATATATTGTTTTCTTTTTTGACGCCATTTGTGACAGCGCTGAATCATCGAACCGACAGACGATTGTTGTTTTTTATTTTGCATTTTGTTTCTTTATTTATTGGAATTCAATTGGACGTTAATGTGTGCTGATATAAACATTATCGTCAACCCGTAACGGGGTAAAATATAAAACATCTTAAAACCGATTGCAATATTTTTTTTCAATTGCTATTCTGTAATTTGTAGGAGGCCTTTTATTTTGTATTCGCGTCAAGATGGAAATTTTTTATTACAGGCATTGTTGGCGTTAACCTTGGTATTTATGTTTGTTCCGTTTGTTGCAAAAAATTTGGTTGAACGGAATTTAAATGCACAAATGTATGCGACAACAAAACAAATCGAGGTCGCACAAACGGCAGCGCGAATTTATGTGCGTGAAAATGCATCTAAATTGAATTATGGAACGGTGGTTATCCGTGGTGATGTTTTTTCGGATTTATTAGAACCATATGGATTGCCGTTGGGCTTTGTTCCAAAAACTGCGTTGGGACAAGATATAGTGTTGGTTTTAGATAAAACAGAAAATCAGATAAATGCATATTTGAAAATAATTGGTGGTAATTTAACACAATTAAAAATTGCAGAATTGGCGCGTCGTGTTGGTTTTTATGCGATGCCAGATGGCAATGCATTATCGGTTGGATTGGCGTTGGAGTCCGGATATGTAGATGTTGTATCTAGAAACGGTACAGACGGAATTAATAATGCTTTTTTGACAGATTTAGATATGGGCGGTTTTGTTGTTGATAATGTTGGTGATGTTTTTGGACAAGATGGTGAATTTGAAACCGCAGAATTTGGGATGTTGAATATATTGGGGATTGAAAATGGACGTCGTTCAAAAAATGTGATAAAAATGGTTACATCGGATAAAACGATATTTCAAACCAAAGATGGAACGGCGGCATTGACGTTGGTTCGTGGTAATATGAGTGCTGAAAATGTTACGGCCCGTACAGTGTCAAAGTTTGGAGATGGCGGAATTTTTAATGCCAATGATGCGGCGGCAAACGAATTTGCAATGGCGGCGGGATACACGAATTTTGTTGGCCCAATTGATTGGAATGTGCATGGTAACGTTGTGACCAGTCGTATAAATTTAAGTGTTAATCAGTTGGATATAGAATCTTATTTGGATGCGGCACGTGGTCAGGATGTTTACATAAATACAGATGATTTGGAATATTCGGCATCCAGTGGTATTGATACCGATTATATAAATGCGTCCAATATAACATTACGAAATCAAACGTCTCGGGCATTGTCTATGGGAAGAAGTGGTGGTATATTGTTGGATATTCGGCCGGCTGGAACATCTGTATTGCCGGATATTTCTGTGGATAATATTGATAATGGCGAAATTGCAATTTTGGCAAATGCGCAGGCTGATAATTCAAAAACGGTTGATTGTAAATCAATTATATCTGGTTTGGGTGGTGTGTATAATGCAAAATCTGTGGCGCAAAATATTGTTTGCCAATATGTTTTTTTGCAGCGTTTGGAACACAGAATAAATATGAAACAATGTCTGTTGGATGGAAAAAGTGGCTGTAATTAATAAATTTGTTTTTATTAATCATGAATTTGGTTCCTCTATGACTGAGGTTGTTTTATCATTGGCGATTATTGCAATGGCAACACCGTTTTTATATGGTCAGATGCAACGGGCCAATGATACTGTTCGTGATGTATCTGTTGCCAATCAAATTGTATCCAGTCGTGATAATGTATTGAATTTTATTCGTTTAAATCAAGAATCGTGGCCTGATGTGGCACAAATAAATTTATCATCAGATGATTTAAAAAATATGTCCAGTGATGCGGTTGCGGGATTTATTGATAAGTATAAAGTTAATGGCTTGTCTGTTACAGATGTTTATTTAGCATTTGATATTGATAATAATTATGTGCGTGCAAATAAAATAGCGCGTCGTATTGGAGATGCCGCGGCGGTTGTGATGACAGATGGAATCGTTTATGGAAATACGTGGGCGGTTGCAGTGCCAAATTTTGAACCAGGATATTTGGTTTACAAAATATCGCGTGATGTTTCGGAAATTGATTCGTCGCGTTATTTGCATCGCACGGCATCTGGCGATTTAAATTTAAATGTTATGCAACGTGATTTGAATATGTCTGGGCATAACATTGAAAATGTTGGAAAAATCGAAGCTCAAAGTGTTCGGGGCAAAGGTGTGATAACAACATTTGTTGAAACGGATGAATTAGTTGCAGGAGCCGTACATTTTTCATCGGGGGCTAATTTAGAAGGTGGAAATGCACAATTTGAAAATATTCGTGTCTCTGGTGATGTGTCTGGTTTTCGCAATATATATGCAGATAATATGAATGGTGTGACGTATACAACATTGGGGCGTATTATTGCAGATCGTGCAAATGTTTCAGAAACATTAAATGTTGCCAAAGATTTTGTTGTTAAATCTGATTATGTTCGAACAATTTCTGGGTTTTCCGGTATTAAGGCCAATCGTGTCGCAGTGCCGTTTTTACGGACAGAACAATTGTTGTTTTTTGAAAATTTTGGTTTGACGGTGTCCGGAGAATTGCTAAATTCAGCCACCGCCCCATTGAAAATCGGGACTTGGGTATATCCATCGACGTCACTGCCAAATTTTCACAGCATAACATTTTCACGGACCGAAATCCCAACCGTGCCACAGAAAGATGAATTTTACATTATAATGGGTGATAATTGGCAGTCATTCCAGCCGGAGAAATTGCAATGATTAAACAAAAATTTAATTTTTTGAAAAATAATTCAGATGCAGGAAATATGTTAATTGAATTATTGTTAAGTGTTGCGTTGGTTACGGTTATAATGCCATTTGTTATTCAATATCATCGTAGAACTGTGCGCCGTGCAGAAAATATTGCTATTACACAACAGATGGATGCTGTTCGTGTTGCATTGGAACGTTATATTGCACAAAATCGCGAACATTTATTGAATACTGTTGGCAATACAATTACACGTGTAAATATGGATGCTTTGGCTGAATATGGCGCAGATATTCAACATAATGCGAATTATCAATTACGAATATTAAAATCAGGCACCGCAGATGGTCGTGCATCTTTACAGGGGGTGATTGTTTATAACAGTGATGATATCACCCCAATTCGAACCCGGGAAATTGTTGCGGTGGGTGGGCAAAATATTGGTTTTGTTGATGGAAAACGGACGTATGGTGCGTATGGTACGTGGCGTATGGATAATGTCGATTTAGGAATTGGTGGATTAAATGGTATTGTTAAAACCACGACTGTAAATCAAGATAATGCATTATATTTGTGGCGGTCGCCATCAGATGATGCGGCGGATGCAACAATGAATGTCGCATTGAATTTGGGGCAACACGATTTAAAAAACGTTTTATCATTAAATACAACAATGATGAATATAAATGATCGGTTAAAATTTGGTGCAGGTGTTGCTAATACGGTTGTTTTTCAAAACAGAACCGCGATTGATTCTAATTATCAAACAAAAAATGCCAGTGTAAATGGTGTATTGTCTGCGGATGGACGCTCGATGGATGTTGCAAAATCTTTTAAATTGGAAGATGTCGGAAAATTTTCTGGTTTTAATGTTAGAAATTTATGGGTTTCAAAATTAACGTTACCAGGCTTTTCTGTTGACAGCAATTCGGATAAACCTGCAATATTACGTATTAATGAAACATTGGATATGGTTTTGGGGCGTATAAATGCATTGATGGTGACCGTTGGTTTTTCCGGATCGGTTACCCCACGGTTGATTGTTCGTAATAAAATTTCTGATTCAATTAATCCGGATTATTATTGGGACATAGATAATGGAACTGCAAATTTTAATGATATGATATTATCTGAATTAAATCGAATGGCACCATTGGTTTTGAAACAAGAACAGGTGTCCGGATCTGATTCAACACGAATATTTTCATCTATATCATCAAATTCAAATGCCACAATTGCAGATTTTGCCAATGCAATTACTGAAATTCAGGCCCGTGTGCGTGCAAAATATCGTTTGTTGAATTTAGAATAATTTATGATATAAATGTTCGTATGAAAACAGTATGCAATTTTTGTAAAACAGAATATTCTATTGATGGTGCAACATCTGGCCCTGTTCGGTGTGCGGTTTGTGGTTACGTGTGGAATGTTACGCATGCACCGCGTCGTGGGGCGGTATTAACATTATTTGCTGCAATGTGTGCAGCATTGGCCGCGTTGGTTTTTGCGGCGGCGGTTATGATTACAAATCATAATTCTGCAAAGAAGATGCGACAACCATTGGTTGTTCGTGTAACGGATACCCGTACGGCACCAGATGCGGTTGGTGTACCACGATTTATTGTAACGGGGGTTGTAGAAAATAAATCTGATGAAATATATGGGGCCCCGGATTTGGTTGCGATTTCATATGATGCCAATGGCACGGTTATTGGACGGCAAAAGTTTATTCCATCGGCAACATTGATTGATGCCGGGACATCTGTCCCGTTTAGCCAGGTTTTAACCAGTCCTGCTGATAAAGTTAAAAAGATAATGGTTAAATTTTCAACCCAGGGTGAATAATATGAAACGTACATGTTTTTTACTGGTGATAATTGTATCAATGATAACGGGGGGGGCATTTTCTGCAACCGATATGTCAAAGCCGCGGGTCAGCCTTTTTTCCACCAGTACGGATTGGCAAGCTTTGACGGGGTTGCAATTAAACCAATACCACGGGACATTTATTACCAATACGAAATTGGTGGCCAAGGGCTTGGAATTATATTATTTGGATTCGTTCCCATGTTATGGGTTGGGCTATGGGGTTCGTGTATGGGTTGGCCCAGATGGTTCGCATGATGGAACGTTAAATATTGTATGTTTATATCCACCGAAACAATTAAATTTTGCATATCGTAATTCAAAACAAAATGCAGACCAGGGGATTAGTACCGGAATGTTGGTTTGCAATGTTGATGTAAATGGACGTGATATAGAAATTAATTTATCAAAATGTGATAAATCTAAAAATTGGTCAGAATACAAATAATTGTGGGTATATTGATATGGGTGAAATGCGTGATTTTATTGTGGATTTGAATTCTGTTGGTATGCGTTTGGATAAATATTTGGCTGTGCAAATGCCGGATTTTTCGCGTGCCCAGATTCAGCGTTTTACAGTTTATGTAAATGGAAATATAGCAAAATTTTCAATAAAATTGCGTGCAAATGATTGTGTTTCTGTTGATGTTGCTGTGCCAAATAAAAATGTGGTTGCAATGGAAAAAACTTTATCGGATTTGGATTTTGATATCTTATACGAAGATAATGATATAATTGTAATTGATAAACCGCGTGGTGTTGTTATGTATCCATCGGCGGGAAATACAACGGGAACGTTGGTTCAAAGTTTATTGTCACATACTAATTTGTCTGCGCTGGGCGGTGATATTCGCCCCGGTGTTGTTCATCGTTTGGATAAAGATACCAGTGGTGTAATGGTTTTTGCAAAATCTGATGCTGCATTTCGTGGGTTGGTTGATATATTTTCCCGTCATGATTTGACACGGCGTTATGTTGCGTTTGTTTGGGGGGTGCCGAATTGGGATGGCGCCGAAATCACCGGTAATATTGCACGTTCATCCCGCAATCGGAAAAAAATGTCGATGGTTAAATCTGGGGGCAAAACAGCCCAAACAAATGTAAATGTTATGTCTGTTTGGACACGTTGTGGGATATCTGCGTTTCGTTGTACATTATTAACGGGACGGACACACCAAATACGTGTTCATTTATCTGCGCATGGTTTTCCAGTATTGTGTGATCCATTGTACGGACGCGGAACAAATCGTTTGGCCAGTGTAAAAAATCGTGAATTATTAGAGTTTTTGCGTACACATGATGGTCAGATGTTGCATGCCGAATATTTGGAATTTGTTCATCCCGTGACCCGTGAAAAAATGCATTTTAAATCACATCTGCCTGCTGATATGTTGGAATTACAGGCGATTTTGGATGATATCGGATAATACCCGTTAATAAATCCGGAATAATTTTATGTTTTTGGCTTTTTAAACCCCGCGTTTTATGATATAATGATACATAAAATATGGAGTGAGTCGATGTTTTTTATGAAAAAAACTGTTAGTTTTCTGGCGTTTATGGCATGTTTTTCAAGTGTATTTGCTGTAACGGCACGGCCCAGTGTTGTGACAACTGTGGCATCGCGTTCAAACATGCCAAATTTTATAAACCCAAATAATCAGTTTAAATATACCACCACAAATGGGCGTCCTGCCACGACGGTTACAACGACGGTGACGGGGACTACAAATTTGATGGATAATGCAGAATGCATCGACGCATATACCGAATGTATAACCGCGGATGACGTATGTGGTGCAAATTTCGAAGAATGCACGACAACCGAATTATTTCATGGCCAAATGGCAAAATGTTCCAGTACATTATACCAATGCAAATCGGATGGTATTACCGCATTGTTTGGGACAAATTCTGTGACCGCGTTGGGTGCTGTAACCAACGGTACCGCCGGTAAAGAGGGTGCAACCTATACATATCCAACGGTTACCAGTATTATGGGACAACGTGTTGCGGGTGGTGCGATTTCGAATCGGTATGATACATCACAATGTGTAAAAAAATATACAAATTGTGTTCACAAAGATACCGTATGTGGTCCCGATTTTGAATTGTGTACAGGTATAAAAGAATTTAAAAAGCAAATGTCATTTTGTGCATCGACATTGGTCCGTTGCCCCAAAGAGGGTATAATTGCCCTGTTTGGACAAGATATTGATATAAACGATGATGGTTCGTTAAAGAGTAACACAAACGGAATTAAATTGGATGGTAAAGACAGTCGTATTGGTCAAATGATTGATGACGGTGCGGCATTGGCGGCGAAAAACGCTGTTAATACCTGTTACAAGGTTGTAGACAGTTGTATTATTAGTGCCTGTAAAGATAATCCGTTCAAATGTAAGACCGATGTGTTTGTTTCTTTGACAGATGCAGTGGAACAGATAGAAAACAATTCTGAATATAATAGTTTGGCGGAAAAATATAATTCTTTGTTGAAACAAGAGTATTCATCGGATGTAACAACAAATAAAACGGTAGAAAAGTATATACGAAGCAAATGTTTGGATACAATTGGTGGTAATAAATATTGTCAATTGGTTGTTAAAGGGACGGCTAGTGCCAAACAAATTATAGATCCAGAAGAATTGGCTGATGATTATACAGAAGTTTTTGATGATTTGTATAATGCACGTATGAATGCAGCGGCACATGAAAAAATTAATACATTGGCGGAACAATTTGATACCAAGGCCAAAAATAAATGCTATGAAACGATTAAATCATGTGCAATGCGTTCGTGTGGTAATGGTAACGGTGCGGCATGTTATGCATCCGTATTTGGTACAGATGGTGTTACAAATGGCAGCATAAATGGAACAAAGTCATACAGCAATATTCAGGCTGGGTGCGAGGCAATCGTTAACACCGATCCGTATTGCATTTATTCAAAGGTTGACGAAAGTGGTAAAGGCATAACATCAGATACGTTAAATACGTATGCGGATTCTTCTGCGTTTGAAATATTATTCCCAGCCTATGATGGTACAACAAAATCTGATCCGATTGGGGCGGTTGCAAAATTAAATGCGTCACTGTCATCGGCATTTAATGCATCGGCAATTGCACAAAAACGTAAACAGTGCATTAAGACCGCACAAAATTGTGTAAAATCAATGTGTGGGGATGATTATGAAAATTGTTATCGTAATCGTACAGATGCTATGTCTAAGATCACAAGCACAAGTAAAAACGATTATAATGAAAGTATGAACAGGGTTGGTGGTGTATTGGATCGTACAATTGTTGTCGGTTTGTGTATGAATACGGTAAGAGATAGTGCAGCTTGCGAAGATCATTTGGCAATTAAATTGGCGGAAATATCTGCAACATATGCAAATAAAAATGCCGCAGACAGTTGGGGAAACAGCACAACAGTTCGTAATGGTTGGTTGGGTGCAGGTGCCTCGGATGGGGCAGAATATGATGAAAATGAAGCAAAGGAAGAGACGTCCGAAGAAAAAGCGGCTGAAAATTTATTTGCTGAAATTTTGGATGATATTGAAGTAGAAGTCCAGGCAAAATATAACGCAAAATTGACCAAGGAACAGAACGTTTGTTTGAAAAATAATGGTGGGGTCAGCGGTATTGATTCTGGAACATATATGTGGGCCAAATTAAAAAATGGCAAGGTTCCGGATGGTTATTCAACAAATGGTTTGGTTGACACGGATTTGAGTGCATCAAATGATTTGTATGGTTCATTCTGTCGTGTGCGTGTTACAATGACATCAACCGATCCAAAGATTAAAAAATTCTTGGAAGGCAATTCTGCAAAAGCAACGCGGTATTTTGCGGTTGGTGATGCATTTGTCTGTGGATCATGGTTAACATCGCAGGATAAAGATGGAGAAGATGGAGAAGATGGAGATAGTGATCTTACTAAAATTGAAAAACTTGTGAAAGGTGATGTTATATCCAGTTCCACAGAAAAACGTCAGGAAAGAAATAAAGTAATGGCGACGGCGATATCCGCTTTGGCTGGTGGTGTTGGTGGTGGCGTATTGGGTAATAAAATCGGAAACGGTGATATTTTACCAAATTTGACCAGTAATAAGGCTGATAACAAAAAAATAAGTGACTGTAATAATTATGTAAATTACTTAAGTGGGGTTAGCAAAGACTCGTTACGTACTATCGTGGAATCTCGGTTGGATGCGTTGAACAAGCTTAATTCAGGATTTGGCGTAAAGTCTGAATGGGCAAACTTAGATAGTAGTTGTGCTAATAATAATAATAATAATAATATTACTGAGTGTGCTGCGAATCTTATTAAAGATGCCATGAATGGAATTAAATGTTCCAGTCTTGCTGAACAAAAAGGTGTATTTAAAGGTAAATTAACTGGTGCACAATTTGGTACGGCCATTGGGGCAGCGGTTGGTTCGTTTGGGGCTGGTTTCGCCGCGTATAAAATAGCGGATTCTAGCCAGCAAATAAAGAATGCTGAAGCCAAAGATGCCGCATGGGAAGAATTTATGGCGGAAATCGGTTCCAAAATCCGGTGCTATATCGGCACGACCGAGGCCGGCGGTTACGGTGATACGGTAATGTTAACCGTTGAATAATAAAAAATCCCCCAATTGGGGGATTTTTTATTATTGCCAACGTTAATCCCCATGGCGATTTATTAAATACCCATTTAATGATAATTTTGTATCACTGCACACAGTGATACACAGTGATTGCGTTTCACTGTGGGGTAAAATTTGTATCACTGTGGCAATTCACTGCGTATCTGTGTGCATATTACATTAACCAATAATTCATATTATATGGTGGGTTAATGATAAACACACCAAAATCCATTTGTGTATTGATAAACATATTTTAGATTATACCATTTTGCAAATATAAAATTGGTGGTAAAATTTTTATGGTCTGCGATTTAATATACTGATAACAACCTGTTTAACGGTATCTGCTTCGGATGGTGTGCTTTCCGCTATCAATAATGTCAATGCAAATAATGTGGCACTATCTATAATATTTTGACCATTATTCCCATACAATATCTTGTTTTTATCCAAGAAATATAAAAAGCAACTGGCGCCGATACGTTTGTTTCCATCAACAAAACTGTGATTTTTTACGATTAAATATAGTAAATTTGCCGCTTTTTCTTCCAATGTTGGATACAAGTCTTTGCCATCAAATGTTTGATATATTTGACCGATGGAACTATAAAAACTTTCATCTTTGGGTTTTGCGAATACATCACTGGCAAAATTTCCCTTCATTTTATCAACCACGGATAAAAATTCATCTGGGGGAATTACGATTGCGGTTGATTCTGTTTTTCCTTGGAAATCCAATGTTTTATGGTCAAAATCATCAAGCAAATTCAACCCCTTTACAAAATCATTCAGAACACGTGATACCTGTTGCGCCTGGTCAATGGTTTGTGCTTGATTTTCAATACTGCGACTCATTAAATCTAATGTTTTTTGCAACATTAACATCTTTGATTTTTGTTCGGATAACATCTGTTGATTTACAACATACCCATTTAACAAATAATCTTTTAATGTTTTTGTTGCCCAGATACGAAATTGTGTTGCTGTTTTAGATTTTACACGATATCCCACAGACAGAATCATATCAAGGTTGTAATGCGAAATTTGACGAGAAACCCTGCGTTTCCCTTCTGAACGAACTATTAAGAAATCCTTAATAGTTGAATTTTCGTCCAATTCGCCTTCGGATATAATATTCTTAATATGCATATTTATATTAGGTATCGTCGTTCCAAACAATTTTGATATTGCGTCCTGGGTTAACCATACCGTGTCATCCTGAACACGAACATCAATTTGTGTTTGCCCGTTTTCAGCAATATATATAGCAATTTGATTATTTACATCTGTCATGGTCTTTCCTGTTTATGGAAACATTATATTAAAAGATTAACAAGTTATAAACAAAAAACGCGATAAATTCAAAAAGTACCAAGCAAAGTGTCAGGCATTTTGGTGTTTTTTGATTTAAAATTGTCTGTAAAGGGCGTATTCACCCCCCAGTGCCGTCATTCCGGCACAGGCCGGAATCCACTGCGTCGCAGACAGTAAAATAAACATTGTTCACATCAAATAATCACACAGGTTTTACAAATTGTCTTTGATTAATTTCCATATTTTTTCGGTTTGCGCCTTTGATAAATTCCATGTATTTGTTAAATCTGACTTAATTTGATTTATCAATCCGGTTCCACTATCAATATTGCCAGCCAATTTTTTTGCAATATCTTCGGTGCCATCAATAAAATATATGACCAAACAAATTGATAATAATGTTGAAATAAAACCCAAGTCCGTTGGGGTTGGAATATGTGTTTGTATATCAATCGGCATCAACCATGATAATAACGCCCCACAAAATCCAATTGATACCGCCAATGATACATAATATAACGATGCATTTATGAATTTTTTTATAACAGATTCCAATTTAAATTTATCTGTTTTAAATAAGCCCATAAAACTGTTTATAATATTGCCAACAATTCCATCATATTTTGTTTTTGCCGTTGTTTCTGCAATTGCGGTCAATGGTAATAATAAAATTGATAAAAACAAATCCAATATTACCCCCAATGAAATAAATGCAAATTTAAATGCGGCCAAAATAAATAAAACAACAAATGCAAAACCAATTAAAAATGTAAAACCGCTGTTGCCGATACCAAAACGCATCCATTGAAATCCGGTGGCAACGCCCGTGTACAAAAATCCGGTTAATCGCGTTGGAATACACATTAAACCGGCCGCCGCATCCGGGGCAATTAACATTTGTTGAGATGTGTTTGCAGCGGCATATTGATATATTGCATTGCAGGTATCTGGAATTTGTATCCCGGCAAAGTTTGTTACCGTATTTAAAATCATGTCAGATACATATACGCCAAATAATATTATTGGGGTTGCAACCGCCATAAATATTTTTGCGGGACCAAAGCGTAATATTATGATGCAAATGGCAATTTTTACCCCTTGGCGGACAATTGATTGTAATAAATCCATGATATTACTGCTGCTTTGCATCATTTTATATGTTTCGCCCATTATCCAAAATGCGAACATGGTAACCATAAACAATATTGCAAATCTAAATAATGATATATCCAGCATGTGGCCCACCAACGAAATGCCGTTCATCAATGCCAGGCCAACCTTGGCCTCGATCGGGACAAAATCATCAACCAATTGCACGTGTTGGATATTTTTTCCAAATTGATCTAAATCAGTGGATAAATTTGATGTAATATTCGTGATTGTTGTTTGATCAATTATATTAGTGTTGTCGCCACTTTCGGAATTTTGTGGCGCATTATCGCCAAATGCATTACACAGTCCGGCGTTTATTATAAATATACCACAAATAATAATTTTAAAAAATTTTGTTAAATACTGTTTCATTTTATTTTATGAATTAATCCATCCCCGATTTTTTGCAAATGCAGTAATATATTTTTGTGCCTGATTATATGTGTTTTTACCCAATGTTTTTAATGCACCGCCAAAATCAAAATTGTCAGATGCAGGTTTAACTAAAACATCATCAATTTTTGGCGATATTACATAGTAATATAAAAAGAATATCAAAATCATAATCATTATGAATTCCCATCCATCTGACATAAAATCAAATGCATGCGGATATTTACGTTCAACCATTGCACGTTGTGCAGTAAAACATGTTATAAATTTATCTTTGTCTAATACCCCAGATACGCTTGCCTTTTCTTCACAGGTTTTGAATACATTTACAACAGATAATGTTTGATTGTCTGGATTTTGAATATTTTGTCCAAATGTTGGTGGAAAAATAGCCGTATATCCGTCCATCGGGGCTGGAAAATATGCATCGGCTGCAACGGTTATTGTTGCGTATGTAATTATTGTTTTAAGGGTTATTGAAATTATGCTTAGGGCCGAGGTTACAATCATATTTATTGCACCATTAATTGCGCCTGAGGCAACTGACCATGTTTTGTCCCATGCCGCCGCTGCCAATAAAAATGGTAAAAATATTATTATAAATATTAATTTGAAAATAATTGTTAAAATTTGAAAAAATAAATCAAATCCGATTATTATGAACATAATAACCAATGTTAATCCCGCCATCCATGTAAATATCCCGCCACCCATACCCATCCATGCATAATTCATCAATGAAAAACCACCTGCGACACCGGCCAACATAACGCTGTTTAAATTTCCGATAACGCACATGAATGATTGAAATACAGGTCCCATAACATCGTTTGCAGCGTTTGTTAATGCATAGCATGATGCACCCTCTATTGCGCCCGTTGCCATCATTGACAATACACTGCCAATATATAATACGGGGGTAATTAAAACGTATGATACTGCACGTAATATTGTGTTGCCACCCACGCCTAAAACACCAATTAATGCCCCAACGATTAAAATGCGAATTAATAATTTACGAATCGTTTCAAACCATTTGCTAAAATCTATTTTCTTTTCATTTGTGTCCAATTTGGTTGTTGTTTTTGCAGCATCTAAGATGTATTGGCCAGAATATATAAATAAGTAAATACCAAATCCAATCGCCATTAAAACCCACAGGGCGTTTACAATTGTAGACCAAAATTTTTCTGTGGCATCACCCAATATGCCAAATGTTTTTTCCAATATTTCACATAAAAAGCAACCATTTGTATTTGCAATATTACCGTTTGCCCCAACGGCGTTCAAAAAACGGTCCATGCTGGAATATGTAATTGCACCACCGCCAATTGATGTGTAAACATACCATATCGCAATGCTGATAGTGATTATCGGTAAAATGGCTTTGACTAAAAAAGAAATAATTACTTTTTTCATGGTTTGATTTTTTTAATAATATCGTTAATTTTCTGACCAAAATTTTTTACGTTATCAGGTAATCTGAACATATCAGTGGCCATATTTTCATTCATTTTTGTATCCGCCGATACTTTGAATACATCCAATATCATTTTTTGAATTGATGGAATCTTTTTTGAAATAAAATCTAAAACATATACCAATACGATTGTGCTGAAAATTCCCAATATCGCCAGATTGTTTTCTGATAATTGGGCATTAAATATATCGCCTGATAATATTTTTGACATTAAATCTGATGCTGATACACCCTGGACGGTAAAGAATTTTGCAATTATTACCATAATTATTGTATATGAAATTACGGCCGCCACCAGGCCAACAATGGCATTAATAACACGTTTGAAATATCCCGTCCCAAATTCTTTGCCAATCCCAGCCATCCAAGATGGAACGTCTTTGGCACCATTAAACGCGACCATTGATAACGATAACGGAAAGAAAAATGAAAAATATGCCATGGCGATTATAATGTCTACGAAATAAAAACAATAACGTAAGAACAATTCAAAAAATTTATACGATATAAACAAACCGATAAAAAATATAATTATATGTTTAATAAACATTCCGATACTTAACATGGCGGACCATGAAAACGCCTGATCCATTATTGCAATGCCCAATTTAATAAACGATTGAAACATTGTAACAGATGATTTCATTAACGTTATTATTGTGTCCCGTAATTGTGGTCGGAAAAATCCGTCCTGGGATATTTTTTCTGGTTGATATGTTACGCGTTCATTAACGGTTGCCGGGTCGGTTTGCAACATTGAATCTGTATAAATTAATGCGATTTGTGCGGCCGGTTCAAATGTTATGGTTGTTAAAAAACGTGGGAATATTACGCCGGTACTAAGTAAAGCGAATGCAACAATTGCATTTATAAATACGCGTTGTAATGAATCTTTGTACCATGTATCTTGGGCGTTGTTTTCACGAATGTTTTTCCATACGACGTTTAAAATATAAAATGCCAATAATATGATAAACAATATCATGCAAATAATTGCCATTTTATGGTATATTGCCGCCGCCATCGTTGAAACGATTTGAAACAACCGGTCAAATACAGCACAGCCCCAGCACTGAACCGATGAATCAATCAAAATGTTTGCCAAATCTGTCATTGTTATTTTTTAATCCATCCTAATGCTTTGCCAATGGTTACCGCGTTGTTTTTTATAGTATTTGCAAAATTTTTTGTGTCGGCAGTTGCTGTTTTATACATTGCATCTGCATTTGAACCGGCAAATTTTAATAATATTTGGCGGGTTTTATTGAATAATTCATACATTATATAAATTGTTAATATTGCCGTTATCCATATAATTGTATGCGAACCAAATGAAAAATTGTTCCCCGATGCATCGGCAAACAGTGTATTAAGCCAGCCTAGCATAGAATTGGCAATGGCAATATTTATCCCCAAAATAATTGCACATGCAATCATTGTGATTATTAATTGTTGTAATGCTTTGACAATGCCAGAAAATGCCGGCCAAACATCAAACCAACCATCACTATTTTTAGCGGTAACAACCCATGTTAATACCTGAAATGGATATAATATTAATGCCATCCCCATTTCAAATATGGCCCCAATTATCAATAATGCCATAAATATATTACATCCAACAAATGCAATAATTAATAATATACCCGTTAATATGTTCATAAAATCTGTCCCGCCGTGAAAGATAGGGGTGAACAGACCTGTTAAACCATTAATCACAAAATCTAAACCATTTTTAACAATTTGGTTGTTCGCGTGTGATAAATCGGATACTGGTTGCAATAAATAATTACAAGATGCTTGAGATATCCAGCCATTTGATATAATTTCAGGTGGACATACTGTGGAACTGGGGGTTGGGATGTTTATGACGGATAAAACACCATTCGTATAAATGGCTCCGAATTGTAAAAATGGGTTAATCAAAACGTCTGTTACAAATGTTGGTTTGATTTGTAATAATACAACGGTCGCAATTATTGCACGTATACCTGGACGCAAAATGTTTGATGCGATTTTTTCCGGTTTTTCACCTGATATCATTTCACCGCCACCGGAAAAGCCGGCAAATTCAACCCATGTTTTTGGAAAATACATTTTTATTAAATATAGTGTAATAGATAAAGCAAAAAATCCCCATATTAACATCTGTATAATTCCGATACCCGATGTTGGTTTTACAAAAAATTCGTATCCACCGGTCGCAACCATCATCATGGCATCCAATACCATTGAAACAAATGGTGCCAAATTTAATGCATCAACAAAATCCCAATCCGCCAATGCTGTGGCCGGGATCATAACAATTGATGTTATAATCAACATAGGAACGCGATGGGATAGTATCCAAATAAATAAATGTTGAACCAGATTCATATTTGTATATTTTTTATCAATTATATCACATTTAAGGCAAAATGTGATATACTTTAACATAAATGAATGTGTTAAAAAAATTTTGGGCTGTTTTTTTGTCGTTTTTGCCGTTTTCTGCGGGGGCAATTGCACCTGTTGTTATTGGGGGGATTGCTGGGTTGGGGCTGATCGCAGGTTTTTCATTGTATCGTACGTATGTGCCTGCCGATATGTCCAGTGCATTAAATTTTTTTACCAGTTGTTGGTCATGCCAAATGTTTTCTGATATATTGGCGGTTTTATCTAAAATTGCTGCAAATGCATACACCGGTATTGGAATGGTTTTAGTTCCTATATCTGCTGGGTTGTGTGCTGTATGGTTCGCATGGAATATATTTTCGGGTTTTTTAAACGCAAAAATTGATGACCCGTGGCGGGTTACTGAAATGTTTACAACACAGTTAATAAAGTTAGGGGTTGTATTGGCGTTATTATTAGCCCCATTACCACGTTTGATGTCAAATATTGTTTTTGAACCGTTGTTTAATGTTGGATTGTCTGTAAATCATGTTATTACGGATAATGATTCATATGCAAATTGTCTTGTCGCAACTGCGCTGGTCGATGCGGTGTCGGCTGATGGAGAAAAATTGGATGATTTTGGGGCATATCCCGTGCGTTTGCGGCATAATTTGGCATGTGAAATTGGTAATGTTCATCAAATGACAGGATTGGGAATGACGGTTGGGTGGACAATGTTGAATATGGCATTTGATGCGGATTATATGCATAAAATTGCCGATACAGTTCCAATTTTTCCAAACGTTGTAATGTTTTTTGTGGGATTGGCGATAATGGTATTGTTTTTCTGGGCAATGTTACCTGTGCCAATGTATTTTTTGGAAATATTTTTAGAGTTAACGTTGGATTTAATAATGTTGCCTTTGGCATTTTTTTCGTGGTTGTTTAAAGGGTGGAAAATATTTCCCGGAATGGGCGCTAAAGATATTCGGGGTATCGTAAATGATGTTGTTAAAAATACTGTTGGAATTGCAATGGTGTGTGTATTCATAACATTTGCGATTATGTTGTTAAATGCGATGTTTGGGACGTGGAATGGGGCCGATACATTGCAGGTCGCATTACAACAAAACGATTCGAAATTGTTGATAGATGGTATGAATATGCGTAATGACAGTTTGTTGGTCATTGTAATGTTAGGGATATTTATTGCCATGTTTATGACGATGATACCAACATTGGTTAAAACATTATTTGCAAATGTTGCAATTCCAGAAAAGATGTTTAATAACGCAATATCAGATTTTAAAATTTTGGCGGATAAGGTTAAAACGTGGATTGATAAGGCACGTGGTATCAATAATACCAATACCACGGGTGGTGGAACGGATGGTGGAACATCTGGTGGTGGCGGTGGCGGCGGTAATTCCAGCGGTGGTACACAAAATAACATTGTATTTTTAAATTGGTTGCAAAGTGATGGACGGGCATATATTAATACCGGATTTGTTCCGGATGGAACATCAGGCATTCGTTTGTATGTTGATGGTGATTCGTCCCGAACGGCGATGCGGGCATTTGTAGGAACCTGTACATCACGAACAGATTCGAATTCTAAATGGGGAATTGGGGCCACCGCAGATATATTTTTTGGATGGAATGGTGTCGAATATGGCACGTCACCTGTTGCGGTTGGGGGACGTGTAAAAATAGATGTTAATTATAAAAATGATAACTTATGCAAAGTTGATGATACAACCATATTTAATATTACAGATTCGTTAAATCCCGGTGGTTCGGGTTGGCCTGCGTATATATTTGGATATAATGCAAATGGATATGATTCTGATTCGGTTTGTTGGGATAGAATTTATCAAGTTGTATTTACCCGTGGTGGGCGTGTTGTTCATGATTTTAGGCCGGCACGGCGCATTTCTGATAATGTGTTGGGAATGTATGATGTTGAAAGTGGACAGTTTTTTGTAAATTCTGGCAGCGGTTCATTTGTCGCAGGATAAAAAAATAAAAAATCAAGTCATTTATTCAACCTGGGGGACTTTTTTATAAAAGTTAAATTTGATATAATTCACAGCATGAAGCAATTTCCGATTCTTTATTGGCCACACAAGACAACTGGTGATTCGGATTATCAGATGTCCCGCAGAATCATAAATGCCAATACTGGTGTTATGCCGGATGTTATTATGGGGGATATTGATTTGGCGGCTGTGTTAAATGAAAATCCAAATGCGGCCATTTATTATCCTGTTTTTTGTGAATCAACCGGATGGTGGGGGGAATTGTTGGGCAGTGATGCCGTTGTCACTGATAAAGTTATAATTTCCTCAGAATGTCAATTGATGGTTATTGAAAAACAGGCGGTTGTGCATAAACATATGGGGGCAAACCACTTGTTGGCAGCAGAAATTCACCCCAGCAGTGGCTTTTTCAAAAAAATGAATTCTGGCATTGCAACCGTTGCAGATATGTTGGCAACAGATACAGGCACAATATTAGCATTATTTTCAGGTAAGAATCAAACCCAGTTCGTAAATATTTTAGAATCGACTGGGAATTCTTATTTAGGGTGTATTGGACGGTATTAATTTTATTAAATTCTTGATTTTTTGAAAAATATTTGTATAATCTGGGCGCTATTTAAAATAAAAAGGGTATAATATGAAAAAAGGTATTCATCCTGAATATTATGAAATCAACGTCACACGTACTGACGGAAAAACAGTAAAAATGTATTCATCTGTTAAAAAAGATTTGGTTTTATCTACGGATAATTTGAATCATTCGGCGTGGACTGGTCAACGTTCAAACGCCGCCGAAAAAGGGCAACGTGTTGCTAAATTTAAAGGCAAATTCGCTGGGTTTGGCGATTTGTAAAGATATTAACTGTATTGGGATTGGATGGGGCATACAATGGAATTGTTGATTAAGGGTTCAACAGAATTGAACAAGATGTTTATGGCGTTGCAACGTACGGCATCTGGTTTACGTCGTGATTTTGGCGAAGTTGAAAATTTACAACAATCATTACGTGGTGCACGTGATTTTGTACAAAAGGCGTCCCAACGAATCGAAGAAAGTATTTTATCTGACCTGCGGTTGGTACGTCCGGCGGCGGGTTTGTTGACGTCAAATGTGTCTTTGTCGGGTGATGGTCGGGATGAATTTGTTTTGGCGTTATCTGGGGCGTCAAATTTTGTTCGTGCAAACCCACATTTTGCTATATCGTTGGCATTGCGTTCCAATGATGAAACAAAGATTGCATTGGTGTATTCACCGATTGATGAACGTCTGTATTATGCAGAAGCTGGAATGGGGACATATGTTTATTCGGCATTTCATTCGGCGCGTGTTCGTGTTTCAAATTTAGTAAATCCGGATGATTTAATGATTGCATACAATACAGACAATATAGTTTCGTCATTTGGTGATGTGCGTTCAACAGGGTGCCCAGCGTTGGATTTGGCGTGGGTTGCGTCTGGAAAATTAGATGCATTTGTGTCACGCCCGTTAGATTTTGCAGAAATTGCCGCCGGTGATTTGTTGGTTCGTGAGGCGGGTGGAAAAATTGAAATGGGGGCTGATTTAATTGCCACCAATGGTAAGGTTGAGTTATAAAAATCCCCCGTTGGGGGATTTTTTATTTCAGAAGTAATAATCATTTACCCGATTGGGTATTAAAAATAAAATATTGATGACACTTGCAAATGTAAATAACATATCGTAACATTCATTTACTATGAAAATTCGTAAAGTACTTCGTATATTTTTAAATACCGTATTCTGGGGTTTTACATTTGCAATTGCGGCATTGGCTGTATTGGTTTTGATTTATGGGAATGATTTGCCTGATTATAAAAAATTGGCAACGTATGCACCACCAGTGGCAACGCGTTTATATGCATCGGATGGTGCATTGTTGATTGAATATGCCGAAGAACGTCGTGTGTTTATTGATTATGAAGATATTCCAGTACAGGTGGTTAATGCATTCGTTGCAGCCGAAGATCAAAATTTTTGGACACACCCTGGTATTGATGTTCAGGGAATTATTCGTGCGGCGACAAATAATGCGTTGGGAATGTTGGGGTTTAAGTCCAGTTTTTCTGGGGCATCTACGATTACACAACAAGTTGCTAAGAATTTCTTTTTATCATCCGAACGTACAATGTCGCGAAAAATAAAAGAAGCAATATTAGCCCTGCGATTGGAACGTACGTTTTCAAAACAACATATAATGACCCTGTATTTGAATCAGATATTTTTGGGTGCACGTGCCTATGGGGTTGGATCTGCTGCGTTGATGTATTTTAATAAACCTGTATCGGAATTATCATTGGCAGAATGTGCGTTTTTAGCATCATTGCCAAAGGCACCAAATGCACGCGATCGTGCGATTGAACGTCGTAACTATGTTTTACGCCGTATGGTTGAAGAAGGTTTTGTGACCAAAGAACAGGCAATGTCGGCTGCGGCGGAACCATTAAATATAAACAGTGGTTTTACGGCACAGATGGAACCAGAATTTCAATATTTTGCCGAAGACGTTCGCAGACAATTGGTTGGAAAAATTGGCCGTGAAAAGTTATATAATGATGGTTTGTATATAAAAACAACGATAGTTCCCGATTTGCAACGTGCGGCATCAGCGGCTTTAAATAAAGAATTGGATAAATATAACGAAGGGCGCAGTGAAAAATTACAGGGGGCAATTATTGCAATGAATCCGCATACAGGGCGAATCGTTGCTATGTCTGGGGGGCGTTCTTTTGCGGATAGTTCGTTTAATCGTGCAACACAGGCCATGCGTCAAATTGGATCAACAATTAAACCATTTGTTTATTTGGCGGCATTAGAACGCGGTATGTCACCACAAACATTGATATTAGATGCCCCAATTGTTGGAATGCGTGAAGATAACAGTCAATGGAAGCCCGAAAACTATGATAAAAAATTTTTGGGTAATATGCCGTTAAGATTGGTTTTAGAAACATCGCGCAATGTCCCGGCGGTTCGTTTAGTGGAACAAATTGGCGTAGCCAATGCAATAGAGGTTGCACAACGTTTCGGGGTTTATCCAGATAATTTAAGCAATATTAATTTATCGTTGGCGTTGGGATCAGGTGAAACTACGCTGGAACGTTTGGTGTTGGGGTATTCTGCATTTGTTAATGGGGGGCGTGCGATTCAACCAAAATTGGTTGATTATATTGAAGATAGATATGGGCGAGTTTTAAATGGAAATGAATCAAAAATTGTTGATTGGGTAGATGGGATGATGCCGCCAGAAAATTCGCACATTGCAGATCCATTGTCAGATGAACAAAGTTTATACCAAATTGTTTCTATATTACAGGGGGTTGTGGAACGTGGAACGGGCAAACAGGCGCGTGTTTATGGACATACAATCGCGGGAAAAACCGGGACAACTAATGATGTTAAAGATGTTTGGTTTGTTGGTTTTTCAAAAAATTTAATTGCTGGTGTGTATTTGGGATTTGATACGCCACGTCCATTGGGTGCGGGGGCAGGCAGTCATATGGCAGCACGTGTGTTTTCTGATTTTATGGGTAAGGCATTAGATGGTGAAAAAGATCAGGCTTTTGCTGTTCCAAATGGTTTGACGTTTATGCGCGTAAATCGTCGCAGCGGTGTTGCGGCGTCGCAGGATCCAGATGGTACCATTATAACAGAGGCCTTTAAGCCTGGTCAAAAACCGAATCCTGCACCATCAGCACATGCTGCGGAAACGGGGCCCGTTATGGGGGGGGTATTCTGATTTAATGCCAGATTATTGTCTGGCATTTTTTGTCGTTATAAATATTTTTTTTAACAAATATTTGTGATAGAATGGGCATGTTATCAAAGAAAAAGGAATTATTATGCTGACAGATTTTTGGTTGTCAAATGGTGTTAAATTTTTTGCCAGTGGTTGGACGCAGTTTGCTATGGCATTTGCAACATCGTTTTTGTTGATGTTATTGTTTGGACGCCCATTTATTCGTGCGATGGTGCGTTGGCAAAAAAAGGGGCAACCAATCAGTGAAAATGTTCCGCAATCCCATTTAGTAAAGGCGGGAACGCCAACAATGGGCGGTATTTTGATTGTTATTTCTATTTTAATAGCATCGATATTGTTTATGCCAATACATAATCCGTCGGGGTGGATTGCATTGATGGCGTTGATTATGTTCGCAGTAATTGGTTTTGCTGATGATTATAAAAAGGTAACCAGTCAGTCAAAAAAAGCATCAAATGGTTTATCCGCCAAAGCACGCCTTGGTTTAGAGGCAGTGTGTGTTGGTATATTGGCATTTTTGATTAATCGCGTTATGCCACCATATGTACCCGAATATTCTTTATCACTTGGGTTGGGGGTTGTGATGCCGTTTTCCGAAATTGTTGGTTATATTTTTGGATTAATTAGTAATACGGTTCCCATGATGTTGACGTTGGTTGGTGGAATTGGTTTATATTATGTTTTTTCGTATTTTGTAATTTGTGGCAGTGCAAATGCAACAAACATTACAGATGGATTGGATGGTATGTTGGCGAAATTATACATGCCGGTATTGGTTGTTTTAACTGTGGCACTATATGGTGCTACACGAATCGGTTTTATGGATACCGTTTTATTTATGCCTGCTGCCAGTGGTTTGTATGCCGTTTTGGGGGCAGCATTTGGTGCGATTTTGGGGTTCTTGTGGTATAATTCTAAACCTGCGGCCATATTTATGGGTGATGTTGGTTCTTTGGCGTTGGGTGGTTTTATGGGAACGGTTGCAATGTTGTTAAAATCTGAAATAGTTATGGGTATTGCGGCCGGGATGATGGTTTTGATATTGTTGTCATCAATGATCCAAACGCTGTATTTTAAAGCAACACGCCGAATTACTGGTGAGGGGCGTCGTGTGTTTTTGCGTGCGCCATTACATCATCATTTTGAAGAATTGGGGTGGCCAGAATCGAAAATTGTAGAACGATTTTTTATAGTATCAATGTTGTTTTCTGGGTTCGCGTTGGTGTTGTTAAAGTTTGCTTAAAAAATATGGCGGTTAAAAACCGCTATATTTTTTATTTCAATCAGTATATTTTCATAAAAAAAATGATATAATATTTGTCGATATGTTGAAACGAACCGAAGATAGTAAATTTACCAGTTGGTATTATGAGATTGACCGAAAATTATTGTTTCTGGTGTTGTTTTTGATTGCTGTGGGGATGCTGTTTTTATTATCAGCAGGTGCTGCCAAGGCAGATGATATTAATGAGCCTTGGTACTTTTTTATTAAAAAATCAATACCATTTTATATTATCGGTTTGGTTACATTGTTCGGAACCAGTATGTTAAGCAAAAAATGGGTGTTTCGTTTGTCAGTATTAAATGTTTTTGTTGGAATGTGCCTGCTGCTGCTGACGATGGTGGTTTCCCATAAAATAAATGGTTCAAATCGATTCGTTAATTTGTTGGGATTTAATGTTATGCCGGCCGATATAATGAAACCAGGTGCTATCGTTTTAATGGCAGGTTTTTTGGATAAAATGCGCCAGGTATATGGAAAAAAAATGTTTTTTAATAGGCGTGCGTGGTTGTTTAGTCAATTTGATTTAAAAAGAATAAATTGGTGGTGGTTTTTAATATTGGCTGTGCCCGCTTGTGCAATTATTCTTTTTCATCCTGACCTTGGGACTGGGGCATTATATTTGTGTGTTTTTGGTGCAATGTTGTTTGTGGCGGGGTTGCCATGGATTACACTGCCGGTTATTTTTGGTGGTGGGGTGATGTTGTTGTTTACAATGTTTAATATCATGCCGCATTTTCACAACCGTGTGGTTACATGGTGGTGTGGGACTGGTGATAAAACGCAGGTTACAAATTCTATAAATTCAATTAAACATGGGGGACTGTTGGGACGCGGGGATAATTCGTTTGTGAAACAATCATTGGCCGATACGCATACGGATTTTGTTTTTGCATCGATTGTTGAAGATGCAGGGGCGATATTGGCATGCACATTTGTGTTGGGCTTGATGTTTTATATTTTTCGTCATTTGATATCACGGGCGATGCGGGCAAATAACCCATTTGTATTTTATGCTGTGGTTGGGGCCGCTGTGTTGTTTAGTGTGCAGACGTGTATAAATATATCAACTGCATTATATATAATTCCGCCAAAAGGTATGACTTTGCCATTTATATCATATGGTGGTAGTTCGTTTGTGTCATATTGTTTTTTATTTGGTATAATATTGGCATTAATTCGTGAAGACAAATGGAATCAAAGGGGGTAATATGAAAATATGGATTGCAACAGGTGGAACCGGTGGACATGTGTTTCCGGCATTAAGTGTCGCCGCAGAATTGGTTAAGCGTGGTCATCGGGTTACAATATCTTGTGATGGTCGGGTAAAAAAAATGGTGCACAGCGGTGCACCGCATGGGACGCGTTTTTCGCATATTTGGGCATCAGGCGTAGGGGCTAAAAGTCGTGTCCGTCAAATATGGTCGTTAATTAAGATTGCTGTATCCGCGGCTGCTTTAACGTTACGTTTTGCATTGTTTCGACCATCACGCGTTGTTGCATTTGGTGGTTATGCATCGGTTCCGGTGATTGTTGCAGCACGTATTTGGAATGTGCCAACATTTTTACATGAACAAAATGCCGCAATCGGTCGGGCCAATAAGTTTGCATTGCGGTTTGTTAGGACATTAATGACGTCGTTCCCGACGGTGTCTGGTATTCCGGCAGGGACGTTTGTAAAAGTTGTTTATACAGGTTTGCCTGTTAGATCTGATTTTATTTCATTATCAGGAAGTAAACGTCCGAATGCAGGAAAAATATTTGTAACGGGTGGATCGCTTGGGGCTCAGATTTTGGATGATACGGTTCCAAGTGCTGTGGCAGCGATGAAAAATAAAAAGATTTTTGTTATGCATCAAACACGCCCGGAAAATGTGGGACGTTTGCAGAAGTTTTATGCAGAAAATAAAATTCATGCCAATGTATTGTCATTTGTTCATGATATGGCGGGGGCTATTGCGGGGGCTGATTTGGTAATTGGACGTAGTGGGGCCAGTACAGTTGTTGAATTGCAGACAATTGGTCGTGGGGCGATTTTGGTGCCGCTGGGGATAAACCCAGATCAGGCTGCAAATGCCGCATGTTTTGCAAAAGATGGTGGTGGTATTGCAATTGAACAATCTAAGTTTACGCAACGGTGGTTAACATCAGCATTAGATGAATTGTTTTCTAACCCTTCGCGGCTGGATAAAATGTCCGATAAGGCCAGGGTTGAAAATAATGCCGTATGTAAAATTTCTGATGAAATAACGAAATAATTTAAATAAAAAACGCATTTTTCTACTTGCGCCATATTTGATATTTGTTTTATTATTATCAAAAAAGGTAAGGGAAAATGCGTTTTTTTACCGTTTCACTGTTGTCTTTGGTTGCTGTATCGTCTGCAATGGCTGATGCACGTTTGCCGGTTGTTGATGTAACCGCAGATGGGGTTTCGGCGCGTGCGGTGTTTGGTGAAACGATAGCATTACCAAAAAAGCAGGTGACTGTGTCTGATAAGGGGAAAACTCAAAAACATTTGGTGGCCCGTTCTGCAAAGAATGTTGAAAAAAAAATGTCTTTGCCCCAATTGGTAGAGGCTAATGTTGCAAAAAAACATGTGAATGATGTGTTAAATCCACATCGCCCTAGCGGCGATTTGTGGGCACAAACAGATGTTACACCATTGCGTATTCCGAAAGTTTCAGAATTTTCTGTTATTCGCTCTGATGATGTGTTGCCCGAAGAAAATTTGGATAGTATGATTGTTACACGTCCTGATGTTGATGTGGTGTCAATGCCAATTGACAAAAAGGTTGTAAAACGTTCGACGATAAACAATGAATTTGATATGCAAATTGCGCGTTTGAACGATTTGCAGCGTCGGGCAGATGAAAGTATTAAAAATGCAACCAAACCTGTTGAACAGGTGGATGATGCTAGTGTTACATTGTCGCGTATGGTTGTTCCTATGGAACGTGATGTCATAGTGCGTACAGTTGAAAAATCAGAACCTGTGCGTGTTGCGTCATTAAATGATGATATGTCTAATATGTCACCGACAGAATTACGCAAGGCATTCAAAAAAACGTTTTTATCTGAAAATAAACATTTATCTACATATCAGATTGATGATCGTTTTGATGTGGTTAGTGATATGACAACATCTGTCGAAGGTTTTACTGCCAGACGTGATTTGTCGGAACAGGGTGGTATTAGACCGTTGGAAATAAAAATAAAATTCCGTAATGATGATTCGGCCCTGTCGCGTGATAATTATAATTTGTTAACTGAATATGCGGGTATTGTTTTGGCAAATCCGACACGTGCAATTCAAGTTGCAATTCCACAAAGTGTTACGAAAAATGCTGACGAACGTAAGTTGGCCGCCCGTCGTTTGGCGATTGTTGAGCAAGCATTGCGTGACAGCGGGGTTTCGGAATATCGTATTTTGCCAGTGTTAAGTCAGCGTGATGAAAGTGGTTTTGTTTTGCGTATGATTTCTAATGATCAATATGAAACATTGACTAAACAGCAGAGTAATGTTTTTGGTGATACGGTCGGTAAAAAAACATACAAAAGTATGAGTTGGTAGTTAAAAACGAAAACGTAATCGTTGATTATGGTAGGTTTGTACCTGTATTTCGCCGGTATGTTACGTAAATTTTTGGATTTTATTTTTCCACCTGCGTGTCCTGTGTGTGGGGGATCGGTTACAACACATGGTGAATTTTGTGCTGATTGTTGGTCGAATTATGCTTGGATTGATGATGCGCGATGTGGCAAATGTGGTATTCCTTTGCCTGTAGAGGTTAATAAGTCTACGTTATGCCCAAATTGTATTACAAACAAAAAGGGACCAGATTTAATTCGTAGTGCCTGTGTTTATGATGATGTATCGCGTACAATAATGTTACCGTTTAAGCACGGCGGAAAAATTCGTTTTGGTTATGCAATGGCGCGCGCAATGATTTGGGCATTACGTGATACAGATATTAAACCAGATATTGTAATGCCGGTTCCTTTGTCGTATTGGCGTTTGTGGTATCGTGGATATAACCAAGCGGCTGTTTTGGCACGTCCAATTGCACATTTGTATGGAGCAAAATTGGATGTGTCATCTGTTCATAGAAAACATCGACCAGATATGGGACATAAAACAGCGCGTGGACGTCGTGAAAATATTCGTGGTGTATTTACTGTTGTGCGGCCAGACAAAATTTGCGGTAAGTGTATTTTGTTGGTTGATGATGTTATGACATCTGGTGCGACGTTTAATGAATTGACGCGTGTTCTGCGGCGTGCTGGGGCGCGTGAAGTTTATGCTGTAACATTTTGTCGTGCGGGTCGCACGTTTTGATTTTATTTAAATTCTGTTTAATGCACTGTTATATATTGCGTATCCGGCCGTTTTAATGCTTACCTGATTGCGTAAATTAGTATAAATTTCTTTTTTTATTTCTTCTACGTATTTTCCTGTATAGGTTGTGTACAGATTTTCTGAATCATTATTTATGATAAAAATTTGCAATAAATCTGGAAATTTTTTATCGTTTTTAATAATCATCAACTTTTGATTCAATGCATTTTTTATGATGAAATTTACTTTGCCGGGTACACTGGCATCTTGTTCTATGGTGTTTTTTTGTATTATTTCGAATAAATTAAAAATATTTGTTTTGTTGGTTATCATTATTTTTTCTTTTGTTGTATTGGTTTAATTATATTACATAATTTTAATTTGTCAAATGTTTTTATGGGTATAAAAATTTGATTTTTTATGCTATTATGGATATGTAAGCATAAGGGAAATGATATGTTAAAGTTTTGTTCATATTTTTTTTGTGGTTTGATTTTGCCAACAATTGCATCGGCGTTACCATTAACTGGATTTTATCAAACAATTGATGATGCGACAAATCAGCCAAAGGCGATAGTCGTGTTGTACGAATACGAACATGGTCAAAAGTCAGAGTTGGCGGGGCGGATTGTTGCAACGTATGATGCAAATGGGATTCCTGTGTTTGATACGTCATATGTAGGCATGGATATCATATGGAATATGAAATGGGATGCGGTTGATAATCAATACAGTGGCGGTAAGATACGTGACCCAAAAAATGGTAAAATTTATTCATCTGTTATATGGCAGGATGATGAAAAAGATAAATTGAATGTTCGTGGTAAAATTGGACCATTTGGGCGGACCCAGCATTGGGTTGTTTTGGATAATGCGCAATTACCAAAAAATTTAAAATCATTAAGTGTTACAGATTGGACCCCAAAAACAAATAATGATTAAATAATTCGTCCGTTTGGGCGATTTTTAATTTATATGTAATTTTGTAAAATTATTATTTGGTGGATATGTGGGTTGGGTTTATCCTTGCTTGAATTTTGATTTTATTCTGTTATCATGTTTTTACAAATATACCATGGGATAAATACAATGAATGTTGAACTTGGAAAAAATATAAATGCACGTGAAATTGAAACGCGGATTCAGGAATTTTGGGATAAAAACCATTTTTGGGAAAATGATGTAAAATCTGGCAAAGAACCATTTTGTGTTATGATGCCACCACCAAATGTTACTGGAAATTTACATATGGGGCATGCATTAGATAATGTTTTGACGGATATAATGTGCCGTTATAAACGTATGTGTGGATATGATGTATTGTGGCAGCCAGGAACGGATCATGCATCAATTGCAATGCAATTGATGTTGGAACGTGATTTGTCTAAACGTGGTATAAATCCACGTTCGTTGTCACACGATGAATTGATGAAGGCCGCTTGGGCGTGGAAAGCGGACAAAGGTGGCCAAATTATGAATCAATTACATATTTTAGGAATTACTCCAGCATGGTCACGTGAACGTTTTACCATGGATGCAGGATTATCGCGTGCTGTTATTAAAATTTTTGTAAAAATGTATAAAGAAGGTTTGATCTATCGAGCACGTAGATTAGTTAATTGGTGTCCAAAGCAACAAACATCAATTTCCGATCTGGAGGTTGATATTCGTGAAGAACATGGTAAGTTTTATTATTTTAAATATCCATTAAAAGATGGGGGCTTTATTGATATTGCGACAACCCGTCCTGAAACGTTATTTGGTGATCAGGCAATCGCGGTTCATCCAGATAATGAAAAATTAAAACATTTAATTGGAAAAATCGCAATTATCCCGTTAACGGATATTGAGATTCCTGTTATTGGTGATGTTCATGCGGATCCAGAAAAGGGAACGGGGGCCGTAAAAATTACCCCGGCACACGATAAAGATGACTGGGCGGTTGGATTGCGTCATAATTTGCCGGTTGTTGGTGTTTTGACTAATGATGCAAAAATGGCAGATATTGATGTTGTGCCCGAGAAATATCGTGGAATGGATAGATTTGTGGCCAGGGCAGAAATTATCAAAGATATTGAAGAGGCTGGATTATTAATTAAAATTGATGATAAAATTATTCCAACCCCATATTCAGAACGTGGAAATGTTGTTGTCGAATATATGGTTCGTGATGAGTGGTTTGTTGATGCAAAAAAATTGGCAGCACCAGTTATTGAAGCGGTTGAATCTGGAAAAATAAAATTTTTGCCAGAACATCGGTATAATTTATTTATGGCATGGATGAAAGATATTCATGAGTGGTCAATTTCGCGTCAATTATGGTGGGGACATAAGGTGCCTGCATGGTATGATGCAGATGGTAATATTTATGTGGCAGAAACGGAAGAAGAAGCGGTTGCACAATCTGGTGGCAAAGAATTAACGCGTGATACAGCGTCTTTGGATACGTGGTTTTCGTCAGGGTTGTGGCCATTTTCGACACTTGGATGGCCCGATGATACGCCAGAGTTGAAAAAGTATTATCCAACAACATTGTTGTATACGGCGGCGGATATTATATTCTTTTGGGTTGCACGTATGGCAATGATGGGGATGTATGTAATGGGGGATGTTCCATTTCATACGGTTAATTTTCATGGTATTGTCCGTGATGCCAAAGGGTTAAAAATGTCAAAAACCATAGGTAATGGTGTTGATCCATTAACAGCGGTTGATAAATTTGGTGTTGATGCGTTACGTTATTGGGCTGCAACCGCCCCAATCGGAACGGATTTACGTTATAGTGATGACGAGGTTAAACGTGGATCAAAACTGCTGACTAAATTATGGAATGCGGCCAAATATGTTTTGATGAATTTAAACGATTTTGATCCGAAGACGGTACAGATGATATCTGTATCGGATCGGTTTATTGAAGACCGTTGGGTTTTGCATGAATTAAATAAAACGGTTTCGGATGTTCGTCGTAATTTGGATAAATACGATAATTATAATGCACGCAGTGCTATTGATTCATTCTTTTATGATGTTTTTTGTGATCAATATTTGGAATTTATCAAAGATCGTTTTTGGTCGCCTGAAAAATATAGTGCAGAATCAAAATTATCGGCGCAATGGACGTTGTATACTGTTTTACGTGCAGTAATTGCGTTGTATGCACCATTTGTTCCATTCTTGACTGAAGAATTATGGCAAAAAATATACCAAAGTATTGAGGGTGGACAGACATTGCATTTAACCAAGTATCCCGAAGTATCACAAGAATATGATACAGATGTGTCGCAAATGCAGATTGCATTGGATGTATTAAAAAATATTCGTGGGTTGCGTACCGAACGCAAGGTTGGTAATGGTGCAAAGTTGGAAACGTTAATCATTCCATTAAATGTGCCGGACGTTTTGCACGGTTTAATAAAATCCGCGGCGCGCGCAAATGAAATTGTGTTGGGGGATACAATTGATTTTGTTGTGGCACCAAATATTCAAGGATAATTAAATGACAGAAAAATTAATAGAATCACGTGTGTTACAGGCATATCAATGCGATCGTTATGGTAATGTACGCCCTTTGATTTTGATGAACGAATTGCAGGGGGTGGCGGATAAGCACGCCGAACAATTGGGCTTTGGTTATTCATATTGTATTGCACACGGTTTGGCGTGGGTCGTAACCCATTATTTGGTTGATGTTATTGAAATGCCCGGAACAGGGGAAGAAATTTGTATATCAACGTGGCCGTCGGTTTCAGATAGTTTGCGTGCGGTTCGTGATTTTGAAATTCGTGGGACAGATAACCGTTTAATGGTTCGAGCAACGTCACAATGGATATTAATTGATTTAAATACCAGACGGCCTGTTCGTTTGACAGAACATGTTCCAGATAGTTTGAATTTATCAGAACGTGCATGGGAACGTGGATTTGATAAATTCCCAGGGTTTGAACCATCAAAGACACATGTCTTTAAATGTCGATTCGATGATATTGATGTTAATCAACATATTAATAATGCGGTATATGTGGTGTGGGCAACCGAAAGTGTTGGGTATGAATATCGTAATCAACATAGGTTAAGTGGGATTGAAATAAATTTTCAAAAAGAAATTAATCCCAATACCCCGTCAGTTGAGATTGATGTTGCGATTGATGGGTTGGTGTCGCATCATAAAATTCGTACCAGCGAATCGACGCATGCTCAGATTAAATGTATATGGCAGGATTTGAATAATTAAAAAACAAATAACCCGCTGGGTGTAGGTCAGTCAGAGTAATGATATGGAAAAATAAAAAATCCCATAATTTGTTTATGGGATTTTTGTAAAATTAAAAAAACGCCAGTTGGCGTTTTTTTTAGTTTGCAGCACTGACTGCCAATCTTTTGCGACCACATGCGCGACGACGATTTAATACCGCGCGGCCACCCCTTGTTGCCATACGTTCACGGAATCCGTGTGTCTGAACACGGCGTGTTTTCGATGGTTGATATGTACGTTTTGTTGCCATAATTAAATCCTTTTGTGCGTATATTAAACCATACGTTTTTGAAAAACGCAACCTTTTTATTTAGATTTTTCGTTTATTATTCCTAATTTCTTTAAACCTTCCAATATCAGGTTATATGATAATAACAAAACAAATAAACGCCATAATGGGTAAAACACTTGTAATTCCTTTGTTTTACTTGTTTTTCTGGTTTAGTGATTTGATATATTGAATCAATCGAATTGCCTGCTCTAAATTATATTTGCTGATTTTAAATGATATTTTATCATGCCAATTTAATGTTTTAGAACATTTCAAATAAGTGTCTGCAATATCACGCGCTTCTTTCAAAGATTCAGTTATCAATCCCATGTGAATAATTGTATTACAAATATACTCTTTGTCAAATACTTTTTTTGGGGTTATTTCTTGACCCGATGACTAAAAATTTGCTATTCTTTCTGTATCAAATATAGGGGAAAAATTAGTATGTCTGAAATACAAAATAATAATGAAATTAATGAAGTTAAAGTGCCGCAATCTTCCATTGAACATGAAATGCGAACCAGCTTTTTGGACTATGCTATGTCGGTTATTGTTGATCGTGCATTGCCTGATGTTAGAGATGGGTGTAAACCTGTTCATCGTCGGATTTTGTATGTGATGAATGATGTAGCCCCTGCAACGCGTGCAACGGTAAAATCGGCGCGTATTGTTGGTGATGTTATGGGTAAATACCATCCACATGGTGATAGTTCTATTTACGAGGCTATGGTTCGTATGGGACAAGATTTTTCTATGGGAGAAATGTTGGTTCAAGGACAAGGTAACTTTGGATCGCGTGATGGTGATAAGGCGGCGGCAATGCGTTATACGGAGGCTCGTTTGTCGAAGTTGGGTGCGTCTATGATGGATGATATGGATAAAGATACCGTTGATTGGCAACCTAATTTTGATGGCTCTTTGCAAGAACCGATTGTATTGCCAACTAAATTTCCAAATTTCTTGGTTAATGGTGGTTCAGGTATTGCGGTCGGTATGGCAACAAATGTTCCAACATATAATTTGGGGGAAATTTGTAACGGTATTTTGGCAATTTTAGATAATACTGAAATTAGTGACGATGAGTTGTTTTCGATTATTCCTGGACCTGATTTCCCCACCGGTGGAATCGTTATGGGACGTGCCGGTGCTTATAAAGCACATACAACAGGACGTGGTTCAATAATAGTTCGTGCAAAAACGCATGCGGAAACATTTCATGATCATCAGGCTATTGTTGTTGATGAAATTCCGTATCAGGTTAATAAGGCACAAATGATTATAAAAATTGCCGAATTGATTAAGGATAAACGTATCGAAGGTATTTCTGAACTTCGAGATGAGTCATCTAAAGAGGGTGTTCGTGTTGTAATTGAATTGAAACGTGATGCAATATATGATGTTGTGTTAAATCATTTGTTTCAATATACTGAAATGCAAACAAATTTCCCAGTAAATATGATGGCGTTGAACCGTGGACGACCTATGTTATTTAATGTTCGTGGGGTGTTGGATGCCTTTATCAATTTTAGAACAGAGGTTATACGTCGTCGTACAATATTTGATTTAAATAAGGCCCGCACTCGTGCACATACTTTGTTGGGATTGTCGGTGGCAGTTGGAAATTTAGATGAAGTTATTGAATTAATTAAGACCAGTGCCAATCCAGATGTTGCACGTGAGGCATTGATTTCCCGCGGATGGCGTGCATCGGATATCGAATCGTATATTCAGTTGATTGATGATCCAAATACTGAATATAAGGACGGAATGTTTTATATGTCTGAAGATCAAGCACGTGCGATTTTGGAATTACAATTGCATCGTTTAACCGGTTTGGAACGTGATAAAATACATAATGATTTGACCGTGTTAGGGGCGCAAATTAAAGATTTATTGGATATATTAGGCAGTGCTGCACGTATTGTTCAAATTATTCGTGAAGAAACAACAACAGTTCGTGATAATTGGGCCAGTGATCGCCGCACAGAAATTTCCGATGCAGAAATTGATATTGATATTGAAGATTTGATTGCACGTGAAGATATGGTTATCACTGTTTCTAATACAGGATATATTAAACGTGTTGCATTGGATACATATCGTGCACAAAAACGTGGGGGCAAAGGACGTAATGCAATGACAACCAAAGAAGATGATTATGTTGTTCAGGTGTTTGTTGCAAATACTCATACTCCATTGTTGTTCTTTAGTTCTAAGGGATTGTGTTATAAGTTGAAAACATATAAATTGCCAGAGGCAGCGGCAGCGGCTAAGGGACGTCCGTTGGTTAATTTGTTGCCACTGTCTGATGGTGAAACAATTACGGCAATATTACCAGTTCCAGAAGAAAATGAACAAAGCGTTGATGGAATAAATACAGAACGTTTCTTGATGTTTGCAACGGCATCGGGGACAGTTCGTCGTAATCGTATGTCTGATTTTGATTCGATTCGTGCAAATGGTAAAATTGCAATGAAATTAGACGATGGTGACAGTTTGGTGTCCGTTTTGCCATGTGATGAAAATCAAGATGTATTTTTGGCGACATATCGTGGTCGTTGTATACGATTCCCAGTTCCGGAAATTCGTATATTTGCCGGACGTAATTCAACCGGTGTTCGTGGATTGAATTTGAGTTCCGATGATCGGATTATTGGTATGGCGATGTTAACCCATGGCGAAGATGATGCATCGGTTCGTGCAGCATATATTAAACAAAGTCGTGCAGCACGACGAGCCGCCGGTGGGGCCGAGGAAGAATCAGATGCAGATGAAGAGGCAACAGATTTGGTATTGGATGATGCAAAAATGTCAGAACTGGCTGCCAAAGAACAATTTATTTTGACGATTTCTGAAAATGGTTTTGGTAAACGGACCAGTTCATATGAATATCGTACGACCCATCGTGGGGGAAACGGATTTACTAATATTAAGTTGGGTGGTAAAAATACCGCAGTGGCTGGTTCATTCCCAGTTTGTGATGGACATGATATAATCATGGTAACAAATGGCGGAAAGATCATTCGTACGCCAGTTGATGATGTTCGTATTGCTGGGCGCAGTACCGCGGGTGTAACATTGTTGCGTACTGCTGATAATGAAAAGGTTGTATCTGCAATATCTATTGTTAGTGATGAAGCAGATGCCGATGTGGCGGGGAACGAAGCAGAAATAGGGTAACGAACGATGGGGAACGAATATTTTGCGTCGATAAAACAGGTGTCAAAACAGTTGAATATTCCCGCACATACGTTGCGGTATTGGGAGAAGCAGTTCCCTGTGGCGATTAAGCCGACCACAGGGGCGGGTGGTCATCGGTATTATCGGGCAGAAACGGTTGATACATTGGTTGTTATTAAGGACTTGTTATATAATCGTGGTATGACGATTGCAGGTGTAAAAAAAATGTTACTTAACGGTGAATTGCCAACATCTGCAGATATAGAAAACATTATTGTTGGTAATGCTGTGCAAAATAATGATATAGAACGCGTGTCAACGGATATTGATTCTATTAACTTGGCAATCGATATGTTACAACGAGCCCGCAGTATATTAACAGGCAAATAAGGCAGGCACCAGAATGGTGCCTGTTTTTTATTTGGTTGAAAATATCTAAATATACTTTACACTTGTATGCAACCAGGGTTTCTTATGAATTTGAATAAAGTAAGACGTGTTTTTGTAAACATTATTTGTGGGTTTATACCCGGTAAAACACATCGAAAACGAGTCCGTGCATATTTAAATTCTGATATTTTGCGATATAAACGTTTTATTCGGCGTGATTTGGGGGTTACATTGCATAATGTTCATATTAAGTATGGGTATGGGACAAAAAATATTATAATATTGGTTAACAATAAATGGGCATATAAATTTCCTGTTGGTAATACGAATATAAATGCGTTGGCTAATCGTGAATTGCGTATTGTTAATGCAATGAATATTCATATTCCAGATATGCAAATTGTTAATATGGGGAATGTGTGTGTTCGTAAATATGAATATATTGCGGGAAAAACTTTTGGTGAATTGAAACGAAGTGAAATATTGGCAAATTGGGACAGATTCTCGGAAAAATTGCCGAATTTATGTATGTTATTGCGAAATCGACCCCCGACGAGATTGCCGATTTAGTTCCAGACGATGCAAAACCACGTGGTACAATGAATGGTTGGTGTCATACGGATATATGTGGTAATTTTATTGTTGATGCAAATACAATGCAAATTGTATCTGTTATTGATTGGGAAAATGCACAATTTGGTGATTTTTATTGGCGCCTGTATCGGACACATCGACCGGAAAAACGCGCATTATTTGATGCAGTTGAACGTGAATATTGGCGTTTGTTTAATAAAGATGTTGTTTTTAAAAAATAAATATTTGGATTTTATCATGTTTTTTTGAATAAACCAATGATGGTTGTTGGTGTTTTTTGCGTTTCTTGACATTGAAAATAAATTTTCTATGATATCAAAAAATATGAGGTTTAATATGTCTAGTAATAGAAATTTGTTAGTTGGTAATTTTGCACTTGCTGGGTTGTCGACATTATTCGCAACGATGTTGTCTGTACATGCCGCAAATGCATTGGATAAACATATGGGAACATGTATTCCCCGTGGTTCTAATACTGAGGTAGATACATGTATCGTTGATTATGTTTTTCAAGATGCTTTGAACAATAGAAAAAACATTGTTTTTCATCGAAATGAAGGGATAATGCTGCACGAGTATAATATGATAACGTCTGATACGGATCCTTTTCAGGGGTGGGATACGTTGCCGACGGATACGATTGTGGTACGGGCCAGTCCCGTGACGGGAAAATGTGTGTTTTGGCAAAATATTAGCCGCAGAAATAGAAACCGTTAGTAAAAAAGTCCCACCGAATTGGTGGGACTTTTTCTTAATTTAATTTACCACAACAATGCTTGTATTTTAATCCTGAACCGCATGGACATGGTGCATTACGATGTTCAGCAGCAGGATTTAAATTTTCATCATGTTCGGCCTGTTTTTGTTCGTTTTGTGCGATATCATTACGTGTTAAATCCATTCTTGATATATATGCGATAGACATTATTTTGAAATTGTTAAAAGTATTTCTGAACAATTCTAATGCTTCACGTTTATATTCATATAATGGATTTTTTTGAGCATAACCGCGCAATCCTATGCCAGTTTGTAAATAATCCATTTGTTGCAGATGGCGTTTCCAAACATTGTCCAATGCACCCAACATCATTTGACGCATTGCCATTTGCATTAATTCGGGGCCATGTTTTGTCGATTGTGCTTCAAAACGACGTAAAGCTAAGTTATGTAATGTTTCATATGCCTTGCGTTCACTTATTTGTTCATCGGATTTCCATTTTTCGATATCTGTTATATCCAATGCAAACATCTGCATCATTGCATTATGAATGCCAGCAATATTCCAATCCATAGGGTGTGATTTTTCTGGAATATTATTTTCACAAATAATTTCCACCACATCTCCAATTATTTCGTGAACCAATGGCGATAAATCAGTGCTGGTCATCAAATCGTTGCGCTGTTTATATATAACACCACGTTGTTCATTCATAACATCATCGTATTTCAATAATTCTTTACGTGCTTCGAAGTATCTGGCTTCAACACGTTTTTGGGCTTTTTCTAATGCCTTGGTTATCCAGGGGTGGGTTATGGCTTCACCTGGTTTTAAACCTAATGTTGTTAACATTCCATTTAAACGCGCCGCACCAAATATGCGCATTAAATCGTCATCTAATGCCAGAAAAAATTTTGAATCCCCCGGATCGCCCTGGCGGCCGGAGCGACCGCGTAATTGATTGTCGATACGGCGTGATTCGTGTCGTTCGGTGCCAATAACATACAGACCACCAGCATTTAATACTTTTTTCTTGTTTTCTTCAATACGATTATAAATTTCTTGTTTTTTACTTTCGTAATCAGGGGCCGTTTTGTCTAATTCTGAAATTAGTGCCTCGGCATTTCCACCCAATTTAATATCGGTCCCACGCCCCGCCATATTGGTTGCGATTGTAACGACACCTGGGGCGCCTGCTTGGGCAACGATTTTTGCCTCTGATTCGTGCTGTTTTGCATTTAATACCGCAGGATTAATCCCCAAACGATTGCGAACAATTGAGGCCAATTCTTCAGATTTTTCAATCGAAGATGTCCCAACCAATACGGGTTGTCCGCGGGTCATACAGTCCTGAATTTGTTTTATAATTGCATCGAGTTTTTCCGTTTTGTTACGGTATATTTCATCATGATGGTCAATACGGGCAACCGGTCGATTGGTTGGAATTGAAACTACACGTAATTTATAGATCTCTTCAAATTCTGCGGCTTCGGTCATGGCAGTTCCCGTCATACCTGATAATGTTGGATACAGACGGAATAGATTTTGATAAGAAATACTGGAAACAGTCTGGTTTTCGGGTTGAACGGTAACATGTTCTTTGGCCTCGATTGCCTGATGTAAACCTTTGCCAAAACGGCGGCCCGTCATAACGCGTCCTGTGAATTCATCAACAATTAAAATTTCCCCGTTACGTACAACGTAATTAACATTTTTTTGATATAAATGGTGAGCCAACAAAGATTGTTGAATATGCATAACCAAAGCGGCATTTTCGGGGGCATATAAATTATCGCCAACCAACAACTCTGCATTTTTTAACAGTGTCGTGATATTATCAACACCAGAATCGGTTAATGTAACATGGCGATCTTTTTCGTCTTTTTTGAAATCAGTCGGGGTTAATTGAACAACAACGTCATCGACACGGGCATACAATTCACTGCTGTCTTCAGATGGCCCCGAAATAATTAAAGGGGTACGAGCTTCGTCGATTAAAATACTGTCAACTTCGTCAACAATTGCGAAAAAGAATGGACGTAATACTTGTTGTTCTTTTGAAAATTTCATATTGTCGCGTAAATAATCAAAACCTAATTCGGAATTTGTAACATACGTTATATCACATGCATATGCTGCACGTCGTTCGTCATCAGTCATATCATGTTGAATAATGCCGATACTTAATCCCAAAAATTTATAAATTTGTCCCATCCATTGGGCGTCACGGGATGCCAAATAATCGTTAACTGTAATCAAGTGTGCCCCGCGTCCGTATAATGCCTTTAAGAACAGAGCAGATGTTGCAACCAATGTTTTCCCTTCGCCAGTACGCATTTCAGCGATTTGACCGTGCGTTAAAACCATTCCGCCAATCATTTGAACGTTAAAGTGGCGCAACCCGATTGATCTGTTTGCTGCTTCGCGGACCAGGGCGAAAGCATCAGGTAAAATATTGTGTTCGTGTTCGCCGCCAATTAACCGTTCGCGTAATGCAATGGTTTGAGCCCGCAGTTGATCATCCGACATTGCACGATATTTGGGTTCTAAATCGTTAATCAGGGAAACAGTTTTATCATATGATTTAACGATTCTGTCGTTTGCTGATCCTAAAAATTTGCCAATGATTGTATTTAACATAATCAAATCCTTAATATTTCTGCGTATTTTATACCAATTTTGCGACTTGCGGTCAAGGTTCTTTATGTATATAATACGCATGTAAATATTAACAAGGGTTGTAATTTAATTTATTTCTAATATTTGTGGGGGGAGTAAAATGGAAAAAGTGCAAAATTTATCGCCAACGAAGATAGTGGGTGAAGTTTACTATGTTACGCCGGCTGTGATAGAAAGGATTGCCAAAATATTTGCAGATGGGGTTGCAGATGCAATGAAAATGCGCACTTTTGCCCCGAAAATTCGTCAAATTGCAGAAGATTCGTTACGTATGGGGTTGAAATCTGTGAAACATAGTGGTGCAAAGCATTGTTGAAAAATATAAAACAATAAAACGGCGTTTTTTATTATATCGTGTGTACGGATTGTTATTGACGATACTAACGTATTTTTTGCAGTGTTATTAATGAATGTATTTGTCCCAATGAACCACAGGATTTATGAACATTATTTAAGTAGCAATAGTAAGTGAATACCCCAGATACTGTGTCGATATGTAACCAAATCTCAACGCCTTTGTACACTTCGATTATACCGTCTGTTTCCATTTGTACCACCTGTTGTAAGCAAGAATGTTATTAAATAATTGGCAGTCCCAACGGGAATCGAACCCGTGTTTTCAGAATGAGAATCTGACGTCCTGACCGCTAGACGATGGGACCTGAACATGGGTCATGATATCAAAAATGTAAATTAATTCAATATGAATTGTAGAAAATAAAATTTGACAAAATGGATTAAATGTGTTTGTGTTGTGTTGATCTAAAGGGTACGAAATATGGAAACATTAACAAATTATCAAAAAGTTTTGATTAAAGAGTATTTGCGGTGTGAAAAAAAATTAAAACAATGTAGCGTTGGTGAAAATATGAAACTTATATGTTTGCGTGATGCCATGCTGCTAAGATTGAAAGCAACTGGATACGATGTTAAAAATTTGGAAATGTATTGTGAGGTTAAATCGGGTGTTGAAAATAATATTATGAATATTGTCGGTAAAATAGCTCCCAAAAAATTGTAGCATAAACAGTGACTATTTTAAAAATGTGTGTGTTTACGAAAAAGCAAGCAGTGATAATAAGGGGAATACATGAATAAGCAGATAAAAAAACAAAATGATTTAATAAAAGAATATCGTTTTTATGAGAAAATGTTAGAACGGTCAAATTGTGATACTGTTAATGGTAAGGATAGACATGATGCCGTCTTAAATATTCGTAATCGTATTGCGAAGGAACTGAAAGATATGGGATATGATATCCAGAAAATTGATGCTGAAAAACGTGCTAAACGCGAAAAAATAGAAAATGCGGTTGCGAAAATCGCTTTGGCCCCGATAGATATCGTGGAATGGTTTATAGACAAAATATCACGCTAAGACAATTGTATAAAAAACGCCCATTGGGTGTTTTTTTTATGAAATACGTATTTTTATACTTGATAAATATGGATTTTTTTATTCTACGTGGCTCTGTTATATATGAAGTTAGAAAGGAATTTAGTGTGACTGGGGTTGAAAGTATAAAAAGGGTAAGAGTACTTAACAAGAATGTTGAAAATGTTTTACAAAACATAGTTTATGATATATCCAGCCCATATGATGAATTGATAGATGTATTGATAAAAGAGATTGGCGATAATCAAATAAATATAACAGAAACATGCGGTGATGTGGTGATAAATATCATCACAAAAGATGGTGAAAAAGAATTGGCAAAAAACAAAAATGGGTGTTTAAGAAGTTTGTGTTTATATGAAACAACCCAGGTTGGGGATGATTTTATGAAATGCATAAATGATTTAGAGGTTTTTAAGGCAAAAAAATTACAAAGTATGGGAAAAAATTGTTTTTGTATCGGAAGTTGTAATTCTTGTTTAATAGAAATAGATTTGCCGGAATTGAAGAAAATGGGAAGCTTTTGTTTTTGTGCTCGGCTAGGATTTAAAAGATTAAATTTACCAAAATTGCAATTACTAATGATGTACCTGGGTGTATAAAAAATTTATTGATAAGAC
>JAKSTF010000020.1 GCA_024402715.1 Alphaproteobacteria bacterium
AAATGCGGTAAAGGATTTATATTATGAAAAATATAGACTACTTTAAATTACAAGCAAAAAATCTGCTTAAAGACTACCAAACCCGCTATCTTTCTGAAGATGGTGATATTTATGAATACGAACCAAAGTTTTTTGATATCGTTGGCATATTCCTTGAATATGATATAATGGACGATGATAAAAATTTTGAATTCAAACTAGGCAATGCGCAACATCTGATCGCACAAATGGCCGGTTTTAATGGTTGGAAAGATTTAATAACATCGACAGAGACAGAACAGTCAAAAGCTCGAAAACTTCTGGAAGAAAGTGTTCATAATGAATACGGATGTACAAGTTTTATATCGCATAATTTTACACCTGATGGTCGTGAAATAACAGAATATTCACACGAACCATTGGATAGTGATATGCATTATCATGAAGAATTGTCTGGACAGGATTGGCAAGATGGTATAGATGAATGCCTTCAAAACAGTATGGGGTTTGAACCAGATAAAATTGTTGAATGCTTACATTGTGGAAACCAGTTTCCATTTAAGGAAGTAAAGGTTAGACGATTGAAGTCCGAGTACAATAATGGCAAAGAAGATGACTTTAAAGAAATTGTATGCAAACACTATCCAGAATGTAATGGTAATTTACTAGATTTAATACCGGTGGAAATGCTTGATGCGAAAGGAGGTGATGAAAATGAGGAATAAATTTGCATCTTATTCTCGCAGTACGTCAAAAACATATACTAATGCCAATGGATATAGAGTGTACAAAGATTCAGGGCAGCTAGTTCATCGTCATATGGCAGAAATAAAACTTGGTAGACCTTTGCAATCTGGTGAAGTTGTGCATCATATAAACCGAAACAAACAAGACAATCGTCCATCAAATTTGTATGTCTTCCATGACCAACAAACACATTGGGCTGCTCATAAACAGGATGCCCAAAATTATGGAAAAGATTATAGTTTTAAAGGCAAAAATCATTAAAAGTGCCTCAGCGAAAATGGGCGGGGTATATCATTTAGATAAAAGTTGGGATATTGGGGAACATTGGTTGTATACAGTGGAAATGTCGCCCATAAAAATCGCCGGAAAGCGGGCTAAAAATAACATCCCGCGGTAATTCCACGGGATGCTCAATATTTCTGGCGGGCTAGAATTCTGTTGCTAACTTTCCCATACCTAAATACGCAAATACAGGGAATTTACAGGGAAATCTGCCATTTTTATCATTGGATTTTTGATACTTTGACGAGCGCAAATATAGGTATTCTGCGGTTTCTGCTGCTACCAGTCCGCAAAAAGCACAAAACTTAACAGGGAATTTTATTCGCCATAACAGGGAATTATATATCACAAATCTGGATTTAATTTATATTTTCGCCCTTTAGTGCGACCTGTTGCAATTAGCACTTTATTTGCCACCAAAGCCGCCTATAATTTTATGTTCATTTTGTCGGCCGTCACAGTATTGCCGCTCGCGGAATGGCCTAGCACATTACCACGTAACAATAATTCGTTATTTTTTATATTCAATTGGCCACCCGACGCGACGTACGTACCGGTCGTTGTTTCATCGGTGACGATAACACTCGGTCGCGCCAGGACGATGATGTTCGCATTTTTTGAATCCAAATGCCCAGATTTGGCGGTCACAGTGATTGTGTTATCTTTTGTCGATCTTTGATATGTAAAACCATCATGGTCGGCGCAAGATGCAACCAGGCCACACGCAACACACAAGAAAGCAAGTTTCTTCATTTTTTACCTCTTGTATATAGACCGCCAAATGTTCGGCAAGATGTTTTAAAAATCCTTTGTTATGCGAACGTATTGGGATAGTTTTTGGGCCTCTCTAATAATAGCCAACCAACCCTTTCCCCCAGAGCGCCGATTTAAACTTATCTGAATAATTTCTAAAATCTCGGCAGTATTAAACCGTTTTAATTCGTCCGTATATTTCAAGGCAAAATACATAACCGCGGATGTTTTGTCCCTGCGTTGTGCGCCACGATTAACCAGTTCTTTTAATTTTTGTGCCAATTGTATTTGTGTCATAGATGTACTCCTTTTTGTATGCCTGTACCCCCATGATAACAAACACATCTTTTGATTAGCAATACTTTTTATCGTACGTATGAAATGAGCCTGATATTTTTGCCATATTTATTTGATGCATTTGATGCGTTTTACGGAATGGCCTGGGGCCGAATACAACATGTCGCCGTATGGCAATAATAATTCGGCACCACTTTCACCCAGACATAATTCGGAATTATCTTTTGTGGTTTTGAAACATATTCTGACTGGCATATATTCGTCTATTACAGCGGTAAAATTATCACGATTTAACCGTTGGGTCGCCATAATCAAATGAATACCAGCAGTTCTTGCTTTTGACGCTATTGTTTTAAAGAAAGTTTCAAATTCTTCTTTGTTTAACGCCATAAAATCCGCCATTTCATCAATAATAATTACTATGTATGGCATATCATTATGTTCTTTGCTGTATTCGGTTATATTACGCATTTGATTTTTATGTAATATTTCATACCTATCATTCATAATCGCTACAACATTTTTAAAAACGTTAAACGCATATTTTGGTTCGGTTATTACCGGCATTAACAAATTGTTATTTTTGCTGTATTCTTTAAAATCATATGCTTTCGGGTCTATGATTATGAATTTGCATTGTTCTGCTGTTAATTTATCGGACAAAGATTCATATATATTTTTTAATAAAACGGTTTTTCCTGCTCCCGTTTTTCCACCAATCAATATATGTGGACAATTATTCAAATCTTTTATAATCGGAATACCAGAAACATCAGTTCCTAATATAATCGGCAATATCGCCGTTGTTTTGGCAAATTGTTCTGATTTTAACAAATCTTGAAATTTATCTGTCATTTTTTTCCTTTTGGTAGAATTATCCCTTCTTTCAACGCGGCTTTGATAACCCTGTCTTTCGATTCTTTGTATACATCGTGAATGGTATATTTGGATGATAAAGTTCCAGGATTAAATATCACACGAACAACATCTTTGGCTACATACATACAAGGTTCTACCAAATAAAACTCTTCGTTGTCTGCACCTTGATATCGTAGTTTCATATCATAAACACATTCGTCCATTACAATATCATAAACCTGACGTTGCTCTTCGGACCAATTGTCAATGGGGTCGTGAACTGACGCAAAAACAGTATCATCGCTTTTACACCGATTATTCACGATATATGAATCAATCAGCCAAAACAGACCACAAAACACTACAATTTCGATTAAAAACACAAAAATATCGTGTTTTGAAATTTTCATTTTTTGCCTTTTTTCTTTTCTTCAACAACTTCAATTAAACCATTACTTGCGGCTTTGAATAATACGGCATCAATATAACCACGTGGCAAACCTGTTTCTTTGATTAAATGATTAAACATATCATCGCAGGCTTGTTGCATTTCTGGGGTTAATTTCGCATTATTCACATCTAATTTTGTGTTTCCGCTATAAACAACACCCAATCTTTGAACCCAAATATCATATTTTGGCGTATCTTCACCAAGATTACGGGCTAAATGTCTGTTAGTAATTGCACCAAGACCCTTTAATTTTTTAAGGAATTTCAATTTAGCTTCCAATGTTTCGCATTTATAATAATCAGAACAATATTTATCACGATTGTTCCAAATTTTCCAAATAGCATACATTTTATTGGCATTTTCAAAAATTTTTAATAAATCTTCCAAATGTGGATTTTTAGGCAACTTCGCCATAACTTTTTTATGGTATTTTCTGGCTGTCGTCTGTTTAAATCCACTTGCCAGTATAGAATATGCCGCGCAAGAAACAAATTCTTCGGGTGAAACCTTATAATTTTTATTGTTTATGTGTTTCAAAGTTTCATCAAATGAATATAAATCTGAATCTAACCCCATATTACGTATTTGTGAATCTAATTGTTCAAACCAAGATTTTGAAAACATTTTTTCAGTCATACTTATTGCTCATTTTAATATAAATTCATTGTTTCATTATTCTTCAACCAATTCAACCTGTTTTAATCGGGCAACACGCCAAATATCAGATTGTTCTGTTAAAATATTTAATTCTTTGGCTGCGTGTTCTGCGGCTTTTTTGTTTGAAAAAATGCCATGACAAATGTCGCATTCTTCTGAAACACGTAAAGGTCTATCTTTTTCTGATAATAGATCTGTGTCTGATTTATTTGTTGGGTCTTTTTTACTTTGTAATTTTAACCCTAAACGGTTTATCTTTCCAACAACGGCATTTTTAGGAATTCCCAAACGTATCGCAATTTCAGACGCAGTCAATCCATCATTAACCAATTGTTTTAAATACTTTAAGGCATTTGTGTCCCATTTAATTCTAGTAATTTTTATATCACAATCGAAATGAGCAATTTTCTTTGTTTCTGTGTTATAAATCACAAAAAGGTGTGGAATAAGTTCGCCAACAGTCGGTTTATATGGTTTAGAATTGATTTTTTTTGAAATATAGTCATCGGCTTCATCAAAACTATCAAAATGTAGTGGTTCACCGTTAATATCTTTTTCAATAACGCTTGTAAAAGTAGTATGTTGTGTATTATAAACATAAAAACCAATTTTAGGTTTTTCTACTATAAGATACGGCAATTTATCAAAGTCCACATTAGGTAAACAATGTGGTTCTAAAAGAATACTTGCACCCCTAATATCTTGTTCTTTATTTTCAACAGCCTTTACACCTGCCATAAAATTAGACACCCAAGGAAAGTCGTCAAAATCAGTAAAATTAAATTGTTCAATTCCTGTGATTTCCCATTTTTCGTTGTCTTTATCAATTGGGCTAATATGTGTTATTTTGGCGACTTGCCAATCTGAACTCTTATCTACGTCGTTTTGGTATGTTGCGTCCATTTTGGCTTGTCCTTTGGTGACAAATTTGTCTCTGCACCAAATACCACCGGTCAATGTGTTATATGCGATAAATAATTTTTGGGGTTCATTTTGCATTTTTTGCTCCTATAACTTCTTTTTTCTTTTGACGAATTTTTTTCATAAATTCTGGTGTTAGCTTATATATACATCGTTCACTTAAATGTTTTTTGTTCATAATATGCTTTGCTACACTAAGTTCTATTTGTGGAATCCCATATTTAATTCTGCATTTTTTAAAAAATTCTTTATCTGCCGTAAAATATCGTCTGTCTACACTAATGAAAAAATGATGGTCTATAATATCGTTTTTTGAAAAGTTTTCATCAACTACATACATTTCCCAGCTTTTAAAATCGTTATAATATTTTTGTAAAGTAAAACAAACCTGATATTCACGATAAAAATCTGGTTTTTGTTTGTATTCTGGGATATTTTTTGGTATACATACAAAAGCAGCAACAATATCAGGTTGTTCGGATAATTCAAATTCCGTAAGTTTATAATTCTCACAGCTTATGTATGAAATATTTAGATAAAAAACACCATAATCTTCATATTTGTTTTTTAATATATTCATACACAATTCTGGTGTTTCGCCATAAACCAATTCAGATTCTGTGCTTATTTTTTTAAACCTGTCCATCGGCATATACGACGGCAAAAATATCTTGATTCCATCTTCTTTAAGCCAGGCAAATTCTAGCCTTGTCATATTTCTAATTAACAAAAAATATTTTCGTTCTTTCATTTTATTTATATTCCGACATAGGTTTCGGTTTTACTGGAATTTGTCGGCATATATGTTAATACACCGTTAATATAACTGATTAATATTCCATCAAAAACACGTGTCACACCACCAGTTTGACTAGTAATAATTATTTGATTTCCTGATTGAACTGCTGTTCCATAAGTAGTAGCCATTTTTTACTCCTTTTGTTTTGGTTAATGGGTCCAAGTTAGATGCTCGTAGCGGTTTCTACATTCAATTATCGCATGTGAAGACCCCATACCATCTTTTTCAAGTTGCACAACTTCTAATAGTTGTTTTGGACGACCATCTTCATCCAACCAACATTCCAAATAATGCTCGCCTCGTGAAGTCATTTTTTGTTCAAATCTTAAAGTTTTCCAACCCATGGTTATTCCCCCTTGTCTAGCGCCATGAACCAAAAATAGAAATCTATGATTTTTGTGTCGGAAATATTTCTATTGATGCGTTCGTTAAAAGACTCTCGAAAACTCCTAATTATTTCTTGGCCGATGTTGCTATCGCGAAATTCGTGAACAAGTTTTACCAAATGCTCATAATCGTCACATGCTGTTGAAATATCTGTGTTGGTAACGGTTGTGTTTAAACCGTTAAGAACGAACCTTGAACAAATTGGCATGTCTGAATTAAAAAAGTGCGCTACTTGACTTGCTAAAAAAACGCTGGTGTTGCCCGTTTGGGTATAAAGATCAAGCAGGGCTTTTTTAAAGCCTGGCCGATTTAGTGATTTTTTATACATTTCTAACAATTTATAATGTTCCAATAATGTTGGTGTGCCTAACGCCTGGGCAACGCGACCATTATGGAAATAATCATTACAGGTTCGCTGAAAATTCCTGCCAAAGCTATCGCGGCAATCCTTGTCTGTGACATCAGATGTTTCAAAATTTTCAATCAAATATTTATAAGCCAAGATTTCATTTCTAAAACGTGTGTCGTGCCAATTGATTTCTGTTTGCATGTTTTGCTCCTTTTGTCTTTGATATGCGATTATATATATAATATTAGATATAATAAAAGTCAAGGGCTTTTTGTAAAAAATTTATGTTTGAAAATGTTTAGTAATATCAATGTGTTATTATTAGCGTCTGGCCGCTTCTTTGGGCGTGTTGCCATTGGGTCACGATTCTTTTGGAGCGTGTATCGACTTGTTGTTATAGTTATAATATAAAATATTTAATCTGCTTGCTTTCGTGTGTTAAATTGTGTATAATATAATCATATACATAAAGGATTGCATTATGGATTACCAAGATGTTTTGATGCGCTTTTTAACCGAACAGAGCCTTTGGCCGGCCCAGATAGCAAGGTTTTTTAATTCCCACCCAAATATAAAACCCGATGTCCGCGTTATCGCGGATATGTTGTACAATCGTGACAATTTTAGTGGCGTGGGCCAAAATATGCCAAAAGATTTGGCGGAAATATTGGCTAACAAACCGTTTGCGTCTGATGCGGCGTTGTCTGATTGGTTACAAAATGCATCAAAAATACTCGAAATACTGAAAACCAGGGAAATTTTTGCCGGTATAAAAATACCCGAAGAACAAGTTAAATGGGCTTTGGGTGCCTTTATAAAAAGCTGTCCATTTGTTCCCCAAAGTACAAAAGAAAAATACATAAGCGAGATAGAAAAACCAGATGTGAACGATTCCGATGTTCAAAATGAATATTTGCCTTGGCGACAAGCCCCGCACAATGAATTCAAGGCCTTTATGCAATTACAGGGATTCAAACCAACCACAATCACATTGTATATTTCTTTGATTAATCAAATCTCTGCAAACTGTGGTACGCCTTTATGGGGAATTAAAGATATAGAATCTTTACATAATATCTTGCCAAATATCTATAATAATCCAAATTTTCCAAAGGAAAAAACATCAAAATACTATTCGTATGTTGCGGCATTGACCCAGTATGAGGCGTTTTTAAGGAATAAAAAAATCGATCCAACAAACCGAAGCATTGTTGTAAAAACAAATTCACGTCCCGTCGGCGAAGATCGGTACCACGGCGCCACCCAGAATGACAATGCCAATTTGGTGGCGTTTTGCTTTAGTTGCGGTCACGAGGCGTTGTTCCCAAACTTGAATCAAACAAAAGCATTTGAGAAAGCGGCCGAAATACTGGAGATTAACGTCAAAACATTACAAAACATGAGAAATTATTTCGATTATTATATTGAAGATAGTGGCCGGAAAGGTTGGCAATGTCAAAAATCGTTAGTGGAAAAACACAAAATTATATTGGACAAATATCTGGCCCATAGTGGCGATGGTAAATATTCTAAAAAAGGGTGCGACAAAAAATTAGCGGATGCGTATGCCGCCGCCAGAAAGATTCTAAAGTTAGAGTAGAACCTAATTAAAAAATCCATACGTATCAGTATGGATTTTTTTACAATTGTTCGCATTATATTGTCATTACTTCTTTATTACAGTTCCGCGCAGTGCTACACCACTCATCAAATGTCCGTCTTTACAGCGATACATCGTTTCGCTCCATTCGGGAACCTTGTTATAAAAACTATGTATATTTGTTACTGCGTTGCAACCGTGACGATTTCACTACGCTAACACTTGTGAAATCTACTTGTTGGCGAATCCCGGGCAACTTGCGTTGCAGTGTTCAACCCGATGCCATATACGATAAAAATAAAACACCCCAAAGGGTGTTTAATTTTTATGGCGGGCTAGACTTTCCCATACCTAAATACGCAAATACAGGGAATTTTGCCATTTTTATCCTTGGTTTTTTGATGCTTTGACGACCGTAAACATAGGTATTCTGCGGTTTCTGCTGCTACCAGTCTGCAAAAAAGCACAAAACTTAACAGGGAATTTTATTCGCCATAACAGGGAAATATTACGTCGTTTTACTGAATGTTTATGCCATCAGTTCGCGTATATCACATGATTCTGGTGGCTTTCTCAAAAATGCCATAAAAATCAAAAATACAGGGACTTTTGTATATACAGCTCTAAAAATCCCAAAAGCTTTTTTCAGGGGTGTTTCCCCTGTTTTTCAATTTTTTTCATTTTTAGACAACGATTTTCCATTTTTCTGGCTTATATGTCTCAGTCAAAAGACAAAAAGTTTGTTTTTTGATCGTTATTATCCGAAAGGATGGTGGCGAAGTATCAATACATACCAAAACAGAAAATGCACAGATATTGACCAAGGCACTGGCATTCGGATGGAAATATAAAAAGCAATACGAAGCCGGTGTTCCGGTTGATCAGATTAAACGCACAGAACATCGTGCCGACAGAACGGTGTACAAATACATGAACCTGGCATACCTGTCACCGAAAATAATCAGCAACATATTGGAAGGTGAAGTGCCATCACATGTGAACCTGCAAACACTATTCAAAATCGCCGAAAGATACAGCGACTTCGGCAAGCAAGAAAATGTGTTTTATGGATATTAAAATTTAATATCTTCAAAACCTTTTTTAGATTTCAATTCCAATTGTAGTTCGGATAATTTTCTGGGTTTTAACCTTCCTGTGATTTCCCTAGTTTTAATATCAAATATTTCTCCTGTGAAAGGGTTCAATTTTTTTCCTTTTTCATTATCATGCCCATGTGGAACAGATGGCCAAGGGTCTGGATCACTTAAGTGAAATTCCCATTTGTTGCCAAATTTGTTTACTATGGCTTCTGTTAATACAGTTGGCTCTATATCATCTGATGATGTCTCAAAAACAAAAGAAGGTTCTGGAACTTTTTCTACAGAACAATCGGTAATAATTTTCTTCAATATTTCTCTAATTTCATTTTCGGATTCAATATACGTTGACACAATCAAAATCTGATTTTCTGATTTTATAGTTGCGGTATTCACCTTTCCGACATGTTTTGTTCCAATCTCAATTGGATTGAAATTTGTTATGTTACAGCCAGCTTCCTTTAGTGCAGAATAATGGTTATCAATATCCTGTTGTGTATAAGTCCCATACTCAGGGAATTTATCACAAATTATTCTGATGACATTTTCTGGTATATACGCAGGAAAAGTTACTATGTATTTAGACATTTTTAATCCTTTTTATATTTTTTATGTTATACAGTAGTATTTATCACAAGTCAAAAATAATATAAATTCAATCATTCTATACCACAGTCACTACTCGCCGAAATGGCGGGTATTTTTGTGGAATATGGACGGATAGACTCGACCACTGACTACGCAAAAAGGGACACTGTATAGAAAAGCCGATAAATTGATGAATTTTAGGGTGATTTTACGCCATTACCAAAGTCAATGCATGAAAAATCCCGCAGAACCGCGGGCTTTTTATCTGTACTGGCATATATGCCAGAATACTGGCGGCTCAAAAGGGATTCGAACGCCCGGTAGATTTGCCCACACGTGCGAAGTATTCTCTTTTAGACGAACTATCTCCACTTTATTTTTACCGCGTACACGCCCATAATTCTCGCAAAAAATACCTTAAAAAATAATAAAAAACGATAAAAAAAGAGCCATCATTTTTACCTAAGTTTATTTTAAATTTCTTAAGTAAAAACAATGACTTAATCCTGGCGGAGACGAAGGGATTCGAACCCTTGATACCGTTGCCGGTATACTACATTTCCAATGTAGCGCACTAGACCAACTATGCGACGTCTCCGTATTCGTTTAACCCTTACTCTGCGTCATCATCCGCAGTATCTTCGGCATTGTCTTCAACAGCCAACGCATTTTCCAATTCTGCATCTATTTCACGCAACAATGGATCTTCGGTCGTGCCAACCTCTAATGAATCAGCAACGGATGGGGCCTGTTTATACGATTGAACAAATTCATGACGAACCGCGTTTATATCCAATTTACCACTGGCAATTTCACGTAATGCAACAACCGTCATTTTATCATTACGTTTATCAATAACCGATGCCGCACCACCATTCAGGTCGCGAACACGCTGTGATGCCAACATTCCCAATTCATAACGACTGTCCACAAATGGTAATGTATCAGAATTTGTCGTACGTGCCATAATTAAAATCCTTTATTGAAATCACTTTTTAACCTGATTATAATGCATTATGGATGATAAAAATGCAAGCAGAAAATAACAAAAACAATATAAAAACATTGTCTATGGGATGCAGATTAAATGCATTAGAGTCTGAAAAGATTCAAAACATGCTGTCTAAAATCGTTCCCGCCGCAATTTTAGTTAACACATGTGCCGTCACAGCCGAGGCAGAACGCCAATCAGGTCAAACGGTTCGCCGTTTGGCACGCGAAAATCCAAACGTACCAATTTTCGTTACTGGATGTGCGGCAACACGTAATTCGGGCTTGTTTTCCGAAATACCAAATACAATGGTTATCCCAAATTCAGACAAATTAACACCCACAGCGTACATTGATGCCATAAATTCTGCCCCATGCAATTTTACCACAGATAAAATTATTATATCCGCAAAATGCGATACACCTTTATCAAAACAATTTATTCAGGTTCAAAATGGTTGTAATCATGCATGTACATATTGTATAACACGAATGTTACGTGGACGTGCGGTATCTTTCAAGTACGACGATATTTTATCCGATGCCCGTAATGCGGTCGAAAATGGCTTTTATGAAATTGTATTAACAGGTGTTGATACAGCCAGTTACATCCATAATGACTTTTTCATATCAGATTTATGTAAAAATCTGTTAAAAGATGTCCCCGAGATACAGCGTTTACGCATATCATCATTAGATCCAGCATCACCAGAAATTTTCAAATTAATTGATTTGATACATAGCGATAAACGCATGATGCCACATATACACCTGTCGATGCAATCTGGGACAGATGAAATTTTACGTGCAATGGGCCGCCGTCATAACGCGGATACAGTTCGGCGAATTATTTCTGCAGCGGATGACATCACATTCAGTTGGGATATCATTTGCGGTTTTCCAGGTGAAACAGACGATTTATTCAATCAAACATTGGATTTAATACACGAAACAAAACCAATTAAAATTCACGCATTTCCATTTTCACCCCGTCCTGGAACGCCAGCAGCCGACATGTCCGGACAAATTGACCACAACATATCAAAACAACGTGTAAAAATAATAGCAGATGCAGCTGATGAAAATCGACGTGCATTTATGCAAAAAAATCTGGGACAAGTTACACAAGTATTGGTCGAAGAAAACAATATTGCACGCACGCCACACGATATTTCCGTTCGCATAGATGGTGCAACAATTCCATCACGCACAATCTGCAACATAAAATTAACAGATATTGAAAATGATGAATTTATTGGTAAAACTTTATAAAATATATATTGTCAAAGGATGATATTATTGCTAGTATCACAATCATCATGAGAAACATATTACTTATTTTGTTTGTTGCATTAAGTCCAGTTATGGCATTTGCAAATTTTAATACCAAGGCACAATCGGCATTTTTGATAGATTATGATTCTGGGGCGGAAATTGTTAATAAAAATGGTGATGTTTTAATGCCACCATCATCAATGATAAAGTTGATGACACTGACCGTTCTGTTTGATGAAATCAAGGCAGGACGTTTAAATATGGATTCACGATTGCCCGTTGGACCAAATGCAGATTATACAAACCCATTATGGTATCCGGCCAGCAAGGTTTGCCTGGTATCTGGGCAAACAATCAGTGTGCGCGATGCAATATTGGGGTTAATCGTTTTATCCGGTGGCGATGTATCCGTTGTTGTTGCAGAATATTTGGCTGAAAATGAAAATGCATTTACAGATTTAATGCGCCGCAAAGCACGTGAAATAGGAATGCCACAATCTACATTTGGAAATGCCAGTGGACTGCCCAATCCAAACAATTTGATGACCAGTCGCGAATTGGCAACATTGGCGGAATACGTAATATCACATCATTCTGATATTTATCCACTGTTTGCGACCAAACGTTTTGATTTTACGGAACATAAGACCGATTGGTGTCGTGAATGGGGACGAACACATACCGTAAATTATAACAAATTGCTGTTCATTATGAATGGGGCCGATGGATTAAAAACGGGGCATACCGCAGATGGTGGTTATGGGATGGTTGCATCCAGCATCGTTGGTGGTCGTCGTCTAATTGGTGTTATAAATGGTTTCCGTGGCAATGGTCACGACGCATTGGCGGGCGAGATGAAAAAATTATTAAATTATGGATACACAACGACAACAACTCACGTTTTTTACAGACCTGAAAATAAAATTGCCAACATTCCTGTGTGGTATGGTCGCAATAACACCGTAACGGCAACCGTTGCAAAAACGTTCGCTGTTACATTACCACATGGCACAGGATTGCATGGGGTCCGCGTTTTGGCACGATATGATGATCCATTACGTGCCCCGATTGCCAAAGGTGATACAATCGGTGAAATTATCGCAGAACAAGATGGTCGCGTAATTGCGCGTGCCCCATTGGTTGCCGCAGAACGTGTATCAAAAACACGATTTATCGGGCGTATAATTAAAAACCTTAATATTATATTCGGGGGCAAATAAAATCCGATGGCACCACGAAAATCCGCATCTTCGTATACATTTCCACATCCAATGGATAATGAGGTTTTAATCGGCCATGAAGATGTATTAAAAAATTTTACAACTGCATGGGCGAGTCGTGACATTCATCCAATACATCCGGTATGGATGTTAACCGGCCCACGTGGTATCGGCAAAGCAACATTAGCGTATAAAATTGCAAAAATGGTGTATGGTAATGTTGGTGATTTTTTCATAATTGATATTGATCGAAATATAGATAAAGACGGAAAAATAAAATCTGATGCAAAAACAATATCTGTATTTACCGTACGTGCAATGATTGAAAAAATGCAAATGTCATCTATGTCCGGTGATTGGCGTGTAATATTAATTGATTCTGTAGATGAATTGAATACGGCGGCATCAAATGCAATATTAAAATTATTAGAAGAGCCACCAGCCAAAACATTATTTTTATTGGTTGTCCATCAATTGGCAAACGTATTACCGACAATTCGATCACGTGCACGTGTTGAAAAAATGCGTCCCCTAACCGTTGACCAATTGCGACAACTGTGTGTAAAATTTATGCCCGAAGAAGATATCAGCACAGAAAATTTACGTCTGTCTAATGGGTGTTTTGGACGTATTGCCAAATTAAAACAAACCGGTGGCGATGCAATTTATGACGAATTAATAAAAACGTTAAATTCACCACGTTCAAATTCAGTGGACATCATGACAATTGCAAAAAAAATTGCCCCAGATATGTCTTTACACAGTATATTGTTGGATACAGTTGCCGCATATGGGTTGGCAGATTTATATCCAAAAACGGCACGTGCAATTGCAGATATCAAATCAGTAAATTTGGAACCAGAAATTGCTGTATTCAAAATAATATCAGAAATAAAAAAATGTTTATCGACACCCACTGCCATTTAACAGATGTTGAAAGTTTACCAGATGTTATTACACGCGCAAACGTGGCTGGGGTTGGTGCATTGATATGTGCCACTGCAAATCCAGACGATATAAGCACCACATTAAAAATAACCCAAAACAATCAAAATATTTTTTGTACAATTGGTATTCATCCAGAATACAGCAGTGCAGACGCAGCCCAATATTTAACAGATACAATACTATCAAATCCACGTATTGTTGGCATTGGTGAAATTGGCTTAGACTATCATTATAATGCAGACACAAAAGACGCCCAAATTAAGTTATTCCGCCGTCAACTAGAAATCGCGAACCACAATAAATTACCGGTTGCAATTCATACACGTGATGCAGAAACCGACACACAACAAATACTGTCTGAATTTGATATTTACGGTGTTATGCACTGTTTTACGGGAACTACAAATTTTGCAAAAAAAATGTTAGATCGCGGTTTTTATTTTTCAGCCAGTGGCATTTTAACATTCAAAAACGCAGACGATGTTCGTGAAACATTTGCAACGATTCCAAATGATCGCATAGTTATTGAAACAGACACCCCATATTGTGCACCGGTTCCATATCGTGGAAAACAATGCGAACCATTCATGGCAATCGAAACGGCACGTGTTTTGGCAACAATAAAAAATATTCCATTATCTGAAATGGAAAACATTTTATTTGAAAACACAAAACGTCTATATCCAAAAATTAAACTATAAAAATCCCCCAATTCGGGGGATTTTTTTTTAGCGATTTCGTTTTATACCATTATTAAAAAATACATCCAATCCATTCAAAGATTGTTTTTTATCTAACGCGTCCTGTTTTTCATTCACAGCATTTATTAACAAATCGGTAAATTCCATCATTCCAACCTCAAATGACAACCAATCAATAGCACATTTACGACCATTTACTTCAATTTCCCGCATTACACGTGGAACATAAGTTCCATTTATATTTAAACATGTTGTTTCGGCACACAAAACATTAAACAACGCATCAAAAACATTTTGTCTGGTTAATTCTTGATGTGATTTTAACATATCTGAAATAATCTGATAACACAACAAAGTTAAATCATTGTAAAAATGATCTTTATATAACGCATACCCAAACCATGAATTATCATATTGCATTACAATATCTGCCAATGCCTCACAAACCGCCCTGTCCGACCATTTTATTGATCCAAGAAAAAAATTTTTTTCAATTGGGAATATTATTTTCTCATTTTTTATATCATTAATTTTCAACAGCTTACGCGTTGGCACATCATGCGCATGTGCAACATTCATTAACATAGCCCCAGCCATCATCAAAACAGATGATCGTTTATTTCTTTTCATCCAATTTAATAAATTGCCCTGCTTTAACATTTTCATAATCACCATCCGCATTAATAAGTTTTTACATTGTTTGCAATTACCTGCACCGGCATTGTTGGGACACGTCTGGCATTTTTAATATAATAATGTTCACCGCGTTGACATATAAATTCATATTCAACGTTAAATTTCTGCCCTGGGATTGTATCCGTATTTTGTGCAGACAAATCATCCACTGCACATTGATACGTTCCATTACACTTAATTTGTCCAACTGTATTCGGTGTTTCACATTCTTCTTTTTTAGATACAATTACAACATTCTTGTTATCGCCAAATTTATTTTTCGCACCGGCGGTGCAAATATCCATTCTGATACGGTTAAAAACTTTATTTACAAACATTGTATCTTTCAACAATGATCGCGTATCATCTGCAATTGAATCCGCAGAATTTGTCTGTGAACGTGCAACACCAGTCCAAGTCAACAAAGCAAGCAACAATGCCTTTGTTTTATTATTCATATCTACAATTCCTTTATTTATGTATTTTTCAACTCCGGTAACAATAACACCCTTTTTATCATAGTCAATAACATTTTAAGAAATAAAACCTTGAAAATATATCTAACAACAGACCTATGCAGATAAAATTTGCTTTTTATACCCACATAATATAGAATATATCGCATTATGACACGTCAATTGATAAAATTTGGTCAAGTTTCTGAAAACCGCAAAGCACGGTTTAATTATTCTATTGATGACACAATAGAGGCAGGAATCGCATTAACCGGTGCCGAAATAAAATCAATTCGATATGGTTTGGTAACGATTGTCGATGGTTTTGTTCAACGCCGTGGTGACAACCTGTTCCTGGCCGGAATTGAAATTCAAAAATTACCAACGGCGGCCCGCATTATAAACTTTGATGAACGACGCAGCCGTCAATTATTATTACACCGTAATCAAATAAACCGATTAGTCGGAAAATTACAGGAAAAAGGTGCCACCATTGTTCCACTGAAATTATACTTTACCAATCGTGGCAGATTAAAGGTGTTATTGGGTGTCGGATATGGTAAAAACCGCATAGATAAACGCGAAACAATAAAACGACGTGAATGGAATAAAACACAATCACGTCTGTTAAAGGGATAATCCAATATAATTTCAATTGTATTAAAAATATGAATTGTATATAATCGGGACATGACAAAAACACCCGATTTATTTACATTGGCAGAACACGCCGATTTATTAAAAAAATTAAACGCATGGGACATTGCGTACCACCAAAACGATGCCCCGATTGTTGACGATGCAACATACGATGCGGCAAAAAACCGTGCATTAGAAATTGAGTCCCAGTATCCTGAATTGGCAAAAAATGGGGCATCTACACATGTTGGGGCGGCGGTGGCATCAAAATTCAAATCATTTCCACATACAGTTCCAATGTTGTCTATATCAGATGTATTTAATCCGGAACAGGTGGCGGATTGGTTTGATAAATTAACAACACATGATATATTTATTGAATTAAAGGTTGACGGTGTTTCATACGCCGCCCGATATGAAAATGGAATATTGGTTCGTGGATTAACCCGTGGCAGTGGTGTTATGGGCGAAGACATTACCGCAAATTTATTAACAATCCC
>JAKSTF010000021.1 GCA_024402715.1 Alphaproteobacteria bacterium
AAAATTGCAATTACTAATGATGTACCTGGGTGTATAAAAAATTTATTGATAAGACACGATACAATAATGGATAAAATTAAATCTGTTGTTGAAGATGTAAAAGTAAATATCATAGAAAATGCAAAACATCGGTTGGCAAAATTGTATGGATGATAATTTATAATATAAAACCGGAGTATATGTTTTTTATAGGTAAAAATTGTTATAATAATATATGGAATTTTGTGATATAATTCCCAATATGAGAAAATTTTTCTATCTATCTATCTATCTATCTGATTGGTATTAATCCCGCCTTTGCTGTTTTTGTGGATTTAGATACGGCATTACGAAATGCATACAGTCAATGTGTTGGAATAGATGATGCATTGGCTGATATGAAAAAAATCGCAGGAGTAAATACATCTGTAACTGCGGTTGGGACCGGACTTGGGGTTGGGGCAACGGCTGTTGGGCTTGTTAAATCGGCCAAAGACAAGGAAATAGAAAAAGAATTACAAAAATTAAAAGAAATTGAAAAAAATAGAGGACTTTCTCAGAGTCCAGGGGAAATTGTGGTGCTTGGCGAGGTCAGTCAATACTATTTGCAACATCAAAATCCCGAAAAAGCCAAAGAATATCAACGACAAATTGAAACATTAACCAGTGATTCAAAAAAATTGGGTAATTGGCGGACAGGTCTGTTGGCGGGGAATACGGTAACGAATGTTGTGGGTGCTGTGTTGGCAAATAAAAATGATGGTTCTGATATCCAAAAACATATTAATAAATGTCGTGGGGCAATATCAGAATTAAATGATGCATTGTTTCAAGCTAGAATCAATAGACAAGATGTTGCCGATGCTGATGATATTATAACCGCATGCAGTGCATATAACACGGTTGATATTTCTAAAATAATCATTCGTGCAGACGGTGCAAAGATATCGTCGATTGTTGGTGTTGGAATTGGGGGCGTGGGGACTGTAACCAGTGCCATGGCGAATTCATCAAATGTCCGTAATGATGATTCAGAAAACGGAAAACAAAAAGAAAAAATTTTAAATGTAACATCAAATGCTTTGGCAATTGGGGCGGCTTCGGCATCTTTGGTGGCCACAATATTTAATGCAACACAAATCAGTGCCATAAAAAAAGCGGCCGAGGCTGCCCAACAATGTGAAAAGGCGTTACGGGGATGATACGCAATCTGTTTATTTTTATTATTGTTGTTTTTCATCTGTCATTGGCATTGGCAGTAGACGCCAATTATATTGGTACAGAAAAAAAGTATTTTTTTGACTTTGATACTGTAAAGAATGCCATATCAGGTCATTTTCCAGAAAAATATCAGGTCGCCGCAGCCAGAGAATATAATGGTCGTATAAATGGTGAAGGAAAGGTTTCTGTTGATGATTTGTTTACTGTATGCCGGGCGGGTGGTTTAAATACATACCGATTTGATGGCTATGATGCGTGTCGTAAATTTATTATTACATTGTTGAAAAGGCAAGATAACAGTAAAATTTTGTCTGGTTTTTGTCCGGGCCCAATAAATGGTAAAAATCCAAACGGATTGCAATCAATTACAGATAAAACTAAGATTGGTGATGTGTGTCGTTCAACAAATATTCATACCGGGTTGGTTGTTTTTAAACCGGGATACAATTGCACATGTATGGCAACGGCATGTAATTTGGGATATTATATCCAGGGTGGGGCGTGTTTATCGAATAAAGTGGTGGCGAACACACCTGTCTGTACACGACAAGAATATACTGGGAATGGAAACAATAATTCTGCTGAAAAATGTTTTTCATTTTGTGGACTTCAAGGAAATAAACAGGGATGCTTGGAAAATACATCTATATGGGATCAGAAAAATAATAAATGTATATGTAATGCCACCTATGATGAGGTTGATGCGTTTCATAACGCCAAAATAGATGCTTTGCCATACCGGGCCGTATGTGGGACAGATAAAGGAAAAAGCGGTGGAACAGAATATTGTATTTCTGATTTTAAAGGATTACAGGTCGGTATGCGCCAGGCCGCAGCACTGGCCGCAGAATATGCCACCATAAAAAATAAACACAAGATTTATTGTTCGGATAAAACCAGACCAGAATGGAATGATGACTATGTTCAATGTGTAACAGAAGATAAAAAATATTTTTATGAATTTCAATTTGATGATGTGAAAGAATCATTTGATTCTGTTATTGACAGGGGGGTACGTCGGGCAATTTGCCTTATTCATGGCAGAACCGTGGCAGATTATGGCTGTTTTGGTGGGTGTGATGACGCATTGAAGAAAACGGCCCAAAAATTCAGTATGGAAACATCGGTACAGTTGGGCTCAAATGTTTGTATGTTAAAGGGCATGACAATAAAATCAGGTGAAATGGATAAATTGGCCACATTGCCCGGTATTGACAATAGGGTTTTTTATTCGGAAATTCAATTGCAGGCAAACCAATCTTTGACACGACGCTTGCGTGAATATATTAACACATTGTCGGAATATCATGGAAAAATAAAAAAATTTTCTTGTGATCCTAACGTTATTCATCTGGAAGTCGAATGGGCACCAGATGATGATGTGCTGCGTTGTTATTTGAATGAACAACCGATTGATTTTATTTTTGATGATTTATCAGAGGCTGTGTCAACCACATCAGAGTCGGGCGAAGCGGGGATGGCTTGTATCATCAGTGGTGGGGCGTTTGCAAATAAAAAATGTCATGGTTTGGACCAGAAACAATGTTCCGATGTAAATGCTAAATTAAAGGCACAAAATCCAAAAACATCTGGAACTAAATGGCAGAATGGCCAATGTATTTTATTAGATGTTCAAGAACAGAATGTATTGGAAACTGGTATGCAAATAGGGGCATCAGTGGTGGCTGTGCTGGATTGTGCTACTGTTATCATAGGTAATGCACAGGGGGTGATGGGATGCGCATTAGCGGTGGTTGAAATTGGCGGTCTTGTAACAGAATTGACTACGGGTCAAATGATGCAACAACGTGCGGATGAATTTATAAAAATTGCTATGGCTTGCAGGGACAGAAATTGTGCTTTAAATACATTAAAAACTATGGCGGGACAGGCTGTGTCTGTGAAAGATGCTTTGACATCCGCCAGTACAGCGCAACAAATTGATGTTCAACTGGCACGTTTGGTTGGATATCTTGAACCAGAAGATTTACAAGGTGAAGTTCTTGCCGATGATTGGAACAATATTGTCCAACAATTAGGTGGTGATCCAAATGATATCACCGGGCGTGCATTGATAGTTGCTAATAAAATAGGCTTTATTGCACAATTCGCCTCGCTTGGGGCCTCAGCCTTTAGATTGACGGGCAAAGCAATAGCAAAAATTGCATCTAAATCAGCTGGAAAAACGGCAACAGGTGGTGGTAAAGCATTAGCAGTTGTTGGTACACACACAGATGATGCGGCCAATGCGTTTGCCAAAGCGACCGAGCATGCCGATGAAACCGTACGTATGACGTCAAATGGTGCAAGAACATCTGAACGGGTACAAGATATAATTTATGATGCCGCATATTTCACCAATCATGCATCTGGGACAGATGACGTGTTCAAAGGGGGCGATGATATTGTTCAGGTAAACAGACAAAATGTGTCATCAGAAGCAATTAAAAATTTAATGAAAAATGCAAAAAAATATGGTTTTGAGTGTACTGATTGTGGTGGTGATGTAATAAAGTTTTCTAAAAAAATAGATGGGACATCTGATGGCGTGCATACCACAACAACGGCTGGGGCGAATACATCATCGCGTGCCACAGGAAACATAAATGATATAAACGGTACAGAACGTGCAGCAACACGGGCAACAGCCAAAGCGGAGATAAGTGCGAAAACAGAAAAAATAGGAAAAGCACGCCAAACAAATAATTTAGGTTTTCATGGGACTGATGCTGATATTGAGATGACAGATATGATAAGGCCGTCTCAAAATAGCAGTGGTCAGTTAGGAAATGTTGGATATGGTATTGCTGGGGATTATAAATCAGCAGAAAGATATGCTGTGAAACGTTTGGTTGAAAGACAAAATGTTGGTCGGCGGTTGACTTTTACACTGGATGGAGAAACGTTGATAATTCATTCTGATGGACCTTTGAACTTGTCTAATAAAACCGGATTTGTTTATACAACCGCAAAGGATTCAAATATAAAGTGGGATGGTTTGGCTAATGATTATGTTGGACCGTTTAAGGCTGCTAAAATGCCAAATGCGGTAGAAATATTAGACAAGACATCGTTTGATTTAGATGATTTAATCCGCCAGGGAAAGGTAAAAATCGTTGTCCCACAAACTGCGAAAACCGCGGCTGCGACAACAAATGCTGTAAGGTTTGGTTCAATAAAATTATCAGAAAGTGATGAAGGTATGATTTTAGATGCCATAGCAAAAAAGCGTGCTGGAACATTAAGCAAAGACGACCATATAAAGGCCATTAAAACAATGAATAAATATTTTGATGAGGGGCAGGCTGTTAAATATGCCCAGCAAATGCGTAAAGATTTGGTAGAAATAATGCGTTCACATAGGAATGAGCTAGTTGATGTTATGGAAGGGGACGGTGAAAAAATTGCCGAGTTTATAGTAAAATATTTAGGGCCCAAATATGGTATTGAATCAAATAAACTAAAGGTAATGTCTGTACCATTAGAGCAAGGTTTTGCCCAATATTATGAAGGGGTACTTTATCTTAATGCAACCTTAGGGGAAGTTAGCGTGGATAGGCTGTTTAATCTTATTATTCATGAATTTGGACATGCCATAGATGATTTGGCACCGCAATATGGTGTTATTGGACGGGAGTTGAATGCATATGCTGATATAGATACTTTATATACAGCGTATGGAGTGTTGTTTGATAATAAAGGTGTTGATATGTATTACATGATACCTACTGAACGCAGTTCACATTTGTTGGGTGATATTGTTTCTGGAACAACCAATTATGGGAGTACTCCAAATGGTTATACGATAAGCAAAGAAATTATGGATATGTTATGATGTTCCGGACAATGTTGTACAGCATAATTAATGCAAACTAACATGCCAATTGTGATTTTTAAAGATATTGTTAAATTTTTTTAATTTCTGATAATATGTTATACAACAAAACGACGTTTCTTTTAATTGCATTTGCCACAATTTGAACAACCATTACAAATTAGACGACTGCCGCATGTTTGACAACGTTCTTTGAATATTGGTTTATACCATGTGTTTTGATTATTAAATAATTCTGTTTGTTGGGTGTTTAATTTAAAATCGATGTTTTTTCCAAGATGTTGTAATCCAGATTTATATGCCATAACACTTTGTTTTTCTTTGTCTGGGATGTTATAAATTTTTCCGTCTTTTTCAAAATAGGAACCCGTTTCTATGAATGCAAATTTAACATTGGCGGCAACGCATTCGTCATAAAGTTCTTTTACCCATTCGTATTTTAGTGGCCTGGAACCATTATAATTTTCACCCCCTGCAATTACTTGTTCAATAAAACCAGATTGTAAATATTTTGCAATTTTTACTTCACCAATAAATGGTGTCACCATAATACCTTTGTGCTTAAAAGGTAATTTTTGTAAAAATGGTAATCGTTCATCTGCCATATCTTGATTTTCACATGTGACATTGAAAAATATGTTTTCCCAACCATCTGCCCAATCATGTGGCAAACATTCCATTACGCGTTCGGGTCGTTTAGTTAATAAAAAGAATACAACATCGGGGCGTTGTTTTATAATTTTCCATGCGTCATTACGCCATTGGTCTGCTTTGGGTAAAAAGAAATCAGATGTCATACATACACGAATTTGTTCACCACTTTTTATTTTATATTGTCCATGTATATCTTTTTGTAATGGATAATCAAAATTGTTTTGCACTTTATAAACAACAGCACCGTTTTTATCACGGTTTTTATCCAGAAAATACATATAACAATTTTTACATCCCGGGCTTTTCTTTGTACAACCGTGCCATGGATTCCAAATATCGTGCATGTTAAAATGGTATCTTTGTTTGTTATATTAATAATATATTTAAACAAATATTGGTTCAATGTAATTTTGTATTAAAAGATAAATTAAATGAAAGACTTATGAAACAAATAAAAACCGCCCCGACGGGCATTTTTTAAATTTTGGTTGGAGTCGGTTGGTAAAAATGTGTGTTTATTTTTAAACGAATGTTATGGTGATTGTCTATATATGCTTTTTTTGCTTCTGGCGATTTTATAACTTCTAGTGCACGTGTTTTTAATTTAAGTTGATCAGGATGCACCAGACCACGAGAATTAGCTGCATATATCAGTTTGTTAATAATTTTTAACTCCAAGTCATAGTAAATTTGATTTTGTGGCATATTTGGTATATCGGTCAGCAATAATAAAATTAAATCTCCAATGTTGCGAATTTTTTTTATGTATCTTAAATCGATTATATAGAATTTTTTCGATTTTTGATTTATCAACATATTGCCTTCGCTTGGGTCAATGGTAAAATCTGTTTGGGTCAGATAGTTTAAATCGTCAATAAGTTTTTGGTATGATGATATTGGTGCAGATGCTATAAGTTTCATTTTTGTAATTGCTATTTCTTGTGCATCAATAATTTGCTGTTTTGTTAATTTGGGCTCAACTAAATTATTGGTTGGAAAACCATTAATTTTTTTACATATAGATAAAACGGTTTCTAAATTTGATTTGTCGATTATATTGTATATTGGTTGCCCGAAATTTCTACGCCAATGTACACTTTTAACTTTTTTATATTCGTGATTTGTATCGAATAGGCTGTTTTTGAATTTTAAATCATTTTTTATATGTATAGGTAGTCGCAGAATATATTTTCCTGCGTCGTATATAACGGCCTCGGTTCCCGCACCAATTGGGGTATGTGATAAATATTCTATAATTTCTGCATTTGTTAGTTCCATAAGGTGAATTATACCACAAAGACTAGAAAATTTATAAACTAAATGTTTCGAATATATAGAATGTTTTGTTTGTAAACAAAAATGCCCCGACGGGCATTTTATTAATCTTGGTTGGGGCGCACTCAATTCGTTTGGCATAAATGCCTGTGCGGCAACCGTAACGATTTTGGTGCGTTTGCACTGCCAAAATCTACTTGTTGTCGAACCGTGCGACAATGCTTGTCGCAGATTACGAACCTTGGCCCGTAACGCAAAAATTAAACCGCCATACAGGCGGCCAAATTTTTGGTTGGAGTCTATAAGCGTTTCTCGAACAAGAGATATCTTAGATTTACTTACTGTTGGAAAGAATATACGTGATGTTCTTAATCGTTATCCAGTATAAAATATTTTCGCTTTTTGCAGCGGGGGTATCCCATCCACCATCTACCTACCAGAGCACCCCATACCCCATATTCCTTCCAACATACCTACACCAATGTATATATGTCTGCTTATTTAAAAAATCCCTTATGCGTATTACTATCTATATACCGTCTCGCCCAGTATACTATCATATTATACTCACTTGGCATATCGCTCTTTTACCATCCCTTTCTTTTTACAAAATTTGATACAGTGGATGGGGATACGGACATCATTTTTGCAATACGATAGCAAGTAAAGCCGCTTTCAAACCAGTTTTTTATCTTTTTGGTGTTTCTGGATAGTTTCAATTTCTTTGATTGTGCAGAAAATGGCCGTCCTAATCTTTTACCGGTTGCACGAATACTTTCCAAAGACGCTTTTGTTCGTTGCGATATCAGATTCCTTTCTATTTCCGCGGATAATCCAAACGCAAATGCCATAACTTTTGATTGTATATCATTACCCAGCCGATAATTTTCTTTGATTGTCCAGACCTGACAATTTTTATTCAGGCAAGTTTCCAATATATGCATTACTTCTAATAAAGAACGGCCCAATCTTGATATTTCAGCAGCAATCAAGATATCACCATCTTGTAATTCATTTAACAATTGCCCCAACTGCCGTTTATTTAATGGTTTGCGTGATGTAATGGTTTCTTCCACCCATCTATCTATATTGATATTATTATGTTCTGCAAATTGTCCTATTTCAAAGTGTTGATGTTCACATGTTTGTTTATTTGATGACACACGAATATACCCAATAACCGCCATTTTCTAGTCCTTTGGTTGATAAATTGTTTCAATTTAATAGAACGTTAAAATCAACATATTTTTTCCTATTTTGAATTAGTCTTTGTCGAGGTTATAAATTTCAGAAAACATTAGAAACCCAATGTGTACAAGGCTTTAAAAACGATTTTTTACTTGGGTTGAACAGTTTATTAAACAATCGTTGGTTTGTGGAATAGTCCTAAGAAAGAAATATTCAAAAGGAATTCTCATGAAAAAAACTTACAGATACTATGGGGATTTAACATGAAACTTGCACGGATTATCAGCAGATCGTTTTTGTGGATTGCAATGTTGTTGATTGTGGTTGTGTCAATGGTTATGGGGACACACATATTCTTTAACGAACGGCATTTTGATACAGGGTATAATTCGTTTCCGCCTGCCGCGCAATATTTGGCACCAAATGCAAAGCGTTTCAGTGTTGCGCTGGTCAGTGATTCTGCCACTGGCAATCGTGTATTTGAACAGGTAATCCAAGACATTCGCCAATCTGATAAAAATTATTCTTTTGTTTTGCATCTGGGGGATTTTGTAAAGGATTATTTTGGGGACTATTATTGGACACGCAGCAGGATAGAGCCTTATTTAGGCGATACACCAATGTATTCAATTCCTGGTAATCACGATATATCGCGTCGGCACCATATTGACAAGACTGCATATAAATCTGTTATGGGTGCACCGTATTATTGGTTTGGCTACGGTGATGTTTTGTTTATTGCACTGGATTTATCAAATACAACATATGTTGATGATGAAATGCTGCAATGGTTTTCAGACACATTAAACAAAATCCGTCCAACATTTCAGCATTGTGTTGTCTATGGTCATATTCCGCCCCATGGACCGGTCAGTACAGATGGTTATGTAATTGATACAAATCGCGTTTTAAAACCAGATGTCGCAGACAAGATAAAGCAAATCGTTCGTGGTCATAAAATTGACGCAATGTTTTTCGGACATGTGCATTATTGGTCTGAAAATACATTTGCAAAAATTCCGACCTATACATTGCCTGCATCTGGGCAAAAAGCGCGTTCTGGTTATTATGGATATGTCAGTATGACAATCGGACCAAAAGGTATTGAAAGTATCGAACCGCACTATATTGATTTCCATGGCCCAGTTTCTGACAAACAAATGATGCGTATAACAGATAATATCGGGTACTATAAAACATGTCGTGCGGTGCGCTGGTTGTTGTATGTTATTGTTGGGTGCCTGATTGGGGCAGTGTTGTCATATTGCACTACATTTCGCCGTAAATAAGTTTTGCATTAATAGAAAAGTAAAAGGAAAAATTATGAAAAAACTTACAATCTTAACATCAATTTTAGCATTTGCGGCCTGTGGTGGCGGTTCTGGTAGTGGTGGGCACGGTGGAGTTGTACCTGGTGATATAGAAAAACCGTTCGTACCGGTTGAAGATACTGTGGCAAAAAGCAATTCTGCGATAACAAGTATGGTTTCTAATAGCGAGGCCCAGGTCGTCACATACGTTGTTAACAAATTGGGTAATGATGCGGAATCTGTGGAACTTGGCAACACGGCGCGTACCGCAACATCGCGTGCGGCATTTGTCCCCAGCAGCAGCGCTGGCAATATGAATTATGATAAGGCTAAGGAATTGATGGAATTAGCACAATGGTTGGGTGACGATGAAACCACACATGCCGATATCGTATCACTGTTTAATAAATCAAAGACAGACCAGAACAAGATTAAATCTGCGTTAAAGTTATTGAATGATATGTACTGTTATGTTGGTGGTGATGCAGATGAAACAGCACGCAGAATACTGGAAAAACGTAAGGCTACAGATTTTGATAAACCAATGGCAGAATTGCAACAACATTCAGAAATAATGACATTGGATGGCGTAGATTTATTTACATCACAAGGCGATAGATTAAAATTTAATGTTGATAAGGATGGAAAAATCGTTTCATATGAATATCCTGATTATTTGATACACGATGATAATGGTTCGGTCAGTTTTAAAGATGGTTACGAATACCCAATGGACGACGATATGGACGGGCTGATTATACGCAAGGATGGAACAAATCTGTTTGTCCAAGAATGTGAAATTCCATTAAGTGAAATGAAAGATGAAGACCCCGACCTAAACATTGTGTCCGTAAAAAATATAACGGATCCAGATGGCAAGATAGTCCTTAAATTATACGATGAATACATCAGTTATGGCAAACAACTGGGACTGAAATATGCTGATTTTGGTATAATGAAAAATGATTTTGCAAAGGCGGAATTTGATGCAAGTGGCATAAATGATGCCGGCAAGCAAGAATTTCGTGACTTCTTGGATAGTTGGGGCGTAGAAATGACGGCTTTTGCTGGTGGGTATGCGTCAAAGAAAATATCTGACGATGATATGGCAACTTTAGCAAATAACGGCGATATAACATTTACTGGAACCGCGGTTGCAGGAGTCAGATATCGCGACGGTTATGCATATAATGGAAATGGAATAGATGTGCCATTAACCGATGATTTAATGACAGATGATGGCGCAACATTAGTATTCAATAAAAACGGAAAACAAACATTGACGGCGGATTTTTCAAACGATTGGTATAAAATCCAAGCAATTAAAGATACAAACGGAACAAATCAATTAGTTGTTTTTGGCGACAAAAATGGCGATAAAATCATTGATGACAATGATAGAGTTATCAAAAAAATCGATGTGGATGGCGATGGAACTGTACGAACATATGATTTTACCATTGCTACATCCCCATCTGGATTAACTGGGGAACCAGATGTAGTTATGAGTTCGCCACAACAAGATTCGCATAAAATGACCTTCACAACTGGTTATTATGGCAATAACAAGACCCCAAGTGAAGCAACCGCAACAATGCATTATCAATATGGCAACTGGGAATCAGACGAACACAATGGTGATGGCAATATCAATATTGAATTGGGATTTGGCGGAACCAGACAATAAATGAAACATTTTATTATCATTCTATATTTAATGATTCTGCCTGGGTTAGTCTGGGCAGAATCCGACAGTAATAAAACCATACAATTAGACACCGTCCAGGTTATGCAGTTGGCCGGCAGTTTTGTGGATTCTGGCAAATATGATAAAGCCGAACAAATACTAGTAACCGTTCCAAAAACAGGTAATGTTGCACTAGAAATCGAACGGTGGTTTTTGTTGGGGCAGATTTCTGCACGTCGTGGGGATTATGATACTGCGATTAAAATTTTTCGTAAAATTTTGGATGACCAACCAGATTTGGCACGTATTCGTTTTGAATTGGCAATTTGTTATATGAAAACTGGGCATTGGTATCGGGCGGATTATCATTTACGCCTGGCTATGGCCGGGGACAATTGGCCGGAAAACGTGCGCAAAATGATGTCTTATTATCGATATATCGTGCGTCAGAATAAAAATTGGAATGTGTGGTTTAATTTTGGTGCGGCACCTGATAATAATGTAAATCAGGCAACCGGAGGGCAAGAGTGCGTAAATACTATATTCGGGCCAATGTGTCGTGAATTGTTAAAACCGGAATCTGCGGTTGGTTCTAATTTTGTGTTGGGTGGCAATTACGAATTCAAATTTGGTGAACATTGGCGTTGGAAATCAGACGCAAACATTTACACAAATATTTATAATAAACATAAATTTGATGATTTGTATTTGTCTGCCTCTACTGGTCCACGTTATGTATGGAACAATGGTGATATTTGGTTGGCGGGTGTTGCTGCACGGCGTTGGTATGGTTGGGACGGGTATAATTGGTCGGCGGGTTTAAAATTAGATACAAATTATGATTTTACGCGTAAATTATCAGGTGGTTTATCATTGCGGGTATTAAATAATAAATATGATGAATACGGTCCATGGATGAACGGTCAAACATATTCTGCCAACAGCCGATTATCGTATTCATTAGATGCAACAAAATATATTATTTTACGCGGTGGAATTGAACGGGAAACCGCAAAAGATGATATTTATGCAAATTGGCGTCCGTCTGTTGGTGTTGGATTTGGTGTTGCATTGCCGTATGGGTTTGACGTTTATATGGAACCATCATTTTATTGGACGAACTATGATGGCGAAAGATGGGTTGTTGATGACGGTAAATTCACCAAGAAAGTTGCGAAAGATTTTAATCAACGATATTCAGTGTCTTTATCAAATCATAAATTTGATATATGGGGATTTGTGCCAACTTTAACAGTATCTTATACAAAACGCGATTCAAATATTTGGCAGCGCGAATATGATAAATATACGGCAGAATTTACATTTCAACAACGATTTTAATATTGTCAGATTTGCCTTGTTTTACAAACATACATCTATCTTAGAAAAATAAATTCGGTTGTCCACGGCTTGAATTTGGCTTGTTTATGTGTGTTTTATTCGACTTTACTACACTGATGTATATAAGTTATAAACCAAAAAGTTCGAAAGTGCTGATAAGGACATAATTTTTCAAAAATTGACTTTCGAACTGACGAAATACTTATAAAACAAATAAAAAATGCCCCGATGGGCATTTTTTTAATTTTGGTTGGGGCGCATTCAATTCGCTTGGCATAAATGCCTGTGCGGCAACCGTAACGATTTTGGTGCGTTGCACTGCCAAAATCTACTTGTTGTCGAACCGTGCGACAATGCTTGTCGCAGATTACGAACCTTGGCCCGTAACGCAAAAATTAAACCGCCATACAGGCGGCCAAATTTTTGGTTGGAGTCTATAAGCGTTTCTCGAACAAGAGATATCTTAGATTTACTTACTGTTGGAAAGAATATACAAAATATTCTTATTGACATGGTGTCAGCTTGTGCGTATTATGGCCTGTGTGTTTCTGACATTGTGTCAAAAAAGGTGGCCGCATGCAAAATATAAAAAATACGGATAAAAGAAAAACAGAAATAATAGCGGCATGCCGTGCCATTTATCAAAATATGAATTTTAAAGACATTACAATCAAAGAAATTAGCGCATATACCAGTTTTTCGCGCCCGTCTATATATAATTATTTTCAAACCAAAGAAAGCATTTTCCTTGAAATATTACGCACTGAATATTCAATATGGTGTGATGAAATTGAAAAAATAATTATAAAAAATAAAGCGCTGTCATTAAAACAGTTCGCCGATAAATTTGCAAAAACAATCGATAATCGTCCTGTGTTGTTAAAATTGTTGGCAATGAATTTGTATGATTTGGAATCAAATTGCTCTTTACAGGATTTGACTGTATTTAAGCAGGAATATAAACGCGCAATCAATACGGTAAATAAACTTTTAACTGTGTATTTTCCGCAAATGTCCGACAAAGAAAAAGATAATTTTTTATATACTTTCTTTCCGTTTATGTTTGGACTTTATCCATATGCAAATGTGACAGAAAAGCAAAAAACAGCGATGAAAAATGTCGGTTTGAAATATCCAACAAAATCAGTTTATGAATTTGTATATCAAACACTATTGGTTTTATTGAATAACTATAAATAAAAAAAGAGGGGGGAAAATGAATAATGTTTTGACATCTGTGTTGATTGCATATTTTTCTGCAACGGGTACGACGGCGAACGTCGCCAAAAATTTGGCCAGTACAATGAATGCGCCAATGTATGAAATTGTCCCGGCCCAGAAATATACCAGTGACGACTTAAATTGGCACGATGAAAACAGCCGTACTTCATTGGAAATGAATGGGGTTGTTCCGTATCCAGAATTGGCTAATCTGGACGCCAAAATCAAAGATTATGATGTCATTATGTTGGGGTTCCCGATTTGGTGGGGGTCGTCACCAAAGATTGTAAATCAATTTGTGAAATCCTATGATTTTTCAGGTAAAAAAATAGTATTGTTCGCCACATCTGGCAGCAGTGGTCTGGGCAACATCGCAACTGATTTACAGAAAGATGCGGTCGGTAATCCTGAAATCATAAGTTGGCGTGTTCTGAACGGTAATCCGTCCACATCGGATTTAAAGAAATATTTAGAAACATTAAATTTTTAATAAAGAGAACGGAGATATATAATGGAATTCAAGAAAGTTATTGCCGACCGTTATTCGTGCAAAAAATTTGATGGCCGTCCTGTTGAAAAAGATAAACTGGCGGCGATATTGAATGCCGGACGTTTGGCGCCAACCGCTAAAAATTTGCAAGAACAACGTATATATGTAGTTGAATCTGATGCTGGATTGGCAAAAATAGATACCCTAACGCCATGTCGGTATGGGGCAAAAACATGTATAATTGTCGCTTTTGATAAAAGCAATGTATTTGTATATCCTGGTGAAAAAAGGGATTCTGGGATTGAAGACGCAACCATTGTTGCAACCCATATGATTTTAGCCGCCGCTGATGCAGGTGTTGACAGTTGTTGGATAAACTTTTTTGATCCAGAAATTGCCGCACGAGAATTCGGCCTGCCGGAAAATGAAGAAGTTTTGATGATAATGGATTTGGGATATGCCGCACCAGATGCACCACAAAGCTCATTTCATAACATGCGTAAAGATTTATCAGAAACAGTAAAACATATCTAAACAAAAGGAAGAAGAAATGAAATATTTACTCGCAATAATCGTATTGATTTGTGCCTGTGTAATTGGGTACAAAATCTATGACAGCACCAAATGGGATAAAGTTTTCCCAAAAAGTGATAATGTGACCGTTCAAAAGGTCAGTTTTAAAAACAGATATGGTATAAAATTGGTTGGCGATTTATATATGCCGAAAAATAAAACCGCAGAAAAAATGCCTGCAATTGCTGTGTCTGGTCCATTTGGTGCGGTAAAAGAACAATCGTCTGGATTGTATGCCATGGAAATGGCTGCTCGTGGTTTTGTAACATTGGCGTTTGACCCATCTTTTACGGGCGAAAGTGGTGGTGCGGTTCGTTATGTGGCGTCCCCCGATATAAATACCGAAGATTTCAGTGCCGCGGTTGATTATTTGGCAAATCGTCATGATGTTGATGCAGATAAAATTGGTATAATTGGTATTTGTGGTTGGGGTGGAATGGCATTAAATGCCGCCGCCATGGATACGCGTATCAAGGCAACAGTTACATCAACAATGTATGATATGACGCGTGTGACGGCAAACGGCTATTTTGATGCCGATGATAATGCGGACGCGCGTTTCGCAAATAAACAGGCATTAAACGAACAACGCACAATTGATTACAAAAATGGTTCGTATGCTTTGGCAGGTGGGGTGGTTGACCCATTGCCAGATGATGCACCGTTCTTTGTCAAAGATTACTATGCGTATTATAAAACACCGCGTGGATATCATAAACGTTCATTGAATTCAAATGGTGGTTGGAATAAGACCAGTGCATTGTCATTTATCAATATGCCAATTTTGCAATATGCACACGAAATCAGAACTCCTGTTTTAATGCTGCATGGTGAACGTGCACACAGCCGTTATTTCAGTGAAGATGCTTTCAAAAAATTGACAGGCAACAACAAAGAATTG
>JAKSTF010000022.1 GCA_024402715.1 Alphaproteobacteria bacterium
AATTTTTGTGCACTGGCCGTTTTACGTTGTGACAATGTATTTGAATATGCACTGCAATCAGCCTTTATCTGAGTTTGATACATTAATTGCAATAATGAAATTTCTTTGCCACATTCTGGCATTTGTGCAATACAAATACCATTTACAGCATTGTATAATGCATCACCTTCTTTGCCTTCTAATGAGGCAACAACACTTTGTTGACTTTGAATTTCTGTATCAAAATCGAAATCATCATCTAAATTAGTATTCCACAGTGATAAATCCAATGTGCTGCGTTTTTTCTTGGTTGCATCCTGATTAGTTTTGCTTTTTGTTTCAAATTCTTTGGCAATGGCGTTGGCTTTGGCAATTGCTTCGTTCGCATCATCCCCCATCTGCATGCGTTCCAAACCTGTGGTTGCCATTTGATAACTTTGTTGATCTAAGCGATCAATTTCTGCCAATATTGCATCAAATTCTGCATTTTTGTCACTGCATACACAACGACCACCGGTCGTATTATCAATCATACAAAATGAATCCATACATCCGTTATATTTGTTTTTACATTCTTCACTGACAACAATGTTTTGTGCAGCAGCCGATACCTTTGTACCGGTACTGACAACCTTTTGGGTAGTGCCAGCACGTGCAGATATAACAGGTCCCCCTGTTTTTTGTGGTGTGGCACCTGCCGCAGGTTTTGCCGCACGTGCAGATACGGTTGCACTGCGTGCAGAAGAAACGGTTGATGGGGCGACACCAGGTTTATTACCACGAACATTCGTTGCAGCGCGCGCAGATACAACCGGTGCAGATGCAGGTTTTGTCGCAGCCCCCGCAGCAGTTCCACCGCCACGTCGCGCCTGAACCGGCGCAGCCGAATACGCCGTATTTATCGCGATTAGCGATGCCAAAACACTGTATACGAATGCATTTTTCATGATATTTTCCCTCGATTATAATGATTTATTATACCATAAAATAGATGTAAATAAAATGATTATTTATGTTTTTTCGTTTGCAATTAATAAAAAATACCAACCAATCGGTATGGATGGATATTTTTGAATTATACTTTTATTTTGCCGTAGATGGAAATTTCAATTCTGTGGGAATTTCTACTTTGGGTACCTCCCCAACAGATGCTGGCTTGCCTTGTAAAAGCTCAGTGGCATTTTTTTGGTTAGAAGCGGTACTGTTTGGAGATTTTTGACCTGTTTTTTGCGTTTCATTAAGATCATTGGTTGTAGGTGTTGATTCTGTAGCTTCAGAGCCTGAGTTTTGGTTTTCGATAACCATAGCAGGCCGTTGCGTAGATTCTTGGAGGGCATTTTCCAGACTTTCGTTTTGGTTGGATGTTTTATTGTTTTCTGTTTGTTTTGTTGCAGTATTTTCTGATGTTTGATCATCACCTTTGGCGGCTTTTAACTCCTTGTCAGCCTTGGCACGATCCATGGCACGGCCAATTGCACCGGATGACACGGCACCCGCGGCAATTCCCAGACCGGCCCCCATCAGGGCACTGGTTGCGGATGTTTGTTCGCGTGTTAAACGGTATGCATTTTCTTTGAATGTTGTTATATCAATTCCAAACCAGTTTTGATTGCAATCAAATGTATTACCGGCATATGCCTTTTTTGATGCATATGGTGTTTCAGAATTATTCGCCCAGAAATTAATGCTGTATACGCAATTCATTGTCCGGTCATCAAACATCGCCCCCAACAGGCGACATTGTTCTGACATTTTATCACGCAAAGTATATAATTTTTTTTCATCTGTTTTTATTTGAACTTCGGCGTTTTGACGCAATGTTGCGAATACCTGCATCGTTCTGTTTGATAAACCATTATCGTGTTGTGTACAATCTTTGGCAATTTTTTCACATGCAGAAATTGCCGCATCACCATCTTTTTTACCCAGACATTTATTATAATTTACACCACATTGTTTTACAATGCAGTCGTTGTAATTGTTTCCGCAATCCAATATCTTATTATAATTTGCCAAACGGGCATTCATATCACGGTCAGCTTTGATTTCGGTTCCAAATAATTTGTATTCAGTACCAGAACACTGGGTGTCACGACGGCATGCGTCCAGTTTATCGCCCCACGCCATATCTGTATCACCACCGCATTTTACAAAATCGGTTCCACATTTATTTTGCATACATTTGCGTAAATCACGGTCACATGTATTTTGCCCACCCATAACGCGTTTTACCTGAACCAGGACATTTTCAACCGCATCCGCGGCATCAATGGCGGCACGTTGACGGCGGATTGATTCTGCCAAGTTGGATGAAGTTTCACCGGTTGATTCAGCACCAACAATATTGTCAAATGATCTGGATTTATTTTCAATAACAATGGGGGCAGGTGTTGGTTCATCTGTAACAACCTGTTCTGGGGGCGTTTCAATTACAGATTCGGTTTCTGTGATAATATCATCGTTGTTTGTCGAGGCCGTGGCCGCATTAACAGCGATTGTACGGGCACCGGTATTGCTGGCACGTGGGGGAACAGATTTTGCGGTGGATTTTGAACCACGTTGAACAACACCAGCACCCACAGCATTCCCAGATATAGATGTTATTGCAAACAGTACGACAATACAGATATAAATACTTTTATGAATATATGGGCCTATGTTTTTCATTGTTTTTCTCAATATTCCTTATTTCAATACTGCACACGCCAAATCATAAAATTTGCATAGTTGGGTTGCCATAGATTTTTCATCATCAAAACCGGCTGCACATTTATTTGCCATACTGCGTTCGCACACAGATTTTATGCATGATTGACGCCCAGAATCACCGTCGCATACCGATTTTGCATTTTGTAATTGTGCAGTACGTGTATTTTGATATGATGCGACAATTGCATTAATCGCAGTGTCTGTATTTTGAATAATGTTGTTGCGTGTGCTGATTATTTCGTCTCGAATAGCGGTGATATAATCATCGCAGCCATTGTTTTGGACACTGCATGCAGCAAAAAATTTATTGAAATCTGCATCTTCTTTACATGTGGAATAATCCGGACCACAATGCTTCTCATCCATAATACATGATAAAATATCGGCATGACACGCAGATTTATTGGCGGATTTTGACATTTTGTTATGCAAAGAATCCATTTGTGCATTAATACCCGCAGCGGTACACGATTGTTCAATCAGTTTATCATAATTATCGGTCGCGTCGTCTGGGGTGCAATCTACGACACGTTTAATACATTCACGTGTGGCCCATGCATAACGTTCACCTGGATCAGTTGGTGCGTTTTTTAATTCTTTGTTTGTAAATGAATATTTGGCGGATGTTCCAACGGATACGCTGCGTATACCTGTATCGGTTGGTGGTGTACCGGCCGATGATGTGCCACAATATTGGCAACGGGCCGCGGGATTGGTTGATATGTTTATTGCACATGCAGAATCTAAACATTTGTTCAAATTCGCCACAGAACACTTTTTTGCCGGTGCTGCAATTGCAAAACCGGGAATAAGTGCACAAATAATAAAATTAAAAATATATTTTTTCATTTCTCTCTGTTTCGTTAATTGTATCACAGTGGGGGAAAATAGGCAAAGAAAAAATAATTATGTATAAAAGGTGAATTTTTTATGATACAATATTTTCGCTGGACACAGAATTTAAATATGTGCTATGTTGCACATATACAGAGAGAAGTTTATATGAAGTACATCAGAATTTTATTATTTACTTTGTTTTTATGTCCAATTGCATTGCATGCAGCATCAAATGAATTTGTTGTGGCAGCCCAATTATTATCGGCGGCGAAAAATGCCGATTTTCAACAGGTACAAGCCTTGGTGAACAGTGGGGCGGATATTAATTTTGTAGACAGTACGGGGTTGTCGATTGTATGCACGGCGTTAATGAATAATGATATTCGTGCAGCACAGATTTTACAGATGTATGGTGCCGATGCATCACAATGTGATCGACAAATAAAGCAATATAATTCCCGTACAAAACCAAAGATTAATTCGGGTGGATTGTTTGGTGGGCTGTCAACGGCCCAAGGTATGGCGTTGGCGGCGGCGGGGGCCGCCGTTGTCATTGGTGGATTATATTGGTTAACAGATGTTTTTGATCCAGATAATGGTAACAGCAGCAGTTCCGGTAATAATGGTAATCGCCCAAACAATAATCCAGATGATCCAACTAATGGTAGTGATAATGCGAAAGTCGCATTCGGTATACCATATAGTCCTGCATATTTGAATAGTGATGGAAAGATAACTACAAGTGATAGTACATATCAAACGAATTTAACTGGATGGAATCCAAGTGCAGGTGGTGTTCGTGAATGGGATTTTAATTATTTCCGACCCGAAAAACAGCCGACGGATAATTATTTGTTGGGCGGGATAACTGTGCCACTGCAAAATTATTTGTTGATTATGCACGGGTATTCTGCATTTGCTAACGAGTATATGGGGCAATTTATTTTTAGAGATAATTCCAGAACCCCCGTTGTTGTATCAAATGCTGCAGGGGGGGGGCAACCAGTAAGGGTTGGTGTTGTGACAGATAATGGTGTTAGTAGCACGGGTTCGTTAATGCGTGGGGATGGTATATCATATGCTGATGCTGCGGGGGCACAGGTAAATACATACAAAGTTGATAAATTTTTTAATTATAATGATCCTAAAAATGGTGTTTTGGGTGCCGAAAAAGAAGAATTTGATTTTTCAAACAGTGGAACAGCGATAAATCCGTTTGCAACCGAAAACCAAAATGCTGTGGCAAAAATTATTGCGGGATGGGAAAAATACGAACGAGCATTGGGGGATTTGTATGGTTTTGTTCCAAATGGACAATTGGCAATTTATAGAACGGGTGGTGGAAACGAATGGAAAAATATTGAAAATCCTACGGGGGGGGGGCTTTTAGGAAAAGTTATAAAAGCTGAAACCGGGTCAACAATTAAAAATCAAATCGAAATTGGTGATGAAATTAGCATAAGTTTTTCATTGAATGGTACAGATGTTAAACATAATTATAAGATTGAAAATGTCGCTGCTGTAAAAAAACCTTTGATAACAGTAAATGGTACAACGTACCAAGTGGATAAAAGTGTTGTTATGCGTGGTGTATGTAATCCAATTGGGGAAGATACGTGTGAAAATGTGTCGGATATTGCAATTTACATGGGAACAGATAAATTTTATTATATAAATTACAGTGGTGGAGATAGACCAGATGCGGTTTATGTTGTTGATGATAATAACATTTATTCACAAAAGATTTATGATGCGAATATAGATGTGAAAACATTTGAAGTTTTACAGAAAATACCAAAAAATAATGTGGATGTATTAGTTAATACAACATTAAATCCGCAATCGCGTGATGCAGGGTATTTAACGATTTATGATTTTCCTGCATTATTGTCTTATCATTCAGATAAAGATAAAGTATCTACTTTTATGGATCAAATTAATGCATATTATGATCGTGATAGTATTGATGAAACAAGCCAAGGCGCTTATGCTAATAAATTATTTAATGGATACAGTAATAGTATGCCTATGTTAGTTATGTCAGCGGGTGAATTTGCCTTTGGTTCTGGGACTGGTAAATCATTATCTGTTTTGGATGCTACATTTGAAAATTATGCTCCAGTATTATATAACCCAAATTTAAATCATACGTTTATGACTGTTGTTGCAGTACAACATGTAGAAGGGACAACAGATGCAGATGCGATTGAAGAGTATGGTAATGGTTCTGACAGTAAATACGGACATTTATATTTAAGTTTTTGGGAAAATGCGTCAAATAATACCACGTATTCATCACGAAAATGTGGGGTGGCTGGAACGGGAACAACGGGAATTGACCCGTGGTGTTTTGCCGCAGCTGGTCCAACGGCCGAAATGGCAACTGCATCGGCAGCTGGGGCGGTTGCGACTATTAAGGGGGCATTTGATTATATGAGTACATCGCAGATTTTTTCATTATTGGCATTGACGGCTGATGGTGCATATTTGGGGACAAAAGACAATGGAGAAAGCTATAATTCAAAAACATTAACTGAGTATCTGAAATCAAAGTTTTCGTTGCCGCCGGAATATTATGAAAATAATTTAACACCGGAAAAATATTTGGATGCATTCAAGGATGTGTATGGTTACGGTTTAATAAATTTGGAACGGGCAACGACACCCGGAAAATCAATATATTACTATGATGGGCAAACAAATAAGATTATTTCGGCATCGGGTAATGCATATTGGCGAAATGCACAAAACACAACTGTGCGGTCATCAATTGCGTTTAATCCACGCACCACAACAATCAGTGCACCATTTTTTGATATATTAACCAGTGTGGATGGGAATTTGTCGTTGCCACGTGTTTGGAAAAATGAATTTTCATTGGGGACAACGGGCCGACGTGGTTTGTACATGGGTGATGTTTTAGGTGATTTACACATTTCGGATAATATGCCCATTCAGACACAAATTGGTGATATTACATTGGCAATGTCGACATCACATCGTGAATATACAGATAATTTTGGTGGATTGGATAATTTTCAATTAGGTTTTTCATCGAAAAATTGGGATTTAACAGCGGGGTATCAACACTATTTTACCGATAATACATCGCGTTTTGACGGAGCGGCCAATCCGATTTTATCTTTGGCCTCAAATGCGGTTACATCAGGTGCACAATACCATTCTGGTAATTGGACATTTGGGCTGCGTGCATTTTCGGGGACAATTACGGACGAAGGGTTGTTGGAAACAGATCCGACAATTTCTGCACAATATAAACAGGCGCGTCTGGGATTGATGCATGGGGCACAGTCCGGTTTTGGATATAAAAATGATAAATTTGGATTTGATTTATCGTTTGGTTCTGCCATGGAAACAGAAACATTTTTGGGTGCACAAACCAATGGGTTGTTAGATTTAGGGGCGGGGCATACAATGTATGTTGATAACACATTGCGATATGCCCCAACAAAAGACATTTCATTTGGATTACATTCAACGTTTGCACGAACAACATCTGATGCAACAGGTGAATTTATATTGGGAATGTCCAATGTTTATTCAGACGCATATGCATTTACGACAAATGTTGGAAATTTCAGTTTTTCGTTATCACAACCATTGGCAATTACACGTGGTGTCCTGCGTTATTCACATGCCGATTATGATATAATCACAGATGAAAACGGACATTATAATTTAAATATTATAAATACTGGGGCCATGGGGGTTGATTTGCGACCCGCTGTGCGTGAATTACGTATAAACGCATCATATAAACATAAATTTGGTGAATTTACGGATGGTGCATTTGGATTTATATATCGTGTTAATCCAAATAACACAGATGCATATGGAAACGAATCAATATTGATGATGAAAATGCATCACAGAATCGGAATATAAAAAATGGCTGAAAAATTTTTTCAGCCATTTTTTGTTTAGTCATATTATTTAGAAACAACAACCATTGCGGCACGTAAAACACTGTCACCAAACATGTAACCAGATTGTAATTCCTGGATTATGGTATTTGGGGCAGGGGAATTATCGTCGTTTTGTGTAACATCAACCACTTGAATGGCATTATGATATGTTGGATTTAACGTTTTTCCAACAGATTCAATTTTAGTAATTCCAATTTGTTCAAATGCAGATTCCATTGCCCGGGCCATTGATTGGATACCGACATCATTTGGTGCGTGGTTTAATGCCGCATCAATTGCATCCATAACCGGTAAAATTTTTTCAATAACAGACACCGAACGTGTGCGTGCACGTGATTCGGCATCTAATACTGCCCGACGACGGGTGTTTTCTAACTCTGCGGCGGTACGCAAATATTTATCATTTAATTCTGTAATCTGGGCATTCAACATATCGATTTGTGCCATCAAATCGATATCAGATGTGACCTTAGTATCGGACGAATCTTCCACATTCATTATATTTTGTGCTTCATCAATTGATACAGATTCTATGTTATTATCTTTTATTTCTTTGTTTTCCATCGTATTCATCCTGTTACAATAACAAAATATATAAATTGGGGGCGGCGGATGTGCCCCCGCCCAAAATTATATATTTATTTCACACTGGTTATTATAGGTATAAAATCGTCCGGTTTCAAGGATGCACCACCAACCAAAACACCATCAACATTTGCAATCGACATAATTTCGGCGGCATTGTTTGCTTTGACACTGGCACCATACAGGATTGGCGTTCCCGCACGGCCCATTGATTTTAATGTGTCGGCAATTAACGTGTGTGCAGCGGTGATTTCATCGGTTGTTGGTGTTAAACCCGCACCAATTGCCCAACGTGGTTCATATGCAACAATAACATCACCAGTTATATCAGAAGGAACAGATTCACGAACACCGGATTCAATTATTTCCATTGTTTTTCCGGATTGTTTTTCGTCCATTGTTTCGCCAACACAGATGATCGGTGTTAAACCGGCTTTAATTGTGGTCACAGCTTTAGAACGCACAACTTCGTTCGTTTCATTATGGTATTGACGACGTTCACTGTGGCCAACAATAACATATTGCGCCCCAATTGCACTTAACATGCCCGCGGAAATTTCACCTGTAAATGCCCCATGGTCGTGTGCAGATACATCTTGGGCGCCGATTGCGAACCCATTCGGTTTAACACAGCCCAACATCGTAAATGGAACACACAGTATGATACGATTTTCTGTTTGCACATTGACCAGTGCTTCTGCCATTGTTTTCAATGCGTCACATGTTCCGTTCATTTTCCAGTTACCTGCAATAAATTTCATAGTATTTATCCTTTTTTATATTGATTTATATTACTACAATTTGCTATGTTAACGCAAAAGGTGATTCAATGCTAGAATATTTACGTAACGCTGCGGAAAAACCGTTGGCAAAAATTTTAATTGGTATTTTGACGTTTTCATTTGTCGGCTGGGGCGTGGCAGAATGGATTTTTGGCAATGTTGCTGGAAATAATACGCTGATACGCGTTGGGGATTCTGATATCAGTGTCGAACAATTTAATTTACAAAAATCACATGAATTGGCGAAAATGTCACGTGAACAACAACGGGAAATATATTCTAATGCGACAAAACAACGTGCATTTTCTGATATGATTTTGCAGAAAATGGCGGTTCGTCGTATGTCTGAAAATCACGCAAAAAAATTGGGTTTTGTTGTGACGGATACAAAAATCGCAACTGAAATTCGTACCAGTCCTGAATTTCAATCAAATGGGCATTTTTCTGCGATTTTGTTTGATAAATTGTTAATTGATAACGGATACACGGAATCCAGTTATGCAGATGCGATTCGTAATGATATACTAAGTTCGTATGTTTTAGGTGCGTTAAATATTGATGTACCCGTGCCGATGTTTGCGGCACGTGCTGAATATAATGCACGTAACGCACAACGCCAGATTGAATATGCAACTGTAAAATTTGACGATTTTAAAGTTGGTGATCCAACAGATGATCAATTGCGTGATTTTTATGCTAAGAATCCGCATGTAATTCCAGAACACAGAGCTGTTTCGTATATATTGGTTCCGGCTGATTTGTCAAAACCGGATGAATATGATAGTGCATATACCACCGCACAACATGTTGAAGATGATATTTTTGCAGGGGAAACAATGAAACAAGCTGCATCAAACAACAAAGCTCGTTATGTAACAATACCTGCATTTGCAATTGATAAACGTCCTGTAGATAAAGTTTTAACGGATACAATTGTAAATAAGATTTTTGCGATGGATGAGGGTACAGAAAGTGAATTAATTGAAACGAAATATGGTTTTGTGATATTCCGTGTTGATAATGTTATTCCGGCACATAATGCAGAATTTGCAGATGTGAAAAACAGTTTGATTGCCGGGTGGCGTCGTGATCAACAACGTACCCAGGCGTATATTCGTGCAAATGAATTGTTATCGGGTTTAAACAATGGGACAGTTTTATCAGATAAACGGTCTGTTGTTGTGACGCGGGCGTCTGGTGCACCGGTTGATGTGTTGGTTGCCACATTCCGTGGCAAAGAGGGGGCAAATTCAATTGTTCCTGGATCGGATGCATTTTACGTATTACATATTGCCAAGGCTGTTTTGCCAATTGAAAATCCAGCCAAAATGGATGATATTCGTGCCGAAATGAAAAATATGCAAAAACGTGAAATATCGGATGATTATAATTCATTCTTGAATCGAAAATATCCGATAAAGGTGAATACAAAAAATTACAACCATTTAATTTCAAAATAAAAAACGGGGCAGGTGCCCCGTTTTTGTTTCAATTGCACAGAAAATATTTTAACTTGCAAAGCTGAATAATCTGATTATAATTAGCATTGCCTTGGGGCATAGTTTAATGGTAGAACAGCGGACTCTGACTCCTAATCTTCCCATCTTTTGAAAGCCGCAGAAACCGACGGACTAGACCGATTTAACATTCGCTGAAATTTATGGATTAAACTCTAAGCAAATCCAGCGCGTGACAAAAGCGTTTTCACATATTTTTCACACAGAAATGGGGCATATCTGCTAAATCTTCGTATGAGCACTTTGTGTTATTGAGTATGTATAGGAAGGCATCAAGTCGATAAGGCTTTGTGGTCAGGAAAATATATTTCATGTAATCTTTATTTGAGAGCGCAAGTTCTCGCTCTTTTTTTATTACATGATACCTTGTATTCAGTAGTTCATCCATTTGCGGACACTCACAATATAAGTCCACAATTTCTGGGCAATGAATAAACACTAAACCATCCATTTGTTTAATGTTTTTCTGTAAATAAGGCTCTAGCATGTGCAATTCCTTTGTTGTGAAGACATCAAAACGGAACCAAACGACAAGTCCAGAGAATAATCGCCAAATTTGTAATAAAAAATCCCGAAATATCGGGATTTTCTTAAATATGTCAGTAAAAGTTTAGTAATTCATGCCGATGCGCCAGTATATTGAGTGTTCTTCCTTATCCATGCCATCGCGTGTCTGCAGGTACTTTGGCGATGTCAAACCATGCGAATATGCCAAGGACCAGTTCAAATACCGCCCATAGTAATACAGCCCCGCGCCGATGCCCGCCATACTACCCGAATTGGAATCATACGGGTCTGGGGTTATCCTGTGCGCGTTTTCAACATAGCCATAATCGCCAAATATTCCCAACTGGGTGCGAGCCAGCGCACTGTTTACCGACCATTTGCCGCCGGCATTCATAAAGGTCCTATCGGTCAGGATGGATGGCATCAATCTGTCCATCGGGGTCCGCAGTTCGTTCCGGACATAGAAGCCGTTGTCGCCGCTGATAACATTGTCGCGGTATCCGCGCACGGTCCATTCGCCACCGATGCTGAATTGGTCGTTCCCATACAGATTCTGAAAACTATACTGCCCGTCGGCGGTCAAAATCCAGTTTATGGGCAGTCCCAGATTGAATTTAAGGTTGGAATACAGGTACAGTTTCAACATGTCATACTGCAAATGCGGCTCTGTATCAAAAATGTCGTCCGCATCGCGCCGCGCCCATAACCAATCCAAACCGCGCTGATACGACGGTTTTACGATAATCGTTCCCAGGGGGTGGTATATGGTATTATTCCAGAATATGTTCACATTGCTGGAACGGCGCGAGCCTGTTATACTACGCATATCACGAACCCAGTTTTCGGTGCTGCGCGTCTGTAAAACCGCGCCCAGGTTCGTGCGATACCGTGCGCTGCGGTAAATAACGCGTTCAATGGATAAACCCTGGGTCATGGTGTCGCCGTGCGTCTGAAACGATGTATAAAGCCCGTCCACGGTCGTGCGATAATCGGAATATGACAGGTTATACCCCAGTGTCCAGTATCCGTATGGAATTGTGATTGCGCTGTATAACGACTGGCTGTGATGGTGGTGGCCGGCAAAATCGCTGTCGTGCGTGTATTTAAGATAGATATTATCCTGTAATGCCAGCAGGTTGTCCTGATTCAAACTGATGTTCAGGTTGTTTTCGCCGACACTTTTGTTGCCGCTGTTATCAAATCCCATTCCCAGGAATGTCGTACGGTGGCTGTCATGCTGATTCAAAAACACTACATCGCTGTATCCCGCCATATCCAAATCGGCAACGGGGCGCAGGTCGATTGTTGCATTGTTGGACTGTAAACGGTTAATTTGGTCCAGCCCTTGCTCAAAATCTTTTATCTTGAATACCCGACCGACGGTCATCGGAACGGCGACCTGTGTTTTTGTCCACTGGCGTAATTTTGCAAATTTTGATTTTGGTTCGTATGGTTCGCCGTTATAAACATCCTGTAATTTGACGGATTTTACCAACCCCTCTTCAATAATGAATATAATATCGCAATCTGTCTTGGTCAGCTTGGAATTCCGTTGGTCAAAATAAACCCGCGCCAGGGTATATTTGCGGTCAATGTACAAATTCGTCAGATCTTTCTGGATATTTTCCATGTTGGCGCGGTTGACACACCGGCCAATATATGAATCCGTGATTTTGGCAATGCGGTGGTCGGAAAACTTTTTGTTTCCGTACACAATAACCTTGTTAAACCGCGGGCATTCATCGGTATCTGTGGTCGAATCCAGCGCAGATTCATCTAATTTTTCTATCTTGTCGCGTGATTCACGGACGCGTTCCGCCTCAATTACCTGCTGGCGGTTGCGTTCGTTTTGCAACGCCTGTTCCTGCTGTTGCTGGATAACCAGTTGTTGCTGGGCGATTTGTTCGGGTGTCAATGCCAGCGCAGGGGTTGTGAGTAAGGTGATTAGGGAAATTGTGGTTAGATGTTTCATAATAATTTATTTATATTCTATGATTATCTCGGAATCAAGTATTTGACTTTTATCATCTGGGTTTAATTTTGGAAGAACGACTATCAATTTTTCTCCCTGCTTATAAATATCTAAGATTTGTTTTTCTTGCAATAATATGATCGCATTATCCATTAAAGGAACATTGACGGGGCAAGGAGTTTCATCTAATCCTCCCAAGCATTCCGCTACAGCCATGCACTTATCATCTTTGCAATTTCTTATCTGTTCATATAAGCTGTATGTTTTATTATTTATAACTATGCTTTTTATGTGATAATAATCATTGAAGTTGAAAGCATAATGCAAAAATATGCAATATACAATTATGAATATTATAATACTTATTATGCCACTTGTTAAAATTTTCGAAACTGTTTTCATATCAAACCTTATTTAGTATTGATTTCTATCCCCGAGCCATTAGGAAATAATGAATTTACCTGATTATTTATTTGATTGATTCTATTTGTCGTATTTATATTTTTCTGCTCGTTAATACCATAATCAATATGTTTTAATGCCTCTCCTGTTTCTTGATTGCTAGGAGTATTATTAGCCTGAGACTGATACATGCCAGCTTTATATTTTATTACCCAGTTTGGAATCAAACTCATATTTTCTGCATTTCGACCAAATAGAATATTACCCAGTCCACGAGCAGAATCATACTTTCCATTATACATATAGCCATCATAATGATATTTTGTACGTTCAATTTTCTCTTCTTTTGAAGTTCCAGAAGGCGCACCTTTTTCAATAGCATATACATTTTTAATATCATATTCTTGGTAATTTTTAGATTTATTTTGAACTGTCCAAGGCATTTCCGTGGCAGCTTGTTGAACTCGCGAATCTATATCAGGAGTTTTATCTTCATTAAGATAAATTATATTACCTGTTGCGCCACCTAAAGGATTACCATAAATATCGTACATCACAAAGCTGTCATCGAACAAAGATTCTGCGATCACCTTTCCTGTTGCATTATCTATTATAGCTGTGCTGCCATCTGCCTTAGCATCAGTAATTTTTAATGTTTTTCCATCTATATCTAAATTACCATAGGTACTATAATTTGTTTTACCTGTACCGTCTGCACCAAATATAACATCTTTTACAAATGTCATATTACCAGATTGTATCGTATCAGTATTTCCATAGTTAGAGAGCCATTGACCATTATCCATGGTATTAGTGTTTGTATTACCATAATTTTTCAGGTCAAAGATGCCTGCGCCAGTGTTGCCACGGTTTTTGGCGGTTTGCTCATTGTTAGTGTGCCGTTCAAAGTTGGTGGTTTCGTGATAAAGGGCATTCATCAATGCGTTCGGGTCTGTCATATCTATATTTGCCAGATTCAGCGATATGTTTTTCACACTGCCATCATTACTTTGATATGCAAATCCAACAACATTGCCGTCAATATTTGCCAATTTCAAATCGCCTGTAAAGCCATCGGTGCCAGCAACAAAATCCGCCACCTGCTGCAAGACCGCGCGTGCCTCTGCAGAGTCATAATTCGTCAAACCATTCAAGGCTTGTACCAAATCCTGGCGTTTTTGTTGCAGTTCAGTCATTTGCCGATCTTGTTCGATATAATCGCCAACTGTATCAATGATGTTCTTGGTATCATCGGTTATCGCATTTTCAATTGACTTTGTGACGATATTATTGCGTAATCCATCACCAATTTGTTTAGCATTGTCCACAAAATCTTCATGCTGTTTGGCAATTTGTTTGCGACCTTCCTCTGTAAATACACGATTATCAACCGTCACACTGGAATCCAGCGCGCCCGTGATTTCATCCTTGGTTATTTCCTGGACTTTATCCGTGTCACGGTTCAGACCAGCCAATTCGGGGTTGGTGTCGCCACCGACCGTGATATTGCCCGCGCCAATCGTCGCATGCGTGGTTTGTTCGGTGTCATGTCCTTTATGTACAATGGTTACATCAGTTGTTTTTTCTGGGTGCAACGTGCTTTCCCCTTTATTGGTGCCGATGCCAAAACCAGTATTCAATCCGACACCATTATTATGATTTGTGTTAAAGTCGTGGATGTCGTTGTATTCCAGTTCATTGGTTGTCAGGTTAAGTT
>JAKSTF010000023.1 GCA_024402715.1 Alphaproteobacteria bacterium
AAATTTAATGTATTACATTTCGATTCGTCAAAGGAACAAAACCGATGACCAGGTGATAACACCTGTGGGGCCCGGGGATTCAGACTCCCTCCTACATTCTCTCTCCTCTGGACCTTGGACCCCAAACATTTTTTAGTTTAGAATGCCCATTTCTTTTTCTCCTTTCCTTCCTTTCGGGGCATTCGGAAACACCCCGGGGCAACCCGGGGTGCTTTTTTATGTTTTTGCAGTTTTCTGCAAAAAATTACCGATTCGGCTTTTTGTATGGTATAATACACCTAAATAAATACTAAAGGATTATAAGTATGGCATTAATACCAATGGTTATCGAAGAATCACCACGTGGTGAACGTTCGTTTGATATTTATTCACGTTTATTGCGTGATCGTATCGTTATGATTTGTGGTCAAATCGAACCAAATATGGCAAACAGTATCGTTGCACAGTTATTATTCTTGGAATCTGAAAATCCAAACGCAGAAATTTCTGTTTATATCAACAGCCCTGGTGGTGATGTCAGTGCAGGTTGGGCAATTATGGATACAATGCAATATATCAAATCACCCGTATCAACAATTGGTATGGGATTGGTGGCATCCATGGGTTCTGTTTTATTGGCCGCTGGTACCAAAGGCAAACGTTTTGCGTTACCGAACACCAGCATCATGATTCATCAACCACTTAGTGGTTTTGAAGGTCAGGTAACCGATATGGAAATTCGTATGCGCGAAGCACAACGCACAAAACAAACATTAATTCGTCAAATGTCAGATTTTACTGGACGCGATGAACAAGAATTGTTCAATGCAATGGAACGCGATAATTGGATGCAACCTGAACAGGCCAAAGAATTTGGTTTGATTGATGGTGTTTTACAACGTAAATAATTTAAACGGGGTTTTACGATGAGCAATGATAAAGACCAAACACCAACAGACAATCAAAAACAATCCGGACAATTTTGCAGTTTTTGTGGCAAAGCCGTACACGAGGTTAAAAAATTAGTCAGTGGTCGCAATGTTTGCATATGTGATGAATGTATAAATCTGTGCAATGATATTATGGCCGAAGATTTAAATTCGACAGTAAATCACAGCGCAGAAAAATTACCAACACCTTCACAAATTTACAATGTGTTAAATGAATATGTAATCGGACAAGATTCTGCTAAACGTGCATTATCTGTTGCGGTATATAACCATTATAAACGCCACAGTGCTGCATTAAAAACAACTGTTGAAATCCAAAAATCAAACATTTTAATTATTGGACCAACAGGAACAGGTAAAACATTATTTGCCCAGACATTGGCACGCGTTTTGAATGTTCCATTTGCAATTGCAGACGCCACCACATTAACCGAGGCTGGATATGTTGGTGATGACGTTGAAAGCGTTTTAACCCGTTTACTGCAAAACGCGAATTTTGATGTAGAACGTGCCAGTCGTGGAATAATCTATATTGATGAAATTGATAAAATTTCACGCAAATCAGAAAATCCATCATTAACACGTGACGTATCCGGCGAAGGTGTTCAACAAGCATTACTTAAATTAATCGAAGGGACCGTTGCAAATGTTCCGGCGGGTGGTGCGGGCCGCAAACACCCAGGCGAAGCAACTGTTCAATTAGACACATCCAAAATATTATTTATCTGTGGTGGTGCATTTGATGGTTTAAATAAAATAATCGCATCACGAAAATGCGAACGTGCAGGTATCGGTTTTGGTGCAAACGTTCAATCAAAAAAAGAACGCGACGCAAAATCATATCTAGATGATGTAGAACCTGCTGATTTGGTAAAATTTGGCATTATTCCAGAATTAGTCGGACGTATGCCTGTAATTACAACATTACAAGATTTAGACGAAAATGCATTGGTAAAAATTTTAACAGAACCCAAAAATGCAATTGTAAAACAATATGCTGCTATGTTGGAAATGGATGGTGTAAAATTAACAATCACAGATGATGGGCTGCGTGAAATTGCCAAATTAGCAACTGCACGAAAAACAGGTGCCCGCGGCCTGCGTAGTATATTGGAAAAAATATTATTATCACCAATGTTTAACGCACCAGACAATGCAGAATTAGCCGAAATCGTGATTGATAAAAATGTTGTTTTAGGCAAAAAGGCCCCAATTGAAATATTACATGATTCAAAACGTGCCGCTTAAAAAACAACCAGCAAAATGCTGGTTGTTTTTTTTATAAAAATTACATAAAATTCTGCGGTCCAACATCGATTTTTATTCTAATATTTACGGGCACTTTAACATCCGAAATCCAATGTGCAACTAATGGTTGCAATAATGCATTTTGCCCACCGGCAATTAAAAAACGCATACGGTACCAATTTCTGATTTGATATACCTGGGCAACAATCGGTCCCATTATTTTTACCCCATCTGCATGTGGGGCACTGTGTAGCAATGCGCTACAAAATTGTTGTAACGCCTTCTCTTTTTTTCCTTCAATAATCAACGCAATCAATTGCCCAAATGGTGGCATTTGCGCACTGCGACGGGCCATCATATCATTTTTCATAAACGTATCCCTATCACCGGCGCAAATTGCGGTCAGTACCGGATGTTCCGGTTGATACGTTTGTAACAATACCCGTCCTGGGAACTCACCCCGCCCGGCCCGGCCCGCAACCTGAAATAATTGTTGAAATGTATGTTCAGCAGCGCGAAAATCCGTTCCGAATAATCCCATATCTGCATCAACAACCCCAACCAATGTCAAATTCGGGAAATGATGTCCTTTGGCTAAAATTTGCGTTCCAATTACAATATCTATTTCACCGTTTTCCATTTTTGCAACAATACGTTCCAAACTTTGACGCGAACTAATCGTATCACTGGATACCAGTGCAACACGTGCGGTGGGAATACGTGCAGAAATTTCTTCGGCAATTTTTTCCACCCCCACCCCACGCATAGATGTTTCACCACCACAATCGGGACAAACATTTGGTAATGGGGCAATACGTCCACACATATGACACAACATTTTTCCCAACCGTTGATGATATGTCATCCCAACACTGCAATCAGGACATTGTGCATTCCATCCACATTTTTTGCATTGAATAATCGGTGCATAACCACGTCGATTTACAAATAACATTACCTGTCGACCTGCATTTAATGTTTCACAAATTGCATCACATAATACCGGCGACAACATTCCATAATGTGTCTTATTATCGTCATCTGTTGACAATCGATATTCCGTTGGACGATGTTCACGCATATCAATTGTTTCAATTTTAGGCAACGCAGCGCCACCAAACCTTGACGTTAATCGCAAATGATTATATTTTCCGACAACAGCATTTTGCAACGTTTCAGCAGATGGGGTGGCACTGGCCAGCACAATTGGAAAACCCGATATTTTCGCACGCAGCACAGCCATATCACGCGCATGATAATTTCCCATATCCTCCTGTTTATATGATGTATCATGTTCTTCATCTACAACAATTAATCCCAATTTTTTCCACGGCAAAAACAATGCACTACGTGTTCCAACAACCATACGAACATCACCACGCATTACACCACGCCATATATCACGACGACGAGCGGCTGTTAAATTACTGTGCCAAACCACAGGTGGGGCACCAAAACGTTTTTCGAAACGCGACATAAATTGTGCAGTCAATGCAATTTCTGGCATCATTAATAAAACAGATGCACCACGATTATATGCACACCATGCTGCATCAAAATATACCTGGGTTTTACCACTGCCCGTAATTCCATCCAATAAATGCGCCGAATAACCACCATGTTCGATTGCTGTTCTTATTGATTTGGCGGCAGCCGCCTGTTCATCATTTAAAACAACATTAGCCATATCGCAATATTGATATATAAATTGGCTATCATTTTTTGTGCGTTTTATGGTTGCAACCAATGCACCGGAATCAATCATTGAACGAACAACCGACGAACTAACTCTGGCAATATTTTGAATATCAGATACAGACATTGCATCACCATCATTTGATGCAAACGCATCGGCAACCGCCTGACGATTTGTAGTCATACGAATTTTTTCAGATAAATTGAATTCATATAATTGTTCCTGTTTCGGTGGTAAAAATGCATCTGGAACATTCAATATCATACGTAACACTGCCCCTGGGGCCATCAACGTCCAATCGGACATTTTTTTTATCCATTGTAAATCTGTAATATCCAACCCCGCACCCGATATTGGGGTCGCCGATTTTATTTTTTCATTTGGCAAATTACTGTCCCCAGGCCCCCAAACAACACCAACATAGGGTCTGTTCATAACCCGACATTCGCAAAATGTTCCAAAATCTGCATAATCTGTCAACCGGTAATCATAACCGGTATTTACCGCATTTGGTAATAATATTTTAACAATATCACCTGGTTTAAACATAACCACAAAATACTTGTTTTTTTTTATTTTTTCAATACGATTATTACCAAGGATTTAATATGTTATGGAAACTGTTTTTTTTATGCTTGGATTTTCTATGTAATTTTATTCCACACCGTAATACACGCGAACATATCCGGACACATGTATTGTATGATTGGCGAAAGAAATTTAACGCATTGCGTACGGCATATCCAGAGTTACATTTTCGGCATTTTCGCATTATCAAAGGCGGTTGGAACATCGGTTTTATCATAGATAATAAATATGTTTTTAAAATACGCAAATTTTATGATAACACCATCCCAGCCCAACGGATTGAACGTGAACAAAGAATAACAAATGCATTCGCAAACATTGTAAATTTACGCATCCCGCACATTGAAATTATAAAAACCGGTGGATATACATTTTATAAATATGACTTTATCCCAGGTAAAAATTTAACTACTTTTTCACAAAATGTTATTAACAACAATGCAAAAAAATGGGCACATACGTTGGCACAATTCATTTTTTTAATGCATAATGCACGTCCAGCAGGCATTGACGATTTACGTGATGGGAACGGCGATGGGTGGAATCATAATGATATTTGCAATAACATTTTGGTTAATAAAAAGACAATGGAAATTGTTGGTTTAATTGATTGGGAATATTCCGGATGGGGAACACTGGAAACAGAAATTATTAATTGCACCAGATTTTCAAAGAAAATGCGTGCATCCGGTATAAATGATATGATACAATCCGAATATAGAGCATTGTGCAAAAATAAATAAAGGTATTAATTTATGAAACCCAAGAATTCAATTACTGGTATTTTCCAAGATTATAAAAAAATGATGCGCATAACCGCTTTTTTGAATGCAAAAAGAAACACAGATAAACAAATAAGTGGCGGTGATTGGCGGAAACATATTGAATATTCCACAAAAATGGAAAACTTCATAATTAATGACACAAAAAAATTTATTACCAAACAGATTGAAAACACGAAAACAACCAATTTAAAACAAATTCGTCGTTTGGTTAACCGCATTGCACACTATTTATCTGTATATAAAATGCGTGAAGTAAAATTTGATAATCCCCCACAACCACAATTAATCAAACAAAAACGAACACAAATAAAAAAACTGTTGATAAAAACATTATACACAGAATTACCGGCCGTTAATTGGTTACGCAAAAAAAACAAAACAACAACCATTAGAAAAAAAACATTAGTATACATAGAATTATTATCAGTAAACCAATCCAGATAAACAATAAATAACCATCAAAAATTGGTGGTTATTTATATTATATATTTTACATACGCTGTGCTGTTATAAATGAAAATATCCAACAACAGAAAATACAAATTTCATTTTTTATCAAAAAATATTGACAATCTATTATTTAGTATATATAATGCAAGTGTGTAATCAAACGGGGGTTCCATGACAGAAAAACAAAAACAACTTTTTCAAGAATACAAGAATTTTATCACAAAACATATCATTGATATATACCCTAAATCGTATATTAACCCAGAAAAAATCGGAATAGGATGGTGTAAAAATTTTCCATATTCTGCAAAAGTCGAACAAAGTTTGATTGATGAAACAAAAAAATTTTTACGTATTTTTGTAGATGTCCCAGATTTGAAACTATTAGATTTGTTAACAGGTGATATAGCAAACTTTTTGTCTAATTATACATCCAAAAAAAATAAAAACTGTGATTGTTTCGATATCAGATTTAAAGCTGCCAAAGAATTAAAAGAAATACTATTCGATAAAAACAAGTACATTCAAACATTAGGTAATTTTCAAGGAAAGCGTAAAATTGCCAAAGCACAAAGTAACGAAAAGCGTAAAAAATTTGATAAGGCCGTAAATACTGTTAAACAAACGAGAAATAAAAAATTCAGTCCAGATGTTATTAAAGACTTTTATGATTCAACAAAACGTAGAAAATAATTAAAATAAAAACCATGACAACATGGTTTTTATTTTATAACCATTTCAATATCACTATCCATTGGTACGTGTTCTATTGTATAATCAGGATTAAATTGTGTCCGAAACCACGTCCGTTGACGTTTAGCATATTGGTTTGTTTTTATAATCCAATTTTCAATACATTTTTCGTGCGTAATTTCACCACGTAAAAACGCACACAACTGCCCCGCCCCAATAGCACGTTTTGCATCCCATCCAGTTATTATAATATCACGTGCCTCAGTCATGGCACCGCCGGATAACATTTGTGGAATACGTTTAGTAATACGTTCTCGCAACAAATCTGCCGGTGGATTTATTAATATTTTATAAGGCACAGGGGTTATTTGCCCCACACGCGGTGCCAATTGATATTCGGATAGATGATGTGATGTTTGAAAAAAGACTTCTAATGCACGTGCAACACGTTGTGGATCGGTCACCACAAAATCTGCTGACAACATTTTACGGGCCGCTTCAATATCAGTTTCAACCAACATACGAGCACGTTTACGATTTTCTGCACTGATGTCCGGCATTGGCGATATACCATTTATAATGGCGTTGATATAGTACCCCGTTCCACCGACAAAAATTGGAATTCTACCATTGGCACATGCCAATTCATATTCACGACGCGCCATATTTTGATAATCAACGACACTGATCTGATCCGTTAATGGTAATATTGAAAATAACCTGTATGGCACACCATCAATTTCATCTGCAACCGGACGTGTGGCAAATGGACTGGCCGAAATATTTTCAATACCACGATATATTTGAACACTGTCACAATTTATTATTGTACCATTTATGCGCAACGCCAACCTATGGGCAAAATCAGATTTTCCCGATGCAGTTGGTCCTGTAATAACATATGCATTGTGTATCATTTGCCAAAAATTATAAATGTCCCGAATATAAATTTCAATTGTAATCTGTAAAAATGTGGTGCATTATATACAGGTCCAATAAAATGGTACAACAAAAAAGAAAGGATATAAAACATGTCAAAAGTAAGAGTTGCTATTAATGGTTTCGGACGCATTGGACGTTTGGTTTTGCGTGCTGCGTTGGAATCAGGTCGTGACGATATAGAATTTGTTGCGGTCAATGATTTGGCCCCAGCGGAACAAAATGCATACTTATTGGAATACGATTCCGTTCATGGAAAATTACCAATGGATGTTAAGGTTGATGGGGAATACATTGTTGTCGGCAATCATAAAATTAAATGTATTGCAGAACGTGATCCATCAAAATTACCATGGGGTGATTTGAACATTGACGTTGTTATGGAATGCACTGGTTTATTCACTGCCGCTGAAAAGGCACGTATTCATTTAGATTGCGGTGCCAAACGCGTTTTGGTATCTGCCCCATCTGCGGGTGCCGATAAAACAATTGTATTCGGTGTTAATCAAGACACATTGACATCTGACGATTTAATTGTTTCAAATGCATCATGCACCACCAATTGCTTGGCACCTGTGGCCAAAGTTTTAGATGACACATTTGGTGTAATATCTGGATGGATGACAACGGTTCATGCATACACTGGTGACCAACAATTGTTAGATAAAAACCACAAAGATTTCCGTCGTGCACGTGCCGCCGGTCTGTCCATGATTCCAACCAGCACCGGTGCCGCCAAGGCAATCGGTTTGGTATTACCAAATTTAGCCGGCAAATTAGACGGTATGGCAATCCGTGTTCCAACACCAGATGTATCTGTTGTTGAATTGGTTGTAAATTTGGAAAAAGATGCCACTGTTGATGCGGTCAATAGTGCAATGCGTGCTGCACAATCAAAAACATTTGGTTATAATGATAAAATGTTAGTATCTGTGGATTTCACACACGATTCACACAGTTCTATATTTGATGCCGGTCAAACAAAAGTTTTGGGTGACAAATTGGTTCATGTAACCGCATGGTATGATAATGAATGGGGTTTCTCTAACCGTATGGGTGATACAGCGGTTGCAATGGGACGTTTGATTAAATAATTATCATTTCTTAACAAAAAGATGGATTTACAAAAATCCATCTTTTTTATGTTCAACAATAAATTTGAATTGATTTTTCAAAAACACTATTATTTTTTTACAACAAAGTTTACCAATTTATTTGGCACAACAATTGTTTTTATAATTTCCGCATTTTCCAATTTTTTAGCTGCGACCACAGTTGCGGCTTGAATAATTTCCTGTTCGGTGGCGGTTGCAGATATATCAAAATCTGCCGCACGTTTACCATTAACAGACGCAACAATTGTAACTGTATGTTTTACCAATTTAGATTCATCATACGTTGGCCATTGATTAAACACCAACATATCTTTATTACCCAATTTTTCCCACATTTCTTCGGTTAAATGTGGAACAAAGGGATTCATTAATTGAATCAATGTCGTATACGCAATACGTGGCATTTTACCAGAAAATTGGTTAAAAAATTCCATCATTGCAGAAATCGCTGTATTAAAACTCATATTTTCAATACGATCTGTCACATCTGCAATCAATTGATTAACCAAACGTTCCTGTTCCGCATCCATTGGTTCATCGGACAAATTATCTGACATATTTTCAACACGTTTCAAGAAACGTTGAACCCCAGCCAGTGCCCCTTCAGACCAATTTGCATTTTGATTCCATGGTGCCAAGAACAAAATTGTCATACGACATGCATCTGCCCCCGCACGTGCAACAACATCTGAACTGGGGACAGTATTTCCCAACGATTTCGACATCTTTCGTCCATCGGGTGCCATAATTAACCCCTGAGTCGTACGACGTTGATATGGTTCTGGATTTGGCACCAACCCCAAATCGAATAAAACTTTGTACCAAAAACGTGAATATAATAAATGCCGTGTATTATGTTCGTTACCACCGTTATAATGATTTACCGGCATCCATTTTTCCATCTGTTGACGCGAACAAAACTCTGTATCATTCTTTGAGTCTAAATACCGTAAATAATACCAAGACGACCCCGCCCATTGTGGCATTGTATCCGTTTCGCGTTTCGCCGCACCACCACAACATGGACATGTTGTATTAACCCAATCCGTGGCACGTGCCAATGGTGATTCACCATCTTCGGTTGGTCGATAATTTTCAATGCGTGGTTGCAATACAGGTAAACAATCATCGGGTACAGGAACCCAACCACATTTTTCACAATATACCAATGGTATTGGTTCCCCCCAATACATCTGACGTGAAAATGGCCAATCTTTCAATTTATATTGTTTGGCGGCATGTGCAAATCCACCTTGTTCTCCGACACGAATTGCCGCAGCAATTGCATCAGATTTATTCATCCCATTCATAAAACCAGAATTAATATGTTCACCATCGCCTTCCCATACACTATCAGATTCACCACCAGATAACACCGGAATTATATCCAAACCAAAACGCTTTGCAAAATCCCAATCACGTTTATCATGTGCAGGCACCGCCATAATTGCGCCATGCCCATAATCACCCAATACATAATCTGCAATAAAAACCGGAATTTCTTTGCCGGTATATGGATTTCTGGCCATAATACCTTCTAATTTTACCCCTGTTTTTTCACGTGTAACATCTGTTCGTTCAATTTCAGATTTTGCCTTTGCGGCGCAAATATATGCGCGGACGGCTTCGGCATTTTGTATTTTTTCATCCTTCAGCCATTTTGCAACCAATTTGTGTTCAGGTGCCAAAACAGTAAATGTAACACCAAATATCGTATCAACACGTGTTGTATAAACGGTCATTACATCATCACCAACCATAAAATCAACATCAGCACCATATGAACGGCCAATCCAATTTATCTGTTGTGTTTTGATATGTTCAGAATAATCAACCAAATCCAAATCTTCAATCAATCTGTCGGCGTATTTGGTCATTGCCAAATTCCACTGCATTTTCATTTTCTTTTCAACCGGTCCATGACACCGTTCACATTTACCATCTTCTAATTCTTCGTTAGTCAATGTTGTTCGACAATTTGGGCACCAATTCATTGGCATTTCAGACTTGTATGCTAGCCCTGCCTTAAAGAACTGAATAAATTGCCACTGAGTCCATTTAATATATTCAGGATCAGATGTTGCCAATTTAGATTCTGGGTTAAAAGACATCCCCATAACACTGATATCTTTTTCAAACAATTGAATCAATTTTGCTACTGAATCACTGGGGTGCAAACCGCACTTTGTAGCATATTTTTCCGCAGAAATTCCCATAGAATCATAACCAATTGGGAATAAAACATCAAATCCCTGCATACGGCGAAAACGTGCCCGCACATCCATTCCAGTATATGGCAACATATGTCCAACATGCAGACCACTGCCCGATGGGAACGGGAATTCGATCAAATTATAGTATGTCGGTTTTGAACCATCATTTTTCGGAACAAAGGCCCGTGCTTCACGCCAACGTTTCTGCCACTTTGATTCACGATCATGAATTTTTGTAATATCATCTGCCATATTTATCACCCCTGATTTTTTATTCAAATTTTATATAAAATATTCATTGTTTCAAGGCAATTTTACATTTTCCCTGCTACAATATCATGAAATATTTCTGCCGGTATCGTCCCACCAGTTATTTTTGATGACATTGGTGTAAAATCATCATTTCCAACCCAAACACCAACCACCAAATCTTTAGTTGCCCCAACAAACCATGCATCACGATTTCCATTACTAGTCCCTGTCTTTCCACCCAACACCCCGGCACCCGCAGCACGTTTACCAGTTCCCCCATTACGAATAACATCTGATAATAAATCTGACATATATTCAACCGTTTGCGGCATCAATACCTGTATGGGATCGGATGGATTGCGTTCATACAACACGCGACCTGCGGGATCAGTAATTTTTGTAATTGAATATGGACGTACAGATTGTCCATCATTCCATATAACTGCGTATATTGTTGTCAAATCCAACAAAGACATTTCAGATGCCCCCAACACAGTCGAATATTCACGTCGCAATTGTGTTCCAACCCCCAATCTGCCGGCCATATCCAGCACGGTATCAATCCCATATTCATTTGTTAATTTTAAAGGTACAGAATTAACACTTTTCGCAAATGCCGTTGCCAATGTTATATCACCATAATATCGCTGATTGTAATTTTTTGGGTTATAATCCCCGATTGCAAATGGCGAATCATTTACAACTGTTGACGGTGTTAATCCATGTTCCAACGCAACCAAATACACAACCGGTTTAAAGGTACTGCCCGGTTGACGCATTGCCAAAACACGATTAAATTGACTGTTTTGATAATCGGCACCACCGACCATCGCACGCACCGCACCATCACGTGACATAGCCACCAATGCCCCTTGGTATTTATCAACATGAACCGGTAATATTTTTGCAGCATTGGCCTGTAATTTCATATTCATTGTTGTATAAACCAATAAATCAGAATCCATTACACCGATACGTGATTTAACTTCATCCATGACAAAATCAGTCCAATATCTGTAAATATTTGTATCTGGCATTGATACCGCCGCCCCCAATTCACGGGCGGCAATTCGTGCCTGGTTTATGGTAATATAATTTTGCCGAACCATTTCTTGCAATACAACACGTGCACGCGCAATGTTTTTTTCAGGATTTCTTATTGGACTGTATGTTGTTGGTGCCTTTAACATTGCTGCAATTTGTGCAGATTGTGCAATTGTTAATTTGTTGGCAGATTTATTAAACATTACCCTAGCCACGGCATCAATACCACGCATTCCACCAACCAATGATACACGGTTCATATACAAATCCAAAACCTGATTTTTATCAAATCTGTTTTCCAACCAATATGCTAGTATTAATTCTTGGATTTTACGTGACACTTTTTTTTCCCGTGATAAAAATATGTTTTTTACTGTTTGCTGGGTAATAGATGATCCACCGGCTGCCAATCGACCATGAATTAAATTCGCAACCACTGCCCGTAAAATTCCACGCATATCAATTGGCCCATGTAAAAAGAAACGTTTATCTTCTATTGCAATTATTGCCTGCCACACATGTGGTGGCAACGTATTAACAGAAACGGGTGTCCCCATTATTCGGTTTGAACTGCGAATTTCATTTCCGTTTTTATCCAAAAATATTATTGCGGGTTGACGTGTTTCATGCAACACAGTATCCA
>JAKSTF010000024.1 GCA_024402715.1 Alphaproteobacteria bacterium
GGCGGTTTTCTGGCATTTTTTAACTTCAAGAAAAAAAGTTTGATTTTGTTATTTTTTTATTTTGAAAACCATATATTTTTACAATATATTGATTGTGTAATAATAAATATATACTATATATTGTATAATATAATAAAATTGTTATACGTATATATGTATGTAAATAACATATAAAACCACACGAATAAAAAGGATAATTTTATGGCAAATCCACATCCAAACACATCTGGTTTAAAACCATTTAACAAATTACACCCCGATGAAGCCAAACGTATTCAACGTCTGGGTGGCATCGCCAGTGCCAGACGCAGAAACAGGGCGTTTTTTATTGCAGAAGACATAAAACAAATATCTGAAAAATATAAAAAACGTAACAATTACGTTTCAACACATCAAATAATTATAAACGATATATACAAAAAATTATATTCGCCTGATACGCCATTGAACGAAAAAATACGACTTCAAAAATATCTGGACCACCATATTGAAAAAGACGATAAATATTCTGATGAATATAATGCATTACAATATCAAACCGCTAAACCCGAATATCAATTATCCGGTTCATATATGGATTTACTGTCTGGCGAAGATCTGGAAATATTAACCATTCAAAACGAAGAAGAAATGTATAACGCCGAACGAATGGAAAAATCGTATAACGAAGAACAGGAATACTTTGCATCTTTGAACGATGAAATAACAACCAATGCAACCATAGATGCAGGAATACCGTGCGGCGATACAAATATCACAGACACCGATATTAACACAGATACCAACAGTGATAATCAACAGTGATACAAATAATTTTAACAGTGATATCTCTATCACTGTGTATCACTGTTAACAGTGATAAAATGTTATGAACATTTTTAAATCAAATGCAAATATGGGGGATTCTTTGTGTTTTTATGTTTGTATTCGTAAAATGTTTTGTTTTTATGAAGTTTTCAAAATACGGATTGTAAAAATATTTGATTTTTACCACGAATAGGATGCTTTATTCGTTGTAAAAAGTGTGTAATTTATAAATTATTCGTTGTAAAAAGTGTGTGTTTTGTAAAATATTCATTGAAAAAAATGTAAAAAATACAAAATATTCGTTGTAAAAAGTGTAAAAGTGTGTAAAATGTAACGAATAAAAGGCTATGAAATGCAAAGATATGCAATAAAAGATTTAGAAAAATGGAAAAATTCATCAAACCGTAAACCGTTGTTGCTGTATGGTGCACGCCAGGTTGGTAAAACCTGGTTGGTACGTGATTTTGCAAAAAAATATTATGACAATTTATTGGAATTGAATTTTTTTGAAAATGAAAGTTTACGTCATATTTTTGATACCAATATTAAACCAGAGTTTATTATCGAACAATTAGAATTATTGTTTGATACAAAAATAGATCCACAAAGAACGTTATTGTTTTTTGATGAAATTCAGGAATCGCAACGTGCGATGGATGCGTTAAAAATTTTTTATGACCGGGCACCACAATATAATATTATTGCAGCAGGCAGTTTTTTGGGGGTCGTGACCGCACGTCAACCGGTTGGCCAAACGGAACATTATACATTGTATCCAATGTCTTTTTGTGAGTTTTTGGCGGCCAAGGGTTTAGATAATTTGGTTGATTTGATTCAAAATAGAAAAATGGATATGATAACCGAACCAATTCGCAATTTATTTGAAACGAATTTAAAACAATATTTATTTGTTGGTGGTATGCCAGAGGCCGTTCAAGAATATATAAATACAAATGATATGAATAGTGCAAGAATTGTGCAAAATCGTTTGTTGAAAGAATATCGTGGAGATTTTTCAAAACATATACCAAAGAAAGATGAAACACGTGTTCGCATGTTGTGGGATTCAATACCGTTACATTTGTTCAAAGAAAATAAAAAATTTATCTATAAAAATGTGAAGGTTGGTGGTCGTGCGGCAGAATTTGAGATTTCTATGCAGTGGTTAATTGATACCGGTCTGGTTTATAAAATATATAAAACAGAACATCCGACAATTCCATTATCAATGCATTTTATACAGGATAATTTTAAATTATATATGATGGATGTTGGGTTGTTTTGTGCAATGGCAGATATTAAACAATCTGATTTATTATTACAGGGTGCAGATATAGTAAATGATATGTTTGGTGCAATATCCGAACAATTTGTATTACAAGAATTAAAAGCAGCCGGGGTTGATAAATTGTATTATTGGGGGCGTGATGGTTCTGGACAAGCAGAAGTAGATTTTGTTATTCAAATGGAAAAATATGGTATTGTTCCAATCGAAGTTAAATCTGCAAATAATACAAAGGCCAAATCATTAAAAAAATATATTTCTGAGTATAATCCAAAATATGTGGTGCGAACATCTTTGAATCAGTATCGTGTTAATGAACCAATTTACGATATTCCATTGTATATGATTTCACAGGTGTTACAGATTTTATAGAAAATTGTTAAAATCCCCCTTTTTTTGAAAAGGGGGACTAAAACATTTTTTAAATCGTTTTCTGTAAAATAGTATTTTTATGTTTATCTTTATTTTAAATAGTTTTTTACCTACATTGTGAAATCTTCGCCCAGATATACCTTTTTTACCATTGGGTCTGAGACGATTTCATCGGTTGTTCCATGTTTTAAAATCATGCCGTCATGTAAAACATAACTGCGATCAGTTATCCCCAACGTTTCACGCACGTTATGGTCGGTTATAATAACCCCCAGACCACGATTTTTTAATTGTGATACCAACCCACGGATTTCATTTACCGCAATCGGATCAATACCGGCAAATGGTTCATCCAATAATATAAATTTTGGATCATTGGCCAATGCACGGGCAATTTCAACACGTCTGCGTTCGCCCCCAGATAATGCGGTTGCCGGACTGCGACGCAATCTGGATATTGAAAATTCATCCAATAATGCATCCAATTTTGCCAAACGGCGACGCTTGCTGGGTTCTGTAACCTCTAAGATAGCCAGTATGTTTTGTTCAACGGTTAAACCACGAAATACACTGTTTTCCTGGGGCAGATATCCAATGTGTAATTTTGCACGTTGATAAAATGGTAAACGGGTTATGTCTTGGGAATTTAAATATATTTGACCGCCCGTTGCAGGTATTTGACCGGTAATGCAATAAAATGCCGTTGTTTTCCCCGCACCATTTGGCCCCAACAGACCAACCGATTCCCCCTGGCGGGCAACCATTGATATATCACGGATAACGGTACGGTTGCCGTACGATTTTGATAAATGTTCAATACGTAATACAGATTGTTTAATCATAGCCTTATCACCAATTGGTTCGTTCTGATTTTGTCGCCGGTATCGGAATCAACACGGACATCGCCCATCAGGGTAATTATTTTTTGCGGAATATTGTATTGGCCACGCTGGGCCTGGACTTTGTTTTTTATATATTTATTGTCCTGTTTTTGGACAACGGTACCAGATACCCGTTCTAAGAAAACTGTGTCTGGATCACCGTATTTTTGAAGCCCCACAGCAACATTCAGATCAAATGGATTGCCATTTTTGTCGGTTCCAACAAATGCAGCGTTTGTCATTTTAAATTGATTTGCCGCGATGTCGGCCATATTTATTGCAGAAATTGGTGTCCATAATAACTGTTTGGTTAATATTGCGGCCGCCACCAGGGATGCAATCATTACCAGAACCCATCCGGTAAAGAAAAATTGCCACAGACGTTGCAGGCGTCTGTATTTTGAAAATATAATAAAACTGCGTTTATCTGTTTGCATGTGTTGTTCAGTGTAGAGTATATATATAAAAAAAGCAATTTTTATATTTATACATTTGTTTTTTTGTGGTATAATCTGGGGTGAGAGATGAAAAAAATAGCATATTTTCTTGGGTGTGTTTGTGCCAGTGTTATTGTAACACCGGGATTTTCGGCCGTTGCAATTAAAAAAGCGGCCCCCGTCGCAACCAGTAAATCGTCCGGAATGACATCAACAATGGGTGTGGTATCGGGTGTTTTGGATTTTGTTGGGGCGGTTAAAGATGCTAAACAAAAACAACAAGAAATATCTGCGGAATGTTATCCCAGTGCCCAGGAATTAAATTTTGTTAATAATATGGTGAAAGAGTGGGCGAAAACCGGTGCCAAAAGTTCCAGCGAGGCATTCAAAGCATTGGGAAGTGATGTTAATCCATGCCGTACAACGGGTGAATATGCACAGCGTGTCAAATATCGGACGGATTCTAAGGAAAGTGTTTGTTTTGATGTGTTTGATGAACCTGGCGAAATATGGAACGGTTATCCACGTGCTGATGCGGTACAATTTTGTTCAGATGGTGCGTCATCATGCAATAATAAAAAATATCAATCAAATATATATGATATTTTCCGTTTGGTTGATTTTGGACCACAGGATTATTCGGCCGATGAAATAACAATGGCTAATAAATTGTTGTCCAAGAATGACGCATGTTCGGCGGGAAAGCTGAATGCCAAGGTTGTCGAATTATGGCAGAATGTTGCCACGAACGGATTTAGCAGTATTACAAAAAATTCACAAACCGGGACCAGCAATATGGAAGTTATATTAAAAGGTGTTCAAACCTTTGGCGGTGGTTCGGTTGCCGATGGTTTGGGTGCTGCAGCCCCAATGTTAATGAATTTTATTCAATAAGTTGTTTTTTTATTTTTATTGTTTAATATTAAATTGTTATGAAACATTTGACCGATGCAGATATTGAAGATATGGCACGTGGTGATTTCGCGCCAGATTTAATTGCAACGCGACGCAGCGTCAGGGCGCATTTGCGTTTATCACAACGTATGCCAATACCGCAACAACCGATACCCGAAAATGCGGTTTTGGATTTACATCAACGTACCGAAGAACAATCGTGGAATGCAATAATGCGTTTGGCATCGTCTGGGGTGCGGCGGGCGACAATTATCACTGGGGCCAGTGGTATATTAAAAATTAAATTTCAAGAATGGGCCCGTAACAGTATTTTAGCCCCGTATATACAATCTGTTTCAGCCATTAATAATGGCAGTTTTGCGGTTGTTTTTGCAAAACAGTCTAAAACGCAGTTTTAATGTTTACGTATGCTGTGTTATTGGTGTAATCGTGACGATAGTCGATTTTATAATTTATTGATGCAGACCAAAAATTTCCGTTAACAGAAATACCAATTCCACCGTTTGTGGCAAAACGTTGTGGGGTGTCAATTGGTATATGGTATTGTTCGTTATCTGGTAATTTTACCGTAATGTGTGATGTGCCACGACTGATTGCATCATAGGCGGTCCCAAAATGAAAGGTTGGGCGAATAATCAGGTTGTAAGTGTAAAAATCAAACCCAAAATTTAATTCTATGCCACCGGTTAATTTATTAAACCACCATTTGTTATATGATTGCAAAATACTGTCAGTGTGTTTGTCTGTTTCCATATACATATATTTTGCGAATACTTGGGGGATAATTGACACTCTGTTGTATCGAAACAGCGATCCGATTGTAAATATAGTACTGTAAAAATCTGTATTATAAATATTTTTATTGCCAATGCTTGAAATGATTTTATCTGCATCCCATGATGTTTGGCCGCCAGATATTCCAAAATTTATAAATATATTATTTGGTGATAAATATTTGGTGAACATTGTAACACCGTTTGTATCGGCGTCTGAATGTACCGATGTGTCATGTGTTTTATTTTCTGTATGTGTGTATTCAACACCAAAGGCAAAACCGTTTGTAATAAATGCCAATGCATGTACAGTCAAACCACGACCATTTGTTTTGAAATCTGAATTTTTATTTGATTTATAATCAGAAAATGTACCAAACCCATCACCGGAAATTACCAATGTCCGTCGCAGGCTGGAACATCCTGTGATATTGCCGATGCATGTATTACGACGGGTTAATAGTGGTGAATTGATTATTTTATCAGCATGGTTAGAATGCTGATTTATTGTTAATATTGTTATTGCGGTATCATTATATGCAATATCGCGTATATCATTTAAAAAATCTGATTGGGTGGTATCGTATTCTGTTGGTATAGTTCGGGACAGTCCGTATCCACCACCATTGGTAATTGATTTTGACCACGCATTTGCAGCATCGGTTAAATATGAAATGCCACCAAAATTATCAGATATCCCGAATAAGGGTGTGCAAAATAATATGATTGGTAATATGCATAAAATATTTTTCATGACTTGTCCCGTTTTTTGTTTATAATATGGGGCAATATATTGGAAATTATAACAAGAATGATTTACTATGAAAAACATTAAAACGGTATATGACCATATTCACAGCAATAATATAAAAACGGCGATTTTGGTGGCACTGTTTCCGATTGTTTTTGCTGCATTGGTATTTTTGTTTGTTTGGATTGTGATTCCATTTGATGCGGCAATACGAACCACGATAGCGGTTGCGTTACCGATATTTGTTATATGTTTGGCGTGGATGGGAATATCGTGGGCGTTTGGTGATTCTATGATGTTAAATGTTGCAAATGCACATGAAATTCACAATGACAATAAACAATACCGCGATGTATTTTTAACCGTAGAAAACGTTGCATTGGCGGCCGGGTTGCCGACACCACGTGTGTATATTATTGATGATGATTCAATGAACGCATTTGCCACAGGACGCAGTCCAAATGATGCATCAATTGCGTTAACACGTGGTATAATGAAAAAATTAAATAAAACGGAATTGGCGGGCGTTATTGCGCATGAAATGGCACATATTGGAAACCGTGATATACGTTTGGATATGTTATTGATAACCGGGGTTGGGGTTACGGTATTTATTGCAGATATTTTGGCACGTTCATTAATGTATGGAAATATGTATCATGATGACGGACGTGAACGTGAAAATAATATGGCGGCAATATTGACAATGGTATTATTGGCGTTTGGGGTATTTAATATGTTTATTGTTCCGATATTACGTATGGCGGTATCGCGAAATCGTGAATATGCGGCCGATGCAACCGGTGCGTATATAACGCGTAACCCAATTGGGTTGGCAAATGCATTGCGGAAAATCAGTACAGATTCACGTGTTGAATGTTTGGATAAAAATAAATCAATGGCGGCGGTATGTATTGCGGATCCCAGGTCTCCGCGTGAATTTATTGGGGATTTAATGGCAACGCATCCGGCAACGCAATCACGTATTGAACGTTTGGAATCAATGATACAGTAAAATACAAAGGAAAAGGGGACAATGGCAAATTTACATTTTTATTATGGTGTTATGTCATCATCAAAATCGGCGAATTTGATTATTCAGGCATATAATTACAGACAAAATAAAACCCCGTATGAGGTTATAAAACCATCATTTGATAAACGTGATGCCACCGATGCAGTTGTTTCACGTGCAATGCCGACCCGTGAACCGGCTTGGCATTAAAGAATTTGGAAAAATATATACCAAATGAAGATACTAAATTTATATTGGTGGATGAGGTGCAATTTTTTTCAACCACGGATGTTGATATTTTGGCACGTATTGCAGATGACAAAAATATTGTTGTTATATGTTATGGTTTGATGGTTGACAGTAATGAAAATATTTTCCCCGCATCACGTCGTTTAATTGAAAAGGGGGCGGATTTGCATCATATGCCAACGAATTGCCAATGTGAAAATTGTACCAAGACCGCCACACATCATTTGCGTTTTGATGCAAATGGTAATGTTATCCGTGCCGGCCAGCAGTTTGCGCTGGGGGATTCTAATTATAGATCGGTATGCAGAAAGCATTTTTATTTAATATATAACGGGTTTCTAAAATATAAATAATTTTGACGGCAGGTCAAAACATAGACCACATTTTTTGGACTATACCAAAGAATTGAATCAGCCAATATTTGACGAAGATGACTCTGATGATGAAACCGAATTCAAACAAATATTAGACCAAATTAAAGGTCAATAATCCGCCGATTGGCGGATTTCTTTTAGGTAGTTATAGATTGTGCATTTATGAACACCTAATTTTTTGGCTATTTGTGGTTTGCTTATTCCACGTTTTAGCATACGTTTTAATTGTTTATCATACTTGGTTAATTTTAATTCACGTGATTTTGAACCAAACGGACGACCTAACTTTTTACCATTCGCCTTTAATCTTGCTAAACTTTCACGAACACGCGCCTGTAATAACGATTTTGATAATTCAGCCGATAACCCAAAGGCAAACGCCAAAACCTTTGATTGAACGTCTGTTCCAAGACGAAAATTTTCTTTCAATGTCCAAATTTGACATTCGCGTTCTAAACACGTTTGTAATATGCCCATCAGTTCCATTAAACTACGTGCTAAACGTGATATTTCCGTTGTTATTAGTATGTCCCCAGATTTTAATTTTGGAATCAATTTACCGAGTTTACGTTCAGATAATTTCTTTCCACTTGAAATTGTTTCTTCCACCCAAATGTCAATATGAATGTTGTTTTCATTTGCGAATTTTTCAATCACAAAATGTTGGTTTTCTTCGGTTTGGTGGGATGTTGATACCCGACAATAGGCGTAAATCATAAAAAATCCTTTTGGTTAGTTCATTCGTATTTATTGATGTTTGATAAAAGTGTTCAAATCCATAGTCAGCGCGGTTTTGATTGCAAATATACCTGTTGAAATTAAACCAAGGATAAAAATCAACTGTTTTTTAGGAATTTTTTGTTTGTGAAAATCTGCAAAAAACGGGCATTTTCAGATTATTATACAACCAATTTACCCGTATCAAATTAAACCTTGGTTTTATTACTATCAGTTTTGTCAAAGTAAATGACTATGAAAAGTATTAAAAAAGGCTAAAAATGAATTGGACAGATGAACGGTTTAAAAACGAAATTCTAGATTATAAATATCTAATCGAAAATTTTAAAACCGCTGACGTGACAGACAGAAATCTTTACGACAGGTCAGGCAGAAATTTTCAAAGAATTTGTAATGATTATTTTCATAATGCACTTATTGCCCGTAAATATGCTGACATAAACGTATTAGAAAAACATTACGAATTATTGGAATCATATAAAGATTCAGACACAACACCAGATTTTGAATCTGCGTTAAGAAATTTGTTTGAAAAAACAGGTCTTGTGGTCCAGCTTTTGGCAAGTCAAGTTGCGCACTTTTTTAACCCAGATTTACCGATTTATTCGGGTTCTGTTCTTAAAGGTTTAAATATCAACGATACAGCCAAAGGCATCAAAGACCCAGAATCAAAAATCAACGAAGCTTGTAAGGTCTATAATGCTTTAACAAACAGCATTCACGAATTTAAGAACAGCGATACAGGGCAGGAAATAATAAAAGGTTTTAAAAGTGTTTTTAGCCAATATTCACGCATAATCGCAAACATTACCGATACGAAAATCATAGATTTTTACTTTTGGTTGCCAACTTTGGACGAGGAAAAATAAAAATGGGCTGGAAAACTTTAAGATTTGAACAACGAATGACATCACGCGGACAACAGGTTGTTGAATGTTGGTTGGACGAAGACGGACGACCATTACAATTACTGGAAATTGTCCCAGTTGCGACCCAAATGGAAGCACCGTCTGTAATCGTTGATTGTCGTAATCGTTATGAACATTTAACCAGGAAACATTAACCAAAACAAAAGGAGTAAAAAATGGTTTATGGAACAGCAGTTCAACAAGGCAATACAATTGTTATCATACAACCAAGTGGAGGTATGGGGACAACTGTTAAAGGAACACTTATCAGTTATGTTAATGGTCATTTAACGTATTTGAATGAGTATGGGTGCAGAAACGAAAGGTATATCGGAATCTAATGCGATATGCCGCCAAACTCATTCAAAAACACCATTTTCTTACGAAAATCGGTGTTTTTTCATTCCTTTGCCAGCAATTACACCCAAAACACGAAAAATGTCGCAATTCATACGAATCGTGGTATATTTGATGTGCTGAAAAAGAATACAAAATAATCTTTTCAGATTCTCAAAAAATACCACGTCACTTTTTTATGGTAATGTCATATTTAACACACCAAACGTTCAGTGAAATATGTGACGTTAATATCAAAAATATACACTAAAAACAATATATTATAATTTTGATATTTTTGACATATTTATAATTCAATTTTGAATGCTTAAAATTTAACCGAGTCGCGTATCTATATAATTACCATAATTTTACTTGCATTTATAATAAAAAGTGTATAGAATATACAAACGTTGCACCCATAGCTCAACTGGATAAAGCGTCTGACTACGGATCAGAAGACTGAGGGTTCGAATCCTTCTGGGTGCGCCAGGTTAATAAAAAATGCCACACAATGTGGCATTTTTTGTTTTTTTCAATGGTTGAAAACGTATAATGAATTGTTTTTTTAGTAATGTTCATTGTGTAGAATAAAAAATAATGAAAAAATTTTGGTGGTATTTTTTTGTTTTGATTTTTTTTATGAATCCGCGTCTAGGGTATGCGGATGTTGAAGGTGTGATCAATATCAAAAAAAATAATAATGGGACGGCAGAAGTATCTATGACTGCATTGGATGCGGTAAAATTGGCAGGTAATATGGTTGAACGTGGTAATTTTGATACGGCTGAACAAATTTTAACCAAGATGCCGCCAATAAAAAGTTTACCAATTGAAATTGAACGTTGGTTTTTGTTGGGGCAGATTGCCGCCAGACGTGGGGATTATGATACGGCAATTAAAATATTTCGTAAAATATTAGATGCCCAGCCAGATTTGGCTCGTATTCGTTTTGAATTGGCGTTATGTTATATGCAAACCGGTAAATGGGCAAGGGCTGATTATCATTTGCGTCTTGCCATGGCGGGGGATGGTTTATCCGATAACGTAAAACGTATGATGAATTATTATCGTTATGTTGTGCGACAAAACAAAAATTGGGATGTGTGGTTTAATTTTGGGGTCGCGCCTGATAATAATGTGAATAATGCTGGTGGTGGTAAAGAATGCGTATATGGAACATTTTGCCATGATTTAACAGAACCAGAAACCGCGATTGGTTATAATTTACAATTGGGTGGTAATTACGAATTTAAATTATCAGAACATTGGCGTTGGAAATCGGATGTGGGGATTTATACAAATATATACAATTTGCATGATTATGATGATTTATATTTGTATGGCGGGACCGGTCCAAGATACATTTGGAATCGTGGTGATGTGTGGTTGGCACCAGTTGTGTCCCGTCGTTGGTACGGATGGGAAAAATATGATTTGGCATATGGATTAAAATTGGATGCAAATTATGATTTTACACGTAAATTGTCCGCAGGGATATATTTGCGAGTAATGGATAATAATTATGATAAATATGGTGAATATTTGAATGCTAAAACATATTCGGCAAATACACGTTTAACATATTCGTTGTCATCCAATATGTATTACAGTTTGCGTGGTGGGGTCAGTTTTAATGATGCCATAGATGAACAATATTCATATTATCAACCAATTGTGGCGGTTGGAATTGGGGCAGAATTACCATTTGGTTTTCATGTGTATATGGAACCGGCTGTGTATTGGACAAAATATCGTGATGAACGATGGGTCGTTGCAAATGAACGGTTTACACAAAAAACGGAGCGTGATTTTATCCAACGATATACATTATCGGTGTCTAATAATAAAATGGATATATGGGGTTTTGTGCCAACGGTGGTATTTGGATATACAAAACGTGATTCAAATATTTGGCAACGTGAATACGATAAATGGTCTGCTGAATTTACGCTGCAACAAAGATTTTAGTAATAATTATTACAGTTATGTATAGGTAAATCGTTTGCCAGATATTGATACAAAATGTCAAAATTTTTTTGAATTATAGCATGTCAGAAATTTAGATGGTTTGTTTTGGTGTAATTTTCTGTAAAGAATGTGAAAAAACGCGAAACTTGATTAACAAAATATAATAATGTGTTATCTTTATTTTTGGCAATTGTTGGGGGGGGATGTTATATAATGATATTTTAAAAAAAATACAAAGAAAAAAACAGGCGGATAATGCGATTGTAGACAAAGATGAAAATTGG
>JAKSTF010000025.1 GCA_024402715.1 Alphaproteobacteria bacterium
AATAATGGTGTTTTTGGTAACTATACATAATGCGTAGATTGTGAGTATGTTACTAATTTTGTTACTGTTTTTAATTTGGAATTGGTATTTGGTTTGTTTTAAAAAATCTTTATATTTCAATATATAATATATAGTATTTAAAGCGTTTTGTGTGTTTATTTTATGTGCTGTTAATATACCAATTTATATGATATAATCACATCATTATGAGATTAGATCAAGAGTTAGTTGTTCGAAATATTTATCCAAGCCGGGCTAAAGCCGTGGCGGCGATTAAATCTGGTTTGGTTATGGTTAATGGTGTTGTTGCGCAAAAGCCCAGCCAAACGATAAGTGAAATGGATGAAATATTTGGTGGTGCCCTGCCGTATGCGTCTGGGCGTGGCAGTTTAAAATTATTGCACGCGTTGGAGTATTTTAACATTAATCCAAATGGTATGATGTGTTTGGATGTTGGGGCCAGTACCGGTGGTTTTACTGAGGTTTTATTGTCACACGGTGCATCACGTGTAATTGCAGTTGATGTTGGAACAGGTCAACTAATACCACAATTGCGTAATGATACGCGCGTTTTGTCGTGTGAAAATACCGATATTCGTAAAATGCAACCGATTGATGGGGTTGGGTTAATTGTTGTTGATGTATCTTTTATATCATTGACCAATATTGCGGATTCGTTGGCTGCGTGGGGTGTGTTGCAAATGGTTGTGTTGGTAAAACCACAGTTTGAAGTTTCACGTGAAGTTGCTGCACGAACGAATGGTGTTATAAAATCTGATGAATTACGTCAAATGGCGATTGATAAAGTGTCAAAGTGTTTTGTTGATTTGGGATATAATGTTGTAGGGGTAATTTGTTCACCGATATTGGGTGGCAGTGGTAATACAGAATATCTGATGTATTTAACAAAAAACAAATAAAATCATATTGATATTTGTGATGGTTAAAGTTACGAATAAAAAATAAATGACCGATTTTTGCGGTCATTTATTTTTTGTTTTTTTACATTTCGGATGGAATTGTCAGGCCAATCATATCCAATGCCACACACAGGGTGTCTAAGGCAATTTTTGTTATTGTCAAACGATGGCCACGTGTTTCGTTATCAATATCGTCGCGTAATATTGGACAGTTGTGATAAAACGTATTTATCAACTGACACAAATCATAAGTATAATTTGCAACCATATCTGTGGCACGATTTTCAAATGCAGATTGAACGGTGTGATCAAAATCTAAAATCTCAATTAACAAATTGCGTTCGTCTTGTGTCAATTTTGTATGATCGCCCTGTTCTTGTAAGTTGTTGCCCCCTGCCCGGCGTAATACACTGTTTAGGCGGACAGCAGTGTATAACACATATGGTCCAGTACGTCCTTCAAAACTGGTAACTGCAGATGGGTCAAATACATAATCTGATCGTACATCGTGTAATAAATCGTTGAATTTTACCGCAGCCAATGCAATTTGTGAAATTGTTTGATTATCTAAATTTTTTCCAGATTCAAAAACACGATTACGCACCGCAGATTCTGCGGCATCTAATATGTCGTCCAGGCCGGCGGCATTTCCGCTGCGTGTTTTGAACGGTTTGCCGTCTGTTCCATTAATGGTTCCATACCCAATGTGTTCAAATTTATTGTATGGCATTATTCCTGACATATCTGATGCCCGAAATAATTGTTCGAAATGTAAACTTTGACGGGAATCCGTGATATATATCAATAAATCTGGATTGTCTGTTTGCTTGCGACAATACACGGCACACAAATCTGTCGTATCATATGTATCGGCACCACGCGAATCAACCCACATATAAGGTGGCATTGGTGCATTGTCGGTATCTTTTTTTACATTGATAATCTGTGCACCATCGTTTTCATAAACCATATTTTGATCGCGTAATATTTTATCCACTGTGTCAATGTATTTTGCTGCATTACGTTCGCCCCAATTGTAATCAAATGGCAATATGTTTAAACGATTTACTGTATCTGACATAGACTGTAATGATACATTTAAAAACTTTTCATACAAAGCGAAGTAACCTTGGTGCCCTTTTTGAAATTTTGCCTTGATATCTTGGGCGTGGGCCTGAAATTCTGGGTTTTCTTTGGCAAATGCACTGGCCGATGGGTAATATGTATTTAATTCGGATGGTGATATTGTATAATCAACCGATTGTGTTGGATCAAAATTTTCTTGGAAATATGGTAATTCTGGATGCAGACGTTCAATCCATGCTATAACCAACGCCATTGGTTTTCCCCAATCACCCATATGATTCCATGAAAAAGTCTTATGACCAATTTTACGTGCGATTCTGTTTAATGTATCGCCAACAATTGATGTGCGTAAATGTCCAATATGTAAAGATTTTGCAACATTATATGCACCATAATCCAAATCAATAATCATTGGACTGGGGGTTTGTGTTATTGTGCCCGCATGATTTTTGGCGTTATTTAAAATAAAATCATCGTGTAATTTTATGTTGATGAATCCAGGGCCTGCAATAGATGTTTCGGCGATAAAATCCAATTCGGATAATTTATTGGCAATTTCAACGGCCAATTCGCGTGGATTTTTTTTCATTGTTTTTGCCAATGCCATTGCTGCATTTGTTGAAAAATCACCAAATGCACGATTGCGTGGGGTTTCCAAGTTAACACTAAAACCCAATTTTTCGTTTATTGCATCCGATACATACTTATATAAATTCATATCTAAATCCCTTTAAAATTTTCTACAATGGTAAAACAACACGGACACGCAGACCACCTAAATCACTGTCTTCTAAAAAGATTTGACCACCATGATTTTCAATAACAGTTTGCGCGATTGATAATCCCAACCCTGTCCCACCTGTATTTGTCCCACGTGCATTATCCAATCGAACAAATGGACGCATTGCATCGGATTTTTTATTATCTGGAATGCCGATGCCATCATCTTCGATAATAATTTCAATTTGATCAATAGAATCATTTTCAGTGATACGTATTTTCTTTTTTGCGTATCTGGCTGCATTTTCCAGTATGTTTCCAAATGCGCGTGCCAACGCCATTGGACGGGCATAGAACTGTACGGGTTCATCTGGGAAATGTGTTTCAATTCGTTTTTTTGGTGCTGCATCGCGGGCCAAGCGAACCAGCATTGATGGCATTTCAGTTGCCTGCTCTATTTCTGGCATTTCACCGCGTGCAAAGGCCAAATAACCATTGACCATTTCAGTCATTCTATCAATATCGCGTAATAACCCCTTTTTATTTGATTCGTCTGTTTCTATTGCCAAACGCATACGGGCCAAAGGTGATTTTAAATCATGGCTGACTGCGTTTAACATGTCTGTACGTGTGCGATTATATCTGTCTAAACGTTCTTTCATTGTAATCATTGCAGCAGCGGCTTCACGAATTTCTTTTGAACCACTTGGTTGAAAACCAGGGGCATCCAAACCGCGCCCGAAACGGTTTGCAGCATTGGCAATACGACGAATACTGCGTGTATGCAATATGATAAAAGGCGTTACTAATATTGATACAATCAAAAATGAACCAAACAACCATATTAAAAATACTTCTATGCTGGTTGAATATATACGGTGCATGGATGTTCCAAATGTTACAATCTGATTGTTGTTTGTTGGAATATCAACAAAAACCAAACGTTTGCCACGATCGATATATATGCTGGCGTGGCGTTTCAGGCGTCTGGACAATTCATTTGATAATTGACCAGCAATACGCGAATTATTTGCATTTTTGCGTGGTCGGTTTAAGTTTTTATTAACGGAAACGTTAATTCCGATATTCTGCCCCATTGATTTAGCGATGTCTGGTTTATTTTCATCTATGAAATTCATCATTGTTGAAATGTCGCCTGCAAGATTTCGCGCCATGGTTGTGTGAACCCGGTCCCAATGATTGTTAAAAAATACCTGGGCTACAATAACCTGTGCCACAATCAATGGGATCATAATCATCAATATTGTTCGCCACATAAAGCTGCGTGGAATCAGTCTCATTTTTTATCCATTTATGTTGTTCGGTGCAGTTCCTGTCACGATTAGTTTATAGCCCCTGCCCCGTATTGTTAATATATCTATGTTTGATAATACACAATTTAATTTCCCGCGCAAGCGTTTCGCTACCATCGGGGCGGCAGCGGCAATATTGCCAACGGGTGATGTCAATCGTGTTAACAATTTCTTTTCTTCGCCAGATAGGTATAAAATTTGTGCAGAATTCGAACTTTTTATCATAAATTCATTATCTGCAAATATCAATCCTTCTGGTAAATTTACATGATTTTCAATTTTTTCACTGCGTTTTTTGGTAATATTTTGTAAACGCAATATCAATTCACGCAATTGAAACGGTTTTGGTAAATAATCGTCTGCCCCCCCTGACAATCCATCAATTGCATTTTCTGCCCCAGACATCGCTGTCAACATTATAACCGGGGTATTGTCACCAAACATGCGACGTTGTTTTAAAAATGTTAAACCATCCACACCGCCCATCATTCGGTCCAATATCATTGCGTCCACATTAACACGTTCTAGTATTTTAGTTGCCATTTCAGCCGAATCAGCACTAATGACATCAAAATCCTGATTACGCAATCCGCGTGCCAACGATTTGCGTAATACATCGTCATCATCAATAATCAAAACGGTTTTTGTCATATAGCCACTGATTTTAATTACTTTTTCTTTAATGGTTCAACCGCGTATTCGCCCGGTTGAATTGTGCGCATACCGCTGTCTAATCCCATCATATCATCATCGTCAACAGATGCCTTGAATTTCATACCATGTGTTGTAAATTCTGTCTTGAATAATGCATATCCAGTTCCACCACCGGTTGTTGGCCCTTGCATACCCAATGAATAATAGCCACCTAATATTCCATAATCTAAATCAATGTAATCAATACTGACCATCAACGATACGTTACTAATGCCGTCACTGGTCAGGTTACATGCAAATTCGCGATTAGATAATGTTGCCTGTGAATTTATTGGAACCATTATATCCATAACTGTTGGTGCACATTGACGATCAATACCGTTTACTAAAAAATCATATGTCATACCGACAGTTGCCTTGGATAACCCAGTTGATACATTAACCTGGGAAATAGTTGCCTTTGGGATTTTTACCAATGCATTTGCAATACCAGCACGAACGGGGAATGAAACGCCGGATTGTAAACAATTACGGGAAAAAGGATCCGCTTCGCAAATATAAACACGCGAATGGTTATTCATCATAAACATATTTGCCAAACTGTTGAATAAAAATGTTCTTGTTATATTTTCATTTAAACGCGTACAACCAAAATTTCTGCAAATCACCATTGGGCGATCGGCAAACATTACACCAGGATGTGCAGAAAATTCTGCATTACGGGCATTTATTATATTTTCATCGTAATCTAAACTGTCCGCCCGTTCCATAAATTCTGTTTCTGGAATAAAGTTAGGATCATCAGGGTACGCATAATATGATTGAACCGGGGTTTCTGTATAGATTGTCTGAAAATCATTATATGCAACATCGTCAAAACCTGCAGCCAAAACCGGTATGGATACAGCTGTGCATAACGTGGTTAATAAAGTTAATGGTATAATTTTATTCATTTTGATACCCTTTGATTCTCATATATACAAAAAAATATAGAACATTTATTGCGATTGTGTCAAAGCATATTTTATATGTTGTATAAAACCAAAATTTATATTGAATACTTTTTTATTGAAATTTTATATTCGTTTGTTCTACATTGTCTGTCAAAGATGTTATTACAAAGGTGAAAATATGGTTGATATTATAATATCTGGGGAATCTGGAAAGTTACATGCGGTTTATCATAAATCTGCAATACCATCGGCACCGTTGGCGGTTGTGTTGTCTGGAAACCCACGACAAAAGTATCATATGAATGATCGTGTATCGTATGCGATGTTTCGTGCATTTATGGATATTGGTTTTTCTGTTGTTCGTTTTAATTATCGAGGCGTTGGCGATTCCGAAGGAACAATAGGTACAACATCTGAAAACCTATTAGATATTGCGACAGTGATTGATTGGATTCAAAATCATAACGAAGACAGCGATAAAATATGGTTGGCGGGTCATCAGTTGGGGGCCTGGTATGTTTTACAGGCAATGATGCGTCGTCCAGAAGTGTCGGGATTTGCGTTGGTATCCCCAGATCCGACGGTATCAGATTTTTCATTTTTATCCCCACGTCCAAATCGTGGTTTGTTGCTGCAGGGGGCTGCGGAAACGGATGATGCACGTGATTTTGCACCGCATTTGACGCAAATTTTGAAAAAACAGGCACAGATTGACATAGAAACCATTCGTATTAAAAATGCGGACTCTTTGTACAGCACCCCCGCAGATTTGCGTCAAATGTATAATGATTTAAAAGCTTATGTTGGCCGTGAAAATTCCGAAGACAGGTTGTTATAATATGAATACAAATGACAGATTTTTTGACCCGAACATTCCGGACGAAATGGCTGCGTCTATTCGTCCAAAGGTTTTATCAGATTTTATTGGTCATGACAGTTTGAAACAAAATTTATCTGTGTTTGTTTCTGGGGCCCGTTCCCGTGGTGAAGCCATGGATCATGTTTTATTATATGGTCCCCCGGGCTTGGGTAAGACCACATTGGCGCACATTGTTGCGAATGAATTGGGGACGAATTTTAGGGCAACCTCTGCACCAATGTTGACCAAACAGGGAGATTTGGCGGCGATATTAACGGCGTTGGAACCAATGGATGTATTATTTATTGATGAAATACATCGTTTGCCGACGGCCATCGAAGAAGTTTTATATTCCGCGATGGAAGATTTCAAATTAGATATCATGTTGGGTGAAGGACCTGCTGCGAAAAGTGTTCGGATTGATTTGCCACCGTTTACATTGGTTGGGGCAACAACGCGTACAGGGTTGTTATCAAACCCATTACGTGACAGGTTTGGAATAGATTTGCGTTTATCGTTTTATTCCCCTGAAGATTTAGCAAAAATTATTATTCGCAGTGCAACAATTTTGGGGACACCGATTAGTGCAGATGGTGCATTAATGTTGGCACGCAGTGCGCGTGGAACACCGCGTATTGCAAACAGATTATTAAAACGTGCACGTGATTTTGCCACGGCATTGAAATGTCCACAGATTACTGCTGATACAATAAAGACCACGTTGGTCCAATTGCATATAGATGAGTGTGGTTTGGATGAAATTGATCGTGAATATATGTCAACGATAATACGGCATTATGCAGGTGGCCCGGTTGGAATTGAAAATTTAGCGGCGGCCTTATCAGAACCGTCTGATACAATAGAAGATGTGATAGAACCATATCTTATGCAATTGGGCTTTGTTCAACGAACCCCGCGTGGGCGTATTATAACGGATGCAGGGTATAAACATCTGGGGTTAGAAAAATAAATCATGAAAGTATATGAATTTCCATTTTCGGTTGCTTATGCAGATACAGATGCCGAAGGTATTGTTTATCACGGCCGATATATTGAAATTGCAGAACGTGCACGTATGCAATTATTATTAGGGCTAGAAATGCCCAAAGGTGATGTTGGATTTGTTATTCGTGAATTGAATATAAAATACAAATCGCCATTACGGTTGGCGGATAATTTTGTTGTTCGTAGTAAAATTGTCAGTTTGGGTGCTGCTTCAATGCAGGTTGAACAGCAGTTTGTCCATGGGGATGATGTTTGTGCCGTATTAAATGTAATGGTTGCATATTTGGGGGCAAATATGCGTCCTGCCCGTATTCCGGAACAAATGGTTAAACGTTTATCAGAATAAAAAGGAAATGAAATGACAAATAATTTTTCATTATTGAACTTATTTACAGGTGATTTTATGACATTTTTTGTGTCGTTGACACTTGTTGTGGCCAGTATAATGTCTTGGACGGTTATAATTGGTAAAATCCGTATGTGGCATTATCAACGCACAACGCCTATGAAAATACGTGTGGATGCATCGATTGATAGATTAATTCGCCCATTTGATAAAAATCTATGGTTTTTGGCTATGGTTTCGTATGTCGCACCATTTATTGGTTTGTTTGGAACGATTTGGGGGGTTATGGATTCATTCGCATCAATTGGGGCAAATCAATCTGTGTCAATTGGTGTTATTGCACCTGGTTTGGCCACCGCATTGGGGACAACTGCTTTGGGGTTGATTGCGGCTGTGCCAGCGGCAATTGCATATCAATATTTTACTAAAAAAGCAGATGAATTGTATGACGCAATGGATGATGCATGCAAGGATGCACGTACCAATTCAAATAAAAAGCAAGGATAGCAAAAGATGTCACGCAGAAGAAGTCGCAGTGCAGATGCTACAATTTCGTTGACGCCAATGATTGATGTTATGACGGTGTTGTTGGCGGTGTTTATGGTAACGACGCCAATGTTGTCATCTGGTATTGATTTAAATTTGCCACATGCTGGAAAATCTGTTATGACTGGTGGTGATCACGCGATACAAATCAGTGTAGATGCAGCGGGACACTATTATGTTGGAAAAACGCGTTTATCCCAAGAACAAGTTGTTAAACGTGCAATTGCAATGCGAACAGAAAACCCAAATTTAGCAATTGTTATTAATGGTGATACACGGGCCGATTATGGTGCAGTTATGGCAGTTATGGGCAAATTGAAAGATGCCGGTTTTCAACGTGTTGGGTTACGGACCCAAATGGGCAAAAAATGAATATAAAACAGCAATTTTCATTGGAAAATTTGTTAATGTCCTTTGGGGGGCATTTGGTGTTACTGGCATTTATGGTGACAACGTTTTTGATTGTATCCGAGCCGGGGGTAATTGTTGCAACTGATCGTATTCAAATTATGGAAATTGATTTAAATGCAGTAAAAATTGGTGGTGATGAAACGTTACTATATAATACAAATCCGTCCACTGATATGGTAACAGAAAACACAAAACAAAACGATATACCACCGCCACAAACTGTTGAACCTGTACCCGAACAAAAAACAGATGAAACAAATGTATTGGCAAATGATGTGGATTCGGTTGCAGATGAAGTTGCAAAGACGCCCCAACCTGCCCCAGACGACAAGAATACGCCAATTATAGATAATGCACCGCGGAAAAAAACAGTCGTTCGTGTTAATCGCCAGACTGGTTTTTCTAATACACCATTAACCGTATCAACGGTTGATGCATTGCGTGTTGCATTAACACGTTGTTGGATAATTGATACATCGCGTCCGGATATTACTGATATTCGTGCGGTTGCGCATTTATCGATGAATAAAAATGGAACTGTTCAAAATGTATGGTTTGAATCTGCCGCGCGTGCAGATACAGATTCTGCGTTTAGTTATGTATTGGAAACAATTCGTAATGCCATAAATACATGTCAACCATTTAAAATGTTACCAGAAAATGAGTTTGAAACCTGGAAACAAATACGATTGACTTTTTATCCAACCAGTGGTCAAATTATGTGATTGGAATAAGATAAAACAAAGGGTTATTTTTTATGAATTATTATTCCGAAGATTGGTATCAGGCAACAGAAAAATTTACAAAATTTGCATCAAAAATCGGCACATTAAAGCATTGTCGGGCGGATGGCAATCCATTTGAAATTCCGTATTTAATAATCGGTAATGGGCCACGAAAGGTTGTTATAAACTCTGGTGTTCATGGAATTGAAGGGTATTTTGGCAGTGCTGCTCAAAATATGTTTTTGGATAAAATAGTAAATAATATTTCAAAAAACGTATTGGATGATTATACAATTGTTTTGATTCATGTAATAAATGCATGGGGAATGCAAAATCGTATGCGCGAAGTCCAAGATGTTGCAACCGGTGGTTTGGTTGATTTAAATCGTAATTTTGGTGTTGATTTTTCGGATAAAAAATTGCGTGATTTAAATCCGTTATATTCCATATCGCATCCTTTGTTATTATCAAAACCAGACAAAATTACAAAAACAAACGCAATCCGTAAATTTCGTCGGGAACATTTGACTGATGGTGCGTGGGCCGCAATCAGTCGTGGGCAATATTACGAACCGTACGGTCTGTTTTATGGTGGCACGGCGCCAACAATTGAAAATCGTATGACAACAGAAATTTATGACGATATTATGACAGGTGATGCTACGTCGTTAACATCAATTGGTTTTCATACGGGATTGGGGCGTTTTTATCGCCGGCGTGGTACTGCCACGGCACAATTACTGGTTTCGCATCCGACCAATCATCAAAATACGATGTATTTTAAACGGGTTTTGGACAAAAAATTAACGGTTGTTCCGGATGATTCTGCACAGTTTGGCCCGACATTATTGGGGGATTTGGTTGATTTCCTAGAGACACGTTTTTCAACAAGAAAAATACCCGTTCGTACGGCTGATTTTGAAATTGGTACTGGTGAATTTCCGATTATGTCACCTGTTTATAAACGTATGGATATGGGTGATGCACGGTACGATTTGTTGCATAACGGTAAAATAAATGATGAAACATGGAAAAATCTGACCGAAAGTTGGTACCCATCAGACGAAGGCTGGAAAAACAGTGCATTGAACAGTGCCCAAAAATTATTTGATTGTTTGTTAAATGCAATGCAAATAAAAGTATTATAAGTCATCTAGGACGACATGATTTAGTAATTATTTTCATACGCTTTTTATGAAAAAACAAACAAATAAATATATGAAATTAACCGTTGATTTGTTTTTTGGAAATCGTTTATACTACGAATATCATGCAATGGCTGTTACATCGTAAAGAAGACACAAGATATGCAATGCAAAATTATAGATTATTGTAAAAATTATTCATAGAAAAAGGGGAATATAAGTGTTAATCTTTAAGAGATGGATTGATTTGGGATTATTAATTTTTAATATTTTTACGGTGCTGATATTATTAATAAATTCATGTTTCGCACTTGATTTAAGTGGAAAGATAGACGATGAACCTGGTATTATAGAAGATGTTATTTGTGATTGTAGTCCCCATAATGCCAGTAGGCCGTCCAGTGATGACCAAATAGTGGTACAAGAAGATATAAATTGTAGTAGCGTATCATATAAATATATTATTGTAGATAACAAAAATAAATATATAGCTTCGTGTAATACCTGTTCAAAGGGAACTAGACAGATCCAAAGTTACACATATTCGGGGTGTAAATGTTCTACAACGTACTATTATTGTGACATACTTGGTAGTCCAATAACAAGCTGCAATAAAGGTGAATATAATTTTTTGGGTAAGTGTAAAACGTGTCCTGATGGTTTTAGCAGTAATGGGCTTGGGGATGTTATAAATACATGCTATCGCTCATGTACTGCTGACGACGTGCCTGGCAGTACCGCAGCAGACGGGAATTTTTATTATGGTGGTTTTTCTAATGATTGTAAAGCAACCGCCTGTATCTCTGGGTATTATCTAAGCAATGGGACCTGTACTGCATGTGACTCAGGTTACACATCACCTGCGGGTTCAACAGCAGCAACAGCCTGTACAAAATCATGTTCGACGAAGTGTACTGGCAGTGCGACATCAAATTGTCCCGCTAATTCAACATGTGCATATAATACCAATTACACATCGCCTGGTATCCAAAATCAAACACAAACATCATGTCCTGCCACAGCTGTGGCCTGTCCAGTAAGTTCTTTTACATGTAACAATGGATATTATAAAAACGGTGATGCATGTTCGATATGTCCAGTTGGTTCGTTTTGTTCTGGTGGGACAAAAACCTCATGTAACAGCGGTTATACCACCTCTTCCACCGGTTCAACAGCAGCAACAGCCTGTACAAAATCATGTTCGACGAAGTGTACTGGCA
>JAKSTF010000026.1 GCA_024402715.1 Alphaproteobacteria bacterium
CCGCCGGCAAACCAATTGATATGTCATTTACCAACGCATCAAATTTATCCAATATTGAAACAATGCGTTCTTGTTCGGCAAGTGGTGGGATTGGAACTATAAATTGCTCTAACATAGGTTTTCTTATAGAAGTAACAGTTGCATTAACTGCTTTTGATAAAATGAATTTTTTGAAAGCACTTTTCATATAGTAATATAAAAATTTTGTGTTTATGCAATTTGACAATAAATGAATCCTATATGCTCTTTGATGCAACGCATATTTACCCTTTACATAATGAAAAATATCACCTATACCACCCTCACCAGGAATGATAATTGCTTCTTCATCAAATTCAAAAGTATTTAATCTAAACACTTCTTTTGACCTTACATAAAAAGGATAAATACCATCTTGATTTGCGTCTGCTCTATTACTTCTACCTGTGCCTATCTCTGCCACTTCAGAAAGTGCCATTATCCTCACCCCCCCCATTATGACAAAAAACATTAAAATTCAATAACTTATCCCTATAATGTTGATACTGTTTCTTTCTGGTTTCCAGTTCGGCTTCTAGTTCGGTTTCCAGTTCGGTAAAGGCGTCCAGAATACGAACAATTTCTTCCTGAACTGGTAATGGCGGAACAGGGATTTTAATGGTTGCAATGCCTTTAGGTGATAAATGAGAAACAGTTGTGCCACTTCTATGTTGCATTTTTAAAACTTCAAAATAATGGCTATTAAGCAAATGAACTAAGTATCCTGCATTTTGATTGTGAGACAAAACTATGGCATCACCACCAACATATACTGTTTCATCAATATTCAATGCAGAGGCTTTTCCTATTTGAGCTTCCTTTGTTGTGCTTGTAACAGGCATAAGTATATCATTTTTATTTGCAGGAGTTGCTGTAATTGCTATTTCTTTGGAAGTATATGAACTAATATTTTCTATATAATTTCCATATGTTGTATACAATTCACCATATAAAACTATTGGAGTATTACCTAACCCCTTTACATCTTTTGATAAATTCTTTCCTCTTTTGAATTCACAAACCTCTCCAATCGTCTTATATTCCACACCATTTGGGCAGTATTTGGATATAAGTTCGGATATCTTACTCATTTGACGCCTCCAAATCTTTTACAATGGCATCTATCTTGGTACGAAGTTCATTTTGCCGTGCAACGATACCCGTGATGCGCTGGTTCAATTCGGTTATATCAATAACCTGACGCGTGTCACGTGCCTCCACATAACTGGATACAGATAAATTATAATCGTTTTCTGCAATGTCAGAATTTTTTACCAATTTACAAAAGTGTTCCACATTTTCACGTTTGATATATGCATTTAACAATGCGTCAATATTTTCATCAGACAATTTGTTTTTATTGCCCGAATGAATGAATTGTTCACTGCCATCAATAAATAAAATATGATTATCGTTTTTGCTTTTCTTTAACACAATGATGCAGGTTGCAATACTTGTTCCAAAAAACATATTATCTGGCAATTGAATAACACAATCAACAAAGTTATTATCAACCAAATATTGGCGTATTTTCTTTTCCGCCCCGCCACGGTATAAAACGCCGGGAAATTCAACAATTGCCGCAGTGCCATCGGTTGACAACCATGATAACATGTGCATTGTGAATGCCAAATCCGCGGCCCCACGTGGTGCCAAAACCCCAGCGGGTGCAAAACGGCTGTCGTTTATCAACAACGGGTTAGAATCACCCTCCCATTTAATACCATATGGCGGATTGGAAACGATTGCTTCAAATGGTTCATCATCCCAATGTTTTGGGTTTAATAGTGTATCACCCAATGCAATATCAAATTTAGAATAATTTATACCATGTAAAAACATGTTTATACGGCACAGATTATATGTGGTTATATTTATTTCCTGGCCGTAAAAGCCTTGGTTAACATTATCACGACCCAAAACCTTGGCAAATTGCAATAATAATGAACCGGAACCGCATGCGGGGTCATAAACCTTATTAACAGATGTTTTCATATTGTTTGGCTGGTTACGGTCAACCAATGTTATTTTTGCCAATAATTTTGATACTTCCTGGGGGGTAAAAAATTCACCACCGGATTTACCCGCGTTACCCGCATACATTGTCATTAAATATTCATACGCATCACCAAATGCATCAATCGTATTATTCTGAATATCATCATTTAATTTTAAATCTGCAATTGCATCTAATATTTTTACCAATTTTTTATTGCGTTCCGGAACGGTGGTCCCTAATTTATTTGCATTAACATCAATATCATCAAACAGGCCACGAAAATCATCTTCGGATTCTGTACCACGGGCAGAATTTTCAATATTTTTAAATATATTATCCAATGTTTCATTTAATTTTTCATCCGCCCCTGCCCGTTTTTGAACATTTGTAAATAATTGCGATGGTAATATAAAAAATCCATATGTATTTACTATATCGGCACGCCCGTTTTCGGCATCCGCATCTGATAATTTTGCATAACTAAATTGGGAATTACCCGCCAAACGTTCACCACGATCAATATCAAATGCCAAGCGTTCGGAAATATAACGATAAAATAACATCCCCAAAACGTATGCCTTAAAATCCCAACCATCAACACTGCCCCGCAGATCGTTCGCAATTTTCCAAATAATACGATGTAATTCGGCGCGTTCCGTTTCTTTTGACATAAAACATCCCCCATTTGTGCGTTAAAAAAGACCGTCCAAATGGGCGGTCGGGGTGTTCGAAAATCAGTTAGTTAATGATTCCATTGGTTTTTAGCATTTGCCTGAACATATACCAATGGCACCCCGACCAAAAAAATGGCCAGGGATGAAATACAGTGCCAAAGCACCGAAAACATCAGATAACGATGCTTTCGCACCGAACTAACATGGCTTTCGACAGCCCGAACCAAATGTCCCCATCCGGTTCTTTGCGTAAAAACGCAATTGCATTTTTATGCATTGTCAAAATAATAACAAATAATTGGTTATATATGCAACAAAGAAGTATTTTTATATTTATCTATGCGTCCAAAATTGTCTTATATTTACCCAAAGCAAAACACACACTATAATTTATTCAAATACCAATTTTTTCACCGCAATGCAGACACAACAAATGCCAATGGCCCCCGTTCTGCAACGGGGTGACGACTTAAAATTCACCGTGGTTCCCATTACCACGTAATCTGGACACCATAAAAATTTTACATCATTGGATTCAACCTGTGCCACTATGGTGAGAAACTTAAAAAATATTTTTATCCAAAAAATTATTTAACGTGTTTTTTTACCAATTTTGGCAATGTTGTCGCAACAGTTGGTAAAAAACCCGCATCCATCAATTCATTAAGTACAATATTTTTATTTGAATCAGATAAAATTTGATCATATTTTACCTTTTTTATAATCGTATCTTCATTACGTAAATTATGTTCTTTTATTTCACGTAAAAATGCCACTGCATATTCTTTATTTTTATTCGCCAAATTTTTATCTGCACGTTTTTGCAATTCTGATGTTATGAAATCTACCATAAATAATTTGCTTACGTTATCCAGTTCTTTTTTTATATTATTTGTTTGATTAACACTTTGATACAGGCCCGGCAAGAACATCAATGTATAAAAAATTCCCCCCATTTTTATTGCGAAAATCTCGTTATTAAAATAGTATAAAACACCCAGAGGCACTGTTATTCCTGCTAACCCTATTAAGTAAATATACAAATAATACTTCATATAAGTTTCATCATTCAATGCATTATTATCCAAATTTTCCTGTTGTTCTAATTCATTTAATTCTTTGTTATTTTGTTTCATCGATTACCCCGTTTTTTATAACAATTTTTAAAACAGGCCTCGATTATAACATAAAAATTTATTTATCTATTAAAAAATTGTGTAAACGGATTTAGTACTAATTGCCTGCATTGCAGTGGGCGGACGTACGGTGTTTTTATAGTTATGGATACCGACCTGCGTCGGCATGACGGTGTGAGAGAGTTTTCACCCCAAATTGTAAGGTTTGTAAATAACTGTGGTCGGTAGATAGTGGTTCCCAATCAGAGAAAACAACACCCGTATTCTGGGTGGCCATCTTTTTTCCTGTCGTAACCCCGTTGCAGAACGGGGGCCATTGAAAAAATTTTAATTTGGCGTTACACATTCTGATGTTTTTGTATGTATAACAGCCTTTATTACATTGCACTGAATAAAAATAAAACGTGGTGTTCGTTATGAACACCATATCACAACCAATTTTATGTATTAAAATCTGTATTTTCCAGATACCTTGATATTATGCAATTGGATTGTATCGTTATATTGATACCGGTAATCTAATCCAATCTGTCCACCAAATGCCCCCAAAAATTCAACACCACCACCAATATTTGCCCACAACGGATCAACAGTACTGTCATATTCTGTATATGTATCTGCCATTGCAAATTTATAATCAACCGCATCTGGTGTTCCCAAAACATCATATTCAATACCGATTGTGGCATATGGACGAATTTGGAACCACATACTTGGGTATATACGCTTTTGCGCGGTCAATGAATACCCAGGTGTCAACATAAAATAACCATCCAACTTAATATCCATATAATCAGAACCTGCCGCCTGTTCTGTGATTGTGGTACCAAAATTATACCCCATACGAACATATGCATTACCAACAATATATTGATTTAACCAATCGTGCAAAATCCCCCATTCGGTACTGATACCAAATCCAACACCATCACCCGTAATATCGCCATTAACATAAGTTTGTTGTCTTGATATATCAAACAATTGAATATCCATTGTGGCCTGACCGTATGCACGGACCCATGGGGCTAATGTTTGTACCATATAACCACCAAATGCAATATCCGTATTTTTAACATTAACATCAATATGGCCATCTATTGGTTTGGCATATGCCTGATAACTTAAATCAATATCATCTGCATCTGCACCGGCCATATGTGAAATATGCCCAAACAAACCGTAAATCAATGTTTTTGATTCTTGCCAATCGTAACCACCCGTAATACTGAATCTGTTACCATCAATATGACGTCCATCAACATCTTTGTTATAATACATACCAAAATCTGCATCAAACCATGCCTTTTCCAATTTACGATTGCGGTTCCATATAAATTCATCAAACATATGATCTTCGACATCACGTGCCAACGTATGATAATTTAATGCAACACCGCTGATAATTTGATCGATTTCACGTGGTTGAACCAGGCGACTGAAACGTGACAAAGCCCCACCTTCACGATATGTATTGTAATCTTCCATACGTTCATACAATTCATTCATTAACGTTTCTAAATTAGTTCCCGCAAAAACAATCGGTAAACTTTCAATCGGTGTACGTTTTTTAAATCCGGCATCATATAATAACGCATCTGCGATTAAATTATCCAATGCACCCGCAGATATATATTCACCCGTTGTATGATTTTGTGTCCGTTCAACAATCGGTTGAATTTTAAATACATTTACTGGGCCACCAAAACGTGGGTCAAACACAATATATAAACTGTCCTGTTTGCCATCATTATCAATATCACGAACAGATAAATAAACAGGCAATTCACCATCTGTACCATTTAAATCGCTGGTCTGTGGTAACAGATTAAAACACTTCGTACCGTCTTCATTACAAAAACTGACGTATAAATTACGGATTTTCATTTCCAATTCCAATAACCCGTTATCCGCATGAACCAACCAAATTGCCGTTCCGGGATCAACCATATCATTCAAAACAATACCCATTTGACCATTTGGCAATACATCATCATTTATTTCATCCCCCAACGCCGTAATATTTGAAACAAATTTTCCACCGACCTGAATCAACGCACCACCGGTTGGATTGTTATTTGTGATTTCCCCCAATGTATCATCATCATTCAAACTGACGGTTGCCCAATAATCACGCCCAATATTTGACATAAGATTTACATTTAACATACTGTTGTTATCAAAATAATAATTTCCACCAACATCCATTTGTTGCAACCCATCAATACGAACACCATTAGACACATACCCGGAAACATCCATTGTTAATTTATGATCTGTGGCAGAAATTAACAAATCAATTGTTTTATTTGTATCTTCTTGGTCACCAATATTGCCATTAACCCGTAAATCCGATGTTTCCAATTTCAACACACCAGACGACTGTTTAATTGCGGCGAATTCCATTGTTCCGGCCGATAAAACATAATCATTAGAATGAATATCAATATCACCATCTGCAAATGATACACCATTTTGATATAACGCACCGCCTGCTGTAAAATCAGCCGCATAAAAATTATCAACCAAATGTAACACGCCACCAGAAATATTTACATTATTTGCGGTAATTTTATCACCATACAACACATCCAGCGTCATTTCACCGCTTGTCATAGAAACATCCCCCAAATCCATTTTAGATGTTGCGCCTAACGATAAAACACCGCTGTTTTCAATTTTTTGTTTAACCTGCAAAGAATTTGCACTAAAATCCATATTTGCACCTTCGGCAACACTAATTCCACCAATTATCGCAGTGTTATCAATTGTATATGTGGCATTATTTTTATTTACAAAAACTGTACCATCCACAGTTAAATTAGTAACGTTCACATCTGTGTTATTTGCGATTAATTTTAGCAATTGTGATGTTTGGGCATCTGCACTGTCATGAGAAATATCCCCTTTGACACTCAATATATTTGCATCAATGTTTGTTGCCGTTGTTATAACACGTCCCCCCGTCAAATCGATCTTATCTGTAACAATTAAATCGTTTGTATTCAATTCTACATTTTCAGCAGACAATTTTAAATTTTCCGCATAAATTTTCGAAGATGTAATTGTTGCGCTGCCACCTAATAATGACAAATCACCCGCAACATTCAACAAATATTCTGTATTATCTATTTCTGTTGTAATTTCTAACACACCGCCTGTTGATTTGATTGAATTTGCATTAACATGATGTTTACCGGTAACAACAAAATCATTGCTGTTATCAATATTTCCCAAAGCAATTAAACCACCCGTTGAAACCAATTCAACATTACCAGTATTTATAACATCACCCACCGAAATTATTGCACTGGCCACTGTAAAATCACCACCGTTAAACACAGTATCATTTGTAATTCCATCAATAAACGCTATGTTTGCTTCGTTATTTGATTCTATATCAATTATACCACTGTTATATACATTACCTGAAATAATTGTGCGGGCAGCGGAATCTAAATGCAATGAATTCGTTGACAAAATATTGATACCATTCGCAATACTGATATTGCCATTTTGGCTTGATAAAACTAAATCTGTATTATCATCACGTCCAACCAAGCCATTTTCTGCCAAAACACCAGAATTTAAAGACAGGCCCCCATCTATGACAATTCCGTCAACCCCTGTTGCAATTATTTGCCCATCATGAACAATCATTTGAGAATCACTGGATATTTTCAATGACGCAACCGTTGCATTTGCATATAAATCAATTACGCCCCCATTTACAACATCCATTTTACCAGAAACATTTAAATTCTGCTCTGCTGATGTTCCAAAAACCAATTTGCCTTTATTGTCAACAAAAACATCACCACCGACACTGCCACCGACACTTATATTTTTGGCATCAAATGTCGCACTGCGTGCATTATCACGCGCCGTTGCAACAACATTCCCACCAATATTGATAGATTCTGCAGATTTGAAAACAATTCCATTTGCACCACTGACCGACGAATTTACATCCCCGCCCCCCGTCACACTGGGCCCAGCCAATGAAAAATTACCTGCAATATTAATTGCCCCAACCGCGTCAAATAAATGTGTATCTGAACCTAAATTTAATGCACCATTTTCGTTAACCCGAACTGTCCCATCGGATACAATTCCACCATTTAATGCAGATAAATTAACCACGCCACCATCTATTGTTAAATTGCTGATTTTTATTGCCTGATTATTTCGATCCGATGTTGTAACAGATATCGTCCCAGAATTATTTATCAAATCGTCTTTGATTTCTAATTGCCGACCAAAAATATCTAATGCACCATAATTTGTAATACTGTTATTAAATACCACTGTTCCATTTGTATCTGTAGACGCCCCAACTATCAATTTAGCATTTTCATTATTAATAATTTTAGATTTCAGTGTAATTGTCCCACCACCTGTCAAAACCATTTGATTTTGACCAACATTATCGCCATTCGTTATATTACCCGAAACGGTTAAATCATTTGTTGCAGCGATACGCATTTCCCCACTGCCCCCTGCTGTCACATTTCCTGTAATATCAACATTATCACCACCCAATACAGTCAAATTTCCGGTATTATTAATTCCACTAAGACCAACATTCCCTTTTGCAGATAAATTTATTATTCCCTGATTATTAACCCCGCCGGCAAATGCCATTCCACCACTGGTTATTGTTAAATTTACAGTTCCAGCCTTTAATTCTAATCCTGTCTGTGTTCCTAAATTTAAATTAGCGGTTGTTAATGAAAAATTACCATTGGTCCCCATTGTGGTTACATCAAAACCATGTACTAATGTTGTATTTCCACTAATAATCGCATCAAAATCACCTGTATTAACAATAGAAACACGCTTTGTATTACCATCGGAATCTAAAATTTCACTGCCCTCAACATACAAGTTGCCACCGGCACGTATCACCATTTTACCATTATTATTTACACTATCCATGCTATCATTTTTTATACTACCTGCCCCTACATTAATATCATTAGCATCAAGAATACTCATCAACGTACCCGAATTTTCAACATTTCCATTATCCACAATCAAATCACCACCAACGCTTAACGCAACCGTTTGACCTTCGCCCCATTGTTGAATTTTACCAATATGAATCCCCGCCACAGATTGCAATTCGACCGACTTTCCCAATGTTACCAACTGCAAAATATCTAAAACATCCCCACCAATTGACACAATTTTAGCAGTCGCATCTTTTTTTACACTAACCGCACCAATTGAAACCTTTTCCGCCTGAATATTCGTTTCACCATTCACCCCAAGTGCACCAAGTCTAACTTCTTTTATTCCATCAATAATATTTAAATTACTTTTACCGCCTGTATCTTTTTCCAAATCTGCTTCGGCTACGGCATTAATATTCCCATTAACCGTAACTTTTATCGATGTATTACCGTTTTTTTCAATATTTAATGTACGCCCATCAGCAATTTCTAAATCACCATTAATATCAACATTCCCCGCAGATTTTATCGTAAAAACAGCATCCGTCTCCGTCGTTGCATAAAAATTATTAGGCCCATTTGCAGAATCTTTACCAATATATGCAGAACCAAAAACATACAAACTGTTATTATTCGATTCGGAAATTATTCCGTCCAGGGTTAAACCATTACCACTTTCAATTGCCAAACTTAAATCTTCACCATCACCGATATGAACACTGTTTACTGTTACTGTATTTCCAGCACTGGGCGAAAAAAAACTGCTTAAATCATCGGGGTCCGGCATTGGATCTACGGTATATGCCAACGCCCCAATCGGTAAAAAACAACATATAAAAGAAATGAATTTTTTTATCATTTTTCTGTTTATTCCGCCCACATTTGTGTTTATACTATAACACACTTCGTAAATTTATACAATACGAAAAACATAACCATTGGTTATATTTTCAGATAGAAGGAGAAAAAACATGTATAAAATAGAAAAAGTTCACGCACGTCAAATTATGGACAGTCGTGGTAATCCAACAATTGAATGTGATGTTACGTTGTCAGGTGGTGCAATGGGACGTGCCGCCGTTCCATCAGGTGCATCAACTGGTTCATTCGAAGCATTGGAATTGCGTGATGGTGGCAATGCATATATGGGCAAAGGTGTTTTAACAGCGGTTAAAAATGTAAATGAAATTATCGCCCCTGCAATTATTGGTATGGATGCATCGAATCAAACACAATTAGATGAAAAAATGTTGGCTGTTGACGGTACCCCAAACAAAGATAAATTGGGTGCAAATGCTGTATTGGCTGTCTCAATGGCGGCAGCACATGCGGTTGCAAATCAAAAACACATTCCATTGTACAAATATATTGCGGAAATTTACGGCAACAATGCCCCTTGCGTATTACCACGCCCGATGATGAATATTATCAATGGTGGTGCACACGCAGATAACGGATTGGATGCCCAAGAATTTATGATTATTCCAAATGGTGCCAAAAATATTGTCGAAGCAATCCGTATGGGCAGCGAAATTTTCCACAATTTGAAAAAGATTTTGAAAAACGGTGGCAATTCAACAAATGTTGGCGACGAAGGTGGTTTTGCACCAAATTTCCATTCATGCCGTGAAGCATTGGATACAATTATTGCTGCGATTCGTGCCGCCGGTTATATCCCAGGTGATCAAGTATCAATCGGATTAGACGTTGCTTCATCCGAATTTTATCATGATGGCGTATACAAATTCGAAGGCCAGGATATGTCAGCAGATGATATGATTGCATTTTATGAAAAATTGATTTCAGATTATCCAATTATTTCAATCGAAGATGCTTTGGCCGAAGAAGATTGGGAAAACTGGAATAAATTAACCGCCAAAATTGGCTCACGTTGTCAATTGGTTGGGGATGATTTATTTGTAACAAATCCATCACGTTTGGAACGCGGTATCAATGCCGGTGTTGCAAATGCAATTTTAATCAAGGTTAACCAAATCGGCAGTTTGACCGAAACATTACGTGCAATCAAAATGGCCCAAGATGCAAAATATGGTGTTATCATTTCTCACCGCAGTGGCGAAACTGAAGACACAACAATTGCAGATTTAGCAGTTGCAACAAATGCCGGTCAAATCAAAACGGGTTCAATGTCCCGTACAGATCGTATGGCAAAATATAACCAGTTAATCCGTATTGAAGAAGAACTGGACAAATCCGCAAAATATGGTATATAATTTAACCAAAGGGATTTGGGAATCATAGGGGGCAAAAAGCCCCCTTTGATTTTTAATAATATGAATATGCAAATATTGATTGTATTTTTAAAGTATATTTTATCGATTAGCCTTATAATCGTAATCTTTATGGCACCGGCATGGTTGGCGAAACAAACAAAAAAAGATAAGAATACAAATGGCTTTGTACGTTTGGCCAGTTGGATTTTCGGTTGGACAATCGTTGGTTGGTTGGTTGCATTATATTTGGCCGCAAAAAAATAATTTATTAT
>JAKSTF010000027.1 GCA_024402715.1 Alphaproteobacteria bacterium
GTTGCCAGGGCCGCATTATTAAATGCACTTAACGCACTTTGAACAATAATCGTATCATCGAACATAAACTTGCCTTTTATTTTTGTTGAATTATTATATATAGACATGTCAGAAAAACAAGAAATTTTTAGTTTAATTGGTGGTCGCGTATTATTTAATCGCGGCATATATAATCCGACCAGTGATGCGGTATGGTTGGCTGCATGGGCCGGTGCAGTGCGTGGAACGGTCTTGGATGTTGGTATAGGGACGGGGGCCGTATCGTTGTGTTTGGCAACCCACAGCAGTGATATATCCAAGATAACAGGGGTGGATATTTCACAATCAATGTTGGATGCCTGTGCAAAAAATGCAGAATTAAATGGTCAAACCATAGAATTGATAAATTCAGATATTTTTTCGTGGCGTACCAATCGTGTTTTTGATGTGGTCGTATCAAATCCCCCGTATTTTCGCGGAACACCCGCGATTCATAATGCACATCATAATGTTGATTTGCGTGGCTGGACACGGGCCTGCCTGCGGCGTGTTCGTCCACGTGGACATTTTTATACAATCGTTGATGCATATATGGCCACAGACGTTATTTCCATAGCGGCCGATGTATGTGGCGATATTCAAATATTTCCGTTATTTGGGGCAAAAAATACTGCTGAACGGGTATTGATTGCCGCACGTTTGGGGGTGCATGGTGGCTCAATCATTCACAGGGGGTGTGCAATGAATAATGATGTAATTTTACGTGATGGCTTGACTATTGTCGACGCATTGTCTAAACTGGGCGTGCAATGATAAATTTTGTGACCAGAAATTTTACGTCTTTATGGGACCTGATAACATCACCGTTTCGGGCATTATGGCATGTAATTACAGGAATATTTCCACCACGTGAATTTACAATTATGGATACGCCGCGTGGTAATGTTTATACATTTAAACAAAGCAGTTTTTGGCGTTTTACAACATTTTGTGGAAAAATCGGCTTGATTATTTGGGCGGCATGGTCAACGTATGTTTTTGTTTACCACAGGCCATTGTTACAGAAACGAACCCAGCAATTAGAACAGGCACGTGCGGAACATGCCCGTCAAATGAGTGATTTGCAGACATATTTGGCCCAATATACAAAATTGACACGAAATTTAAATGTTACAGATGATAAAATTTTAAATGAAACAAAATTGGATGCTGCTCAGAAAGAGGCTTTGATAAAAGATCGTTTGAAAACGTGGGGCGAATTGGATTTTTTACATACACGTATTGTAGAAATGTTCACAAAAAATGATTATGCACCGGAATATACAAAATTGTCAGAATTATCTGCGGAATACGAATTAACACGGGCAGAAAATGAAGAGTTAAAACGTCGTAATACACAATTGGTTGAATCAATGCGTACAATTGCCGATGTTGATATTCAAATTGTTAATACCGTATCTCAAATGGCCGAAGATAATATTGACGCGTTGCGCGGAAATTTAAAACGTATTAATGGTGTGGTTACAACATTGGGGTTGAATCAAAATGTATTGGTGCAAAAGGCTAATAAATATAACAGCCCATTTGTTGGTGCCGCGTTCAGCCCATTGGATATTGATAAAAATTTAGATGCAAAATATCAGCGTTTGGCGGACAATTTGGAATTGTGGAGTGGTTTGTCAAAATTAAACACGATATTGCCATTGGGGGCACCGTTGGGTAATGTTAGAATAACATCGTATTATGGAACGCGAACAGATCCATTTACCGGCGAAGCCGCCAAACATCGTGGTATAGATTTTGCAGGTAAAATTGGGACGGAATTGGTTGCCGTGGCACCGGGGCGTGTTGTTTCGGCTGGGGAACGTGGCGGATACGGCATCGCGGTTGAAATTGATCATGGCTTGGGCTTTACAACGTTGTATGCGCATTTATCACAGGTTATGGTTTCACGTGGTGATTGGGTTCGCCCTGGGACGGTTGTTGGTTTGGGTGGATCATCTGGACGCTCGACGGGGCCGCACCTGCATTATGAAATCAGATACAAAGGTGTGGCCTTTGATCCAATAAATTTTGTAAAGGAATAAAAAGATGTTGGCATTTACAAACGCAATCGAAAAACAATCCCCAACAATTATTGGGGCAGGGTGCAAAATGACAGGCGAAATGAAAACGGATCATACGGTCCAAATTCATGGGCATGTTGTTGGGAATATAACCGCTGGGACGGTCATTATTGGTCGTGGCGGTCAGGTTGTCGGTAAAGTAACCGCAGAAACATTGTTTTTACATGGGACACTGGATGGACCTGCGATTGTAAATACGGCCAATGTATTCAGTAACGCACAAATGACCGGAACATTGTCATATCGCACCTTAAATATCACAGGAAACACAGGGCTGGAATGTAAACTGGCCAGACGCAGGGATAGATAAAAATGAATAAAAGTATATCAAAAATTTATATTGCATCCGATCACCGTGGCGTGGGATTGAAATTATATTTGATTGAAATGTTATCGGCATCTGGATATCAGGTGGTGAATCTGGGGGTTGATGATCCGAACACATCCGTAGATTTTCCTGATGTGGCAAAATCGGTTGCAGACGCGATGATTGATGATAAAAATTCGCGTGGTATTTTGATTTGTGGCACAGGGGCAGGTATAATGATTGCAGCGAACAGATATCGTCATATACGTGCATCGCGTTGTGATAATCCGAACCAAGCACGTGATGATCGTTTCCATGACGATATAAATGTTTTGGCTTTGGCATCGGATGATATAGATATTGAAATGTCCTTTATTGTTGCCCAGGCATTTTTGGACAGCCCGTTTGATAACATTGAACGTCGCAATCGTCGAATTGAAAAAATATCATAATAAAAACGCCCAAAAACGGGGCGTTTTTATTATATTACCCTGCGGCGCAATTGACAAAACATTGCGAACCCCAGCAGTAATATCATAATCATAATAAATATTGCAATTGCGGCATCATTATATTGTTCAAACGGTAATTTTAAATTCATTCCAAAATACCCAACAACCACCGTTGGGACAACCAATATAATATTCCACATTGTTAGGCGATTAATGTACGTGTTTGAATCCATATTAATCACGCTTTCGAATGTTTCTTTGATTGATTTCATCATTTTACTGTATGACATCACCACTTCAATGCCTTGGGATAATTCGATACGGGCATCTTCGGCTAATTCCGCATTTTCTTCTGTTTTTACGAAACCACGAACTTTTTCCAATTTTTCTAATACGGACATGTTGCCTTTGATACCGGCCATATACAGGGTATAACTGTTTTCAACCTCTAACAAATCTAACAATTCTTTTTTGCGAATTTGTTCTTGCAGGGCCTTTTTTGAATTTATAACGCGTTTATTTAATTCTTTTAATGAACGCAGATATGATTCCGCAATATAATAAATAATATTTAAAATAAATTCTTCACGTGATGTTTTTTCATCTTTTTTAATTTTGTCCAGTATATCACAGCGTTTACGACAAACGGTAATAACCCGATTCGCAGAGTATATTATCGATAACGGTTCCGTATGCCACAATGTATCCATTTCCCGGTTTATAATTGGGAAACGAACGATTATAACCTTGTAATCATCTTCAATTTCAAAACGCGGTTGTTCATCTGGGTCCAATATATCGGTAATAGTATCTTCATCAATTTTATAATCGTTATGCAAACGTTCAAAATCATCGTGATCGGGGTTACCAATATTTATCCACGAAAATGTTTTTAATTTTTCGGTATTAAACATAACATCCCCCTTTTTTACCATCTAAACTTAACTACATCCGTAATGTTATAACAGAAATCAAAAAAATCAACAGAAACCGGGAATACAAACCTATGATTTTTTTATAATTAGATGGATATAATTTATTTGTAAAAACATAAATCCGGGGGAAATATGAAAAAAATACAAACAAATTCATTTGTAATTGCGCGCCACATATTATTATTTTTAGTTTTGATAATATTTATATTATTTGTGTTATGGTTGCTGGCGTATAACGGTGAAACTGTGGACACACGTCCGGCATCCCCGATAACGATTGCCACACACATAAATAACTAAAAAAAACAGGTTCCAAATCGGAACCTGTTCTTATTCTTTTTCAATAACCACAATTGCGGCAGAATAATCGGCCTGGTCTGTAATAGACAGATGAACATGCACCTTGGCACCACCGGACAATTCTTTTAATACGGCTTTTGCACCACCGGTAATTAACAATTCCGGCCGTCCTGCATCATCATGGATTACGGAAATATCAGAAAACGAAATTTCATCACCAAAACCGGTGCCTAACGCTTTTAATGCGGCTTCGCGTGCAGCCCAGAAATTCGCCAGGTGTTTTTCTGCATTTGCGTTGTCCATATCTGCATATTCCAATTCTTTCTTTGTAAATATACGTTGTTTTTTAAATGCAGACCAATCTAAAAAACGTCCACATTCAACCAAATCAATACCAATACCAATAATCATGGAATCCCCCATTCATATTTATTTTTTCACACGTGCAATACTAGTCACTTTTTTCCGATTCGTGCAAGCATAAAATTAAAAATATGTAAAAATGGTTGTCATTTTTATCCCAAATCCTTCATAATTTTATCTGTTGCATGTAATACAGTTATGATATTTTCATAGTGGATTATTTCATCCATTGACAATGTGCGCCCCCGACGGTCTTTTAAATATTTTTGTGCGGGTTGATAACCACCGATAAACAAATCCCATGCGATTTGTGGAACGTTATCAAAATATTGTGTTTTATTGATATAAACACGACCATTTTCATATTTTGGTTTATCAACAACGCAATCGCCACCAATTGGAAAAGAAACGTTTGATTGTGGAATATCGGTCATCAAATGCAATTTGCGTAATTGTTCACCATATTTACGATAATGTTCAAATCTGTCAGCATTTTCTGGATACGGTATACGTGGAAAATCAATTTTCAAAAATTCACGATATTTTTCACGATATGACGGACTGTGTAAAACACCATAAATATAATCAAATATTGATTCTGGGGTTGTTTGTCCAACCTTGGATTCTATTTCAGAGACAATTTGTTGATTCAAGTTTGGGGTCTTATCGTCATTTGTATATATATATAATGGAAATACTGTATACGGTGCAAATGGTTGAGAACTTATTTCTATTAGTTTGTTCGTTATAAAAGAAATAAAATGTTTTTTTCCACCAAATTGGCGTGCTACAACCAATGCCATATTGGGTTTTAACATGTGTTGCATTACGGTAGCCGCAGGTCTACTGATTATAATAGGATCATAATAGATATATCTTACGTCAAAGGGTCTGTACATAATTTGCGACATACGATTATCACTGTAAGATACATTCTTTATAATTTGGGTTATTTTATAACTACCAGAATCTGCTACTCTATATTGATCTGCAAACTGTTGTGGTATATTACCACATAACAACGTTTGAATTCTGTCAGCTAATACCGTACTTTCAAAATCTATAAACAAATTGTCTCTATCTGTTTTTATACCAGAATTATTTGTTATAAAAATATCTGTTATTTGCGGAAAATTATTATAAAGTTTTTCGTTTGAAAAATCCTTTGGTGCAAAGAAATAGTATGGTTCAACAGGTTTTAATGCTTTGAATTCTGAATTTTGCAAATTATGTTCATTCAGAAAATCATATTTTATATCTCGCTTGCCATATAAGTCACGGTAGAACACGTCCGCCAATTTTTTATTGTTGCCCGTTTTTACAAATATATTGATTGAAACACCCGCCATAATATCAAACACATTTTCGTCTTTTGTTCCATCCGGCGATGTTTCATGTGTTCGTGCATTACCATGCAAATTGATAATGTATATTTTATCAAATGTTTCCATCAAACTGTGGCGCATTTGTCGATGTGTGACACCATCTAAGAAACTGTTATTTGAAATATATGCCAAAATGCCATTGCCATTTTTATCAATGTAATGTTGGCCCAACGCGATAAATTTTATGTAGTCGTCATCTAAATTTAGTTTCTTTTCATTTAATCCCGTTTTATATTTTTCAATCAGTCCCTTGGCAAAATCATTGGTGTTTGCGCTGGATACCGAATATGGCGGATTGCCCAACACGCACATAACGGGGATATTTTGTTTGATATTGTTTGCCTCTTTAGCTTCGGCCGATAACCATTGCGCCGCCCACAGGGTTTGTGTATCTGGGTCGGCCTGTTCCAATGAATTGGTTAAATAAATGCCCATGCGATTATTGGTGTTCAATACGGCGGAATTACGACCAATATTTGCCAAATTTGTATCCAATAAATTATCCGGGCGAAATATTTTTTCATTTATTCGGGCGTCGCCCTGAATATATCCCGTTTCACGTAATACCAAATCCATTTTCAAATGTGCCATTGTATATGATGACATCATAATTTCAAATCCGTGCAAACGTGGCAATAAATCGTTTTCAACGTAATTTGGCCAAATGCCCGCATTATTTTTAAATTTATCATAAATATAATTTATGGTTGTGGCCAAAAAAGTCCCCGTTCCCGTTGCTGGATCCAATAATTGCACCCGATGAAATTCACGTTCAACGGGCTTTGGTGCACCCTGAATCATTATTTTTTTTGTAATTTTTGATTTATCCGCCAAACCATTTGGTAATTCAAAATCCGTTTTTAATATTTCATCAACGCTGCGGACAATATAATCAACAACCGGTTGTGGGGTGTAATAAACACCACGCATTTTTCGCAATGATTTATCATATTTACTTAAAAATGTTTCATAAAAATGAACAATTGGATCGGTTGTTTTTGTTTTTCGACCAAAATCTTTTAAAATATCGGCAACATCGGTATAACTGAATATTTCTGCCAACGAATCCACCGACCAAACAATACGTTCATCAATATCGTTTCCGGCAATATAGTCAAACATTTTACGCAAAAATGGGACCGATTTTGGTATCAGGGTGGCGGCTTCGGCCCGGGAAAAATCGCCCAATGTTTTATCGTGTAAACGGGCAACAAACATCCCATACGCAATTGTTTGCGCATAAATATCCGCAAATTCTGTATCCGTCATTGTTCGAATAAGAATTTTACGGAATGATTCCAATTGTTCGTATAGCGAATTATTATCCGATGGCGCCTCCAATGCATTTTTTATAACATTTGCAATTAAACGGGCCTTGGCCGCCATTAATTCCGCCAATTTTACCGGTGATTTTATGGTTGATGTTTTCGCGTTGTAAAAATCACACAATAAATCATGTAATGTTTGAAAATTGTCGGGTAATGGTGTGATGTTTTTACCGTTAAAATCGGCAATTCTGACCTGGGCATATTGGGTGCCATCACGATAAAACCGAAAATCCAAATAATCTGTGTATATTAAATTCGGCAATGCATCCAAATAACGATGTTTTTGTTCAATTTCGCGGTCAAATAAATTATCCAAACGGTTTACACCGATATCTTTGGCTTCGGCAAAGGCGATTGTTGTGTCGCCGGATTTAATCATAAAATCGGGGGCACCAAATGTTCCACGTGCCGGTTCATTAATTGCGGTTATATTTTTTGTTTTATCAACCGATTCAAATAAATTTTTTAATGCGGGGCGATACGAATGTTCTTTGGCAACACCGGTTTTAAATTCTTTGATAACATCATTTAAATATTGTGATATGTATGTAAAATCTGTCATTTAATAGACCCCATGTTTATATGGGGCACCAGAAACATCAAACGACCCTTAGATTTTTATATTGGTCAAAAATAAAAATATTGTGATTTCTGGGGTATTATGTTAACGTTTCAAATAAACAGCATGGGGTGGTTTGATTTTGTCAATTTTTTTGCATTATCGGTTGTGTGTTTGGCGTTTTTTTATTTGATTCATTGATTTTGTATCGTTAATATTTCGGTTTTCTGATGTAAAAAATAAAAAAATCGCGGATGTGCGATTAAAAATATTTGGTCGGGGTGACAGGAATCGAACCTGCGACCCCTTGCACCCCATGCAAGTACTCTACCAGGCTGAGCTACACCCCGACAACGCAGGTAATCATACCAATACAGAAAACAAATTACCAGACAATTTTTCCAAATTCTGTTTCCCAGGTAAATATGCCAATACCCAATTGGTGTTTTTTTAGATAGTCTTCATAATGTCCGGACACAAATAAAAAAACAAAAAAGGATATAAAAATGATAAAATCAGACCCTAAAAAATGCCAATGCAAAAATTGTCAAAAAGTAAAAGATAATAAACCAGGCAAATCATGCGATTGTGGTAAAAATGGTTGTGATAAATAAAAAAACGCCCCTGTGGGCGTTTTTTATTTAAAACGGAATATCATCACCAATATCGGCCACAGAAATCGTTTCGTGTGGTTGCGATTGCATCGGTTGGGCTGCCATATAATCACCGCCCCCCTGATTATCTAATGACTTTGCACCACTTAAAATAACCATCTGACCGGCAAATGGATTTAATATAACTTCGGTTGTGTAAACATCAACCCCTTGTTGATTTTGCCATTTGCGTGTCCGCAGCGAACCTTCTAAATATAATTTAGTTCCTTTTTGCAGCATGCGTTCTGCAACATCCACCAAATTTGGATTAAATAACACGACACGGTGCCATTCTGTTTGTTCTTTTTGTTCCCCAGATTGTCTGTCGCGCCAACGATCGGATGTTGCCAATGAAAAACTGACAACCTTTTGACCATTTTGTGTTGTGCGAACCTGTGGTTCTTGGCCAACGTTACCAACCAAGATAACTTTATTTATACTGCCTGCCATATTTCACTTCCTTAGGTTAAAAGTTTCCTTTATGTAACCATTTGACCAATATTATCATATAAAATCAAGTGAATAATTATACTTGACCAAATGAAAAAAATAGGGCACTATGCTGTTGTGGATGCGCGTTCTGCGTATTTTATAAAGTCTCGATAAATAAATTGTTATTCTAAGGAATTATTATGCATATAAATGAATTAAAGGCTAAAACGCCCCAGCAACTGCTGAAAATGGCAGAAGATATGGGTATTGAAAATCCATCGCAGTTAAATGTTCAACAATTGCGTTTTGCTGTTATGCGTGTTTTTGCCGCAGATAATCAGGTTACCTTAATCGGTGATGGGGTTTTGGAACGTATTCAGGATGGTTTTGGTTTTTTGCGTGCCCCCGAATCAAATTATTTAGCAGGCCCCGACGATTTATATGTTTCACCGACATTGATAAAAAAATATGGATTAAAAACGGGTGATTATGTCGAAGGACAAATTCAGGCACCACAAAATGAATCAGAACGTTATTTTGCATTGGAAACGATTGAACGTGTAAATGGTGATAAACCTGAAAAATTACGTCATCGTGTTTCTTTTGATGATATGACACCTTTATATCCAGATGAACAATTAAAAATGGAAGTCATCGATGATAAAGACAAGGGACGCAATTTGTCTGCACGTGTAATTGATTTAATTTCACCTACGGGTAAAGGGCAACGTTCTTTGATTGTTGCACCACCACGCACAGGTAAAACAATTATGTTGCAAAATATTGCACATTCAATTGCAACAAATTATCCGGATGTAAAATTAATTGTATTGTTAATTGATGAACGTCCCGAAGAAGTTACTGATATGCAACGCAGTGTAAAGGGCGAAGTTATATCATCTACATTTGATGAACCGGCGGCCAGACATATTCAGGTTGCAGAAATGGTTATTGAAAAGGCCAAACGTTTGGTTGAGGCCGGTCAAGATGTCGTTATTTTATTAGATTCTATTACTCGTTTAGGGCGTGCGTATAATACATGTGTCCCATCCAGTGGTAAAGTTTTGACCGGTGGTGTTGATGCGTATGCATTGCAACGTCCAAAACGTTTCTTTGGGGCGGCCCGTAATATCGAAGGTGGCGGATCATTGACGATTATTGCGACTGCGCTGGTTGATACTGGATCAAAAATGGATGAAGTTATTTTTGAAGAATTCAAAGGAACGGGTAACAGTGAAATCATTTTGGACAGAAAATTATCTGACAAGCGTGTTTATCCGGCAATTGATATTACAAAGTCTGGGACCCGCAAAGAAGATTTGTTGGTTGGCAAAGATATATTGTCAAAAATGTATGTTTTGCGACGCATTATCAATCCAATGGGTACGTTAGAGGCCATGGAATTCTTATTGGATAAATTGCGTGTTACGAAAAATAACGAAGATTTCTTTGGATCAATGAATCAATAGATGAAATAAAAAATGCCCCACACGGGGCATTTTTTATTTATATATTTGTTTACTTTAATGGTGGAAAGCATTCTTCACCACCATCTGGACAACATACAGGTGCACCGTCATCAAGTACCATGAACGTTTCACCGGAACAGCAACCGTTATCGTCTGGGGTACTTCCATCTTCGCACATTGGTGTTTCAAACGGTGGTGTATCCATATCCATTTCCTGATTGGTGATAACCATATCATCTGGTTGTGAAACATTATATGCAGGTTTATTCGCCAATATTTCATCTTCAACAGATGTTTCTTGATATGGTTCCGTTTCTGTATCAGATTCAATTACAGTTGGTTCTGAAACAGGAACAATTTTTTCGGGAACGGTTATTGTATCTGGGGATGGTTCGACCGTGATTGGTTCCGATATTTCTTCCGTGATTGTTTCAGATTGTTCAATCGTATCCGGACCGGGCCCTGTTATGGTTTCAATGGTATCGGTTGTGACGACCGGTGTTTGTGTTGAAACAGTTTCCTCTGTTACAGGGGCCGGATCATCTGATGCGATAAATGGTGACGCAGACGGTGCGTTTGAAACATCATTTTGTTGTTCCTGGACAACTACATCTGAATTGGTGGTTGGTGTTATTAAATCTGGGGTTGTGTTGGCACTTTTTTGTTGATA
>JAKSTF010000028.1 GCA_024402715.1 Alphaproteobacteria bacterium
TGCGTTGCCGGTTTAGCTCAGCTGGTAGAGCGACTGATTTGTAATCAGTAGGTCGGGGGTCCGAGTCCCTCAACCGGCACCAGAATTCGCCGCGGTTTACCGCGGTTTTCTTTTGAAAAATATACGGGTGAAATAAAATGTTTGAAATGCTAAGACAGTATCACAGTGAAAAAAAACAATCGATTTTATTCGTGATAAATTAAAAAATACAAAAACGTTAACAGAACGATTTTTGTGGTGTGGCGTTTTCGAAGGGGATGATTTCAGATTGAGTTTCGAATGCGAACCACGTGTCATCATGTTTCAACAAAAGAAAAATAATGAATATGTCAATACGTTTGAACTGGATTGCGAGTATTTAAATGGTGACCACTTGGGGATGTATCGTTTTATGTGGTTCAGTGAATTATTAAACATTGCCAAGGATAAAGCAGAGGGTTTGAAAATGGGTCAAAAACCGAAGGCGGATTTGTTACAACGAATTAAACAATTTATCGGATTAAAACAAAAATAAAACGGGGATTTTTTCCCGTTTTTTTAGTGCCAGTGATTTGTTTTTAGTGATTTTTGTGGTATAATTTTATGTAAAAGGGGTAAGTAATGGCAAACAGATTTTCAAAACAATTAACGAATTTGGATGTTGCAATCAAAAATTTGAAACGTGACAAAGAACAAAGCGATGAAAAAATTATCGGTGGTTTTTTCCCAAAGACAATGGTTTTAGTCGGTGCGACGGGTGGATGTGCGTTGGCGGCAACCGGTTGTGGGGCACCGGTGGTTATTGGTTATATGGTGGGTTCAGCCATGATTGCCGCGGGGAGCATTGTATATGAACGTTTTCAAAACAAGAAAAAATTTGGGACGGAAATTCAAAAAAATATTGAAAAAAAGCAAAGCCTGTTAATTGCCAGAGAACGTGCAAATGCACGCGGAATGCAATTGAATTTTGTAAATGGACGTGAAAATGTAAATATTTCGAGTGGGGTTATAAATGGCGATACCTGGTTTTATGATAGACGTGTAGAAAAGGCGGATCGTGGAATTGCACATATGGATTGGCATGCAGAAACAAAAATCGCAATAAATCGCAGTGAAAAAATTATTGGTGTTTTAAATAAATTGGAGCAGACCAGTAATAAAAACAGAATAAAGTCTGTGATTGAAGAAACACCAGATTTATCATACGATGATAAAAAATTATTATGTGAATTAACAGGTGTAGAAAAAAGACAAAAACATGAAAAAATATTACCCAATAATGTTGCACGGACGATTGAAAGATTAAAATATGAAATCGAAGATAATAAAAAATTGGTTCGGGCGTTAGAAAAAGATTGGAAACAACGCAACAGATAATTACAAAAAAAACACCCCAACGGGGTGTTTTTTTGTAATACTTTTGATTGTTTTTTGTGAACAATGGTTAGATACATATACCAGAAATAGAATGACAAATAAAATAATATATAAACATATTTATATGCGACCAAAAATGTCTGATATTCGTTTTATTATTCATAAAAAAGGATTGCGTATGAAAAAAATATTAATATTGATCATGTTGTTATCTGGTTGTGCGATAAAAAACAGGGGCGAGGTTGGAAAAAAGATAGAAGAAACGTCCGTTAATACGGATAATGTGGCGGATACAATTTTACAAACCAGGAAAAATGAAAATGCATTTGTTAAAAAATTGGTTGATAATGAAATAAGACTAATGGAAAAAAGTTCCGACGAAGAAAATAGAGAACATCTTAGAAATGCTTTATTTATTATTGATTGTGCATCTAAAAATCAGGGGTGTTGGAATGTTGGGGGATTTATGGCCTGTGTTGGTAAACGTAAAGAACAGTCTGATTTGATGCGACAATATATGAAAAATTTGGAAATGCGTTTTTATACAGAATACGGTTTTGGTAAAAGTGAACAGGCACAAATCCATGCTGCCGCCAAGGCTATATTGGTTGTTTATTTGGACTGTTTACAGCAATTTGGGGGCGAATAACAAATTGTAAAATTATGAACCGTTTAGAAAAACAGAAAGCGTAAAAAGATTTTACGTCAGAATGTTGCAATGGCGATTGAAAGGTTGAAATTAGAAATCGAAGATAATAAAAAATTGGTTCGGGCGTTGGAAAAAGATTGGAAACAACGCAACAGATAATTACAAACAAACACCCCGTTTGGGTGTTTGTTTGATTGTTTGGATATATTCATAATTTGTGATAGTATAAAGTTTGTATAAACGTTATAACAATTGGGGAGAAAAAATATGGTATGGCCAATTATTGCCAGGTTGGGATTGCGAACAGTTGCACGCGCAGGTGTGACCCAATGGGCCAAACAGGGGACAAAATATGGTTTAAAAGAAAGGGCTAAACAAATTGTTGTTGGCAAAGCTATTGATAGGTGTGATAAAAAAATAGAACAACAAATAAAATCAAAAAAAGAATCGTTTAATCGTGCCAGATTAAAAATTGGTGGATTGACCGCCAGTGCATTAGGTTTTGGTATCGCATTAAATGGTGTGGCCGATACGATAACAACGCCTGAATTTATTGCCCCGGTCGCCGGTGCGGTTGTTGGAACATATGCATTGGGCCAGGTTATGAAAAAACGTCCCAAAGAACCGAAGAAATTGAGCCCGCAACAAATTGCAATGTTGCGCAAATTGCATCAACGATAAAAAATGCGGCATATATGCCGCATTTTTTGTTTTGTGTTTCCAAAAAATATATTAATTTCAAGTTGATATGTTTTATTTTAATTTTTTTGTCCATTCGTTATCTGGAAAATTCAATCGCAACATTTGTGCATATCCGTTTGCCTGGGATGGCAGGCCAATCGCATTATAACATTCGGTTAAACGGTACAGGGCCTCTGGGGTCATGACGGTTTCTTGGGCACTGGTAATAATGTTTTGTAATTGTGAAATGGCACTGGTCCAATTTTTGTGTTTCATGTCCGAACGGGCCGCGTACATAACTTTGCCGGCAATATAGTTTTTTAAAATGATAATTTTGTTTTTTGCATTTTTTGCATAATCTGTATTTGGAAAACGTTCAACCAATGTTTCAAATTGTTGTAATGCATGGACAGACATACCCGGCTCACGACGGACGTCGCTGACCTGGCGATAATAGCACATCCCGCGCAGGTATAAAATATATGCGGCATCACTGTGGCCGGGGTGAAAACGCATAAAACGATCCGTTACCAACAAGGCGCCCGCGAAATCATTATCCATATACATTGAATACGCCGCCATTACCAATGCATCTGCGGCAAATGGACTGGATGGATATTGTGTTTCGGCACGTTGAAATTCAGATGCCGCAACATCATAATTATGCTTTTCAAATTCATGATATGCGTTTGCGTATATTTCACTTAATGGTTGATCAACCGTCACGTTGGATTTGCCACCACATCCGGTTAATGTTGCAGCCGTACACAAAATAAAAAATATTTTTTTCATTATATTCCTGCCTTGATTTTTTTTGTTGTATTTGAGTATAATCGATTCCATGAACATAGGCAAACATATTTTCGGGGTTGGTGTCATGACAGGCATCAGTCGCATTTTTGGGTTCGTGCGTGATATGTTAATCGCACGCGTTTTGGGGGCAGGACGCTTGTCCGATATATTTTTGGCGGCATTTAAATTGCCAAATTTATTTCGTGATTTGTTGGGCGAAGGGGCTTTGTCGGCTATATTTATTCCGATGTATACGGATATGAAAAAAGATGACACATTTGCCAAAAACGTATTTTCTTGGTTGATGGTTGGTTTGTTGGGAATAACGATTGTTTTTGAAATATTTATGCCGTTAATTGTATGGTTTTTAGCGCCTGGTTTTGCAAATGATCCTGGTAAATTACAATTAACAATTGTCATTTCGCGGATAATGTTTTTATATGTTATCTTTATTTGTGGGGCGGCATTTTTATCTGCAATATTGAATGCATTTTCTAAATTTTTATTGGCGGCATTTATGCCGGTAATGTTGAACATAATGTTGATATGTGCATTGTTGATATCTATGTTTTTTGCCCAAAGTTCGGTTTTATATATTATGGCGATAACGGTTGTTTTGTCCGGAATAATTCAATTTGGAATTTTATGGGAACGTATCCGGCACAATCATTTTGGATTGCGTTTAATTAAACCACGTCTAACCCCAACAGTTCGCAGTATTTTTAAACGGTTGGGTGTCAGTGTTATTGGTAATGGTTTTTATCAAATTACGATAATTATTGGAACGTTGGTGGCCAGTTTTCAAAGTGGTGCTGTGTCATGGTTGTATTATTCAGATCGTATAATACAATTGCCATTTGCGATGATTGGTTTGGCGGTTGGAACGGTTTTGATTTCATCAATATCAAACGCGTTGGCATCAAATAATATTCGCAGTGTTTATATTCAACAAAACTCGTCTTTGCGTCGTTCTATGATGTTGATTCTGCCGTGTGTTGTGGGGTTGTTTGTTTTGGCGGAACCGATAATAAAATATTTGTTTGAATATGGTGCATGGACACATGCATCAACGCATGCAGTGGCTGTGGCAATAATGATTCAATCGTTGGTTTTACCCGCAATGATGTTCAGTCAAATTTACAGCAAAACCTTGTATGCATCACAAGATGTTAAAACACCTGTTAAAACCAGTATGATATCATTGGCGGTTGCATCAATAGTGTATTTGGGGGCATTTCCATTTGTGGGATATTTGGCAATTCCAATTGGTGTTGTGGTCAGTGGATATTTAAAAAATATTTTATTATATCGTGCGTGTAGACAACGTGACTTGGTGCACCACGATGGACGAACAATTCGGGCAGTTGCAGGATTTGCATTGTTGGCGGTCGGTCTGGGAATGGGATTATGGTTTGTCCCGATTACAAGTTTTATAGTTCTGGGGTTGGTAATTGCCGGATATGCGATTTTGTATTTACCGATGGCATATGTTTGTGATAGGTTGGCGCACTAAAATAAAGTTGAATGTGGGTTTGAAATGTGATAAAATTGCATACAAAGAATGTAAGGAGTTTATCACATGACAAAAAAAATAATTTCATTGGCTGTTTTAACGGCTGTTTTGTCTGGCTGTGTCGGTAATGGTTATGATGATGGTGCAAACGGATATGGAACGGACGGTTTGTCCGAAGAAGTATTGGTGTCTACAACAGAAGATCAAAGCTTGAACGATGCGTATTTATTGGCGGCTGCACCAAAATATTATGTGGGCAGTGCGTATAAGGTTGAAAATGTTCAATATATACCGGTTGAAGATTTAACATATAATAAAACAGGTATTGCTGGTATTATTCCAGAAGAACTGAATGGGACCAAGACAAATAACGGTGAAATATTTGACAGCAATTTGATGTTTGCAACCAGCAAAACATTACCGTTGCCAACGATTGTTCGCGTAACTAATTTGGATAATGGTAAATCTGTTGTTGCACGTGTAAATAATCGTGGACCATTTGTAAACACACGTATTATGGATTTGTCAGCCGCTGCGGCCCGTAAAATTGGTTTGAATGGTCAGGGGAATGTTCAGGTTCAAGTTTTGGCAGATCAGTCAATCAAGGCAAAGAATGCAACTTTGGGCGTAAGCGGTCCGCAGCAAACAGCAACGGTATCATCAACCGCATTGCCAGAAGAAAATATTTCAGAACCGGTATCTGCAACACCAACGTGTGAACCGGCTGCAACACCTGTTACCACAACGGTAACAACGACTGATGTGTCTGATACAGTTGCAATGACTGGACAATATGCAGTTCAGGTCGCAGCGTTGTATTCGGAAAGCAGTGCGAATACGTTGGTTGCACGTATGCGTTCATACGGAAATGCCGTTATTGTAAAAGAGGGTGATTTATACAAAGTTCGTATTATCAATTTGAATGCACAAAAAGCCCGCAGCGTAATTGATTCATTGCGCAGTAACGAAGGTATGATGCCGGGATTGTTGCAAGATGGACGCTGGGTAAATGCAGACAGTATTTAAACTGTATTAATTTTAATGTAAAAATGCCCCAGCTTGGGGTATTTTTATTGTATAATAAATTGTAAGTTGACATTTAAAAATCTTAAATTATAATATACTATGTTGACAGAATAAGGAGTTTGGTAACATGAATAAAAATATGGAAATTGCAAATATAATTGATGGTGTTGCACAATCGCGTATACATAATTTGTTGATGGGTAATCCAGGTAAATCAAATTTAGATGGGGCGTTGTTAACGGTTTTTGGAACAATGGAAGGAAATGGTATAGACTTGGCCCCTAATTTGAAACGGACAGATGTTAAGAAAAAAATTAGAAAAGCGTTAGACAATTTTGAAAAAGCAAAAGATTTTAAAGCCTATATTGCTGTGCGCGATGCAGTAATAGCGGTTGGTAGATGTACTAATAAACGTTAAAGCGCTACGCCCCGAATGGGGCGTTTTTTATGTTCGGGGAAAAATGTCTTGCATAAAAATTGCAATAGTTTTACTATCTGTTCTGTTAAAAGGGAATGGAAAATAATGTCTGTTGGTAATAAATTTATATACATATGTATGTGTATTGCAGTAACATCTGTAGGAAATGCTGCAGATTGTTATGAAACAAGCTGTCCAACAGCTATAGCAAATTCGAAAAAACCATCAAATTGTGCGACAGTTAGTTCTACGGCTGTCTGTTATGCTTCGACAACCGGTTCTTATGGTATCATGTGGAACTTGTAATACATACTATAAAATGGGCTCTATGCAAATTAGTAAAGGAACTGGTGTCAGTATAGTTATGGCTAGTAACGGTGATCCTATTCCAGACTCTTTAAAAAGTAGTTGTACAACCCCAAGGGAGATTACCTATACTTATTGTGTTTGTGATCCGTCGACTTGTGTTGGGACAACGTCATCAACAAACACATCGACGCATGTTATAACCACTGCAACCAGATCTTGTTCTTCCGAAGTCATTAGCACCTGTTCGGTATCTTACAGTTATAAATGTGAATCTGGTTACACAGGGTCGCCAACATCATCTTCATCAACTGCATGTAAGAAATCTGGACCAATATATTGTACAACCCAAGGATACTATACAAAAAATACCAGTACTGGTGAATGTATAAAGTGCCCATCAGAACATATTACGAGTCCGAATGGGTGTAAGCCTGATATGACCCAACCGTATTGTGATCAGGGGTATTATTTTAATGCATCAACAAATCAGTGTTTGGCATGCCCGGCAATTGGCGATGCAACGGGGGCAGGACCTGGGGGAGTGCCAATTAATTCGAAAACTAGTTGTTGGATCCCGGTTGATAAAGAAATACACGATGAAAAAGGAACATTTAAATTTATTACGGGAAACAGGTCTTATTACCAACAAAATAATTATTGTGGGTATGAAGAATAAATAAAAAACTGAGGGAACCCTGTTTTTTATTCTGCCAACGTTAATACCACCAGGGCCTGACACAATGGTGATTTGTTTGGTTACACTGAATCCGATATAACTCTACGATATTACAATGTACGGTATATCCAACAATTGAATTAAATAACGCCGGATCTAAATAAATTTTGATTGAATTTTTTTTGGGCAATATTATACTGCCATATAACAGATGCACAGAGCATAGCCGTTCGTGAACAATTTTATTGTTTCATTTGACGGAGGAAAGTCCGGACTGCGTGGGACGACATACCGGCTAACGGCCGGGCGGGGTGACCCGACGATCAGAGCAACAGAGACGATACCGATTTATATCGGGGTGAAACGGGCAATCTCTATGTGCAGCAACTTCAAATAGGTTCCCTTGGACTGGTCCCGGTTTGGGAACGGGTAGAAGGCTTGACATATGGTGGTAACACTGTATGCAGATTAATTATGCTCGCTACCCTTGGGCGGTTTTATTACTGCCCATGGGCAGAACAGAATCCGGCTTATATATGCATCTGACAAAAAAACGCCATCGGCGTTTTTTTTGTGTGTAAACGACGTGTTATTTACTGACATAAATATTACATACAAAATTTATTTGGGTTCATAATTCAATTGTGGGGATGGCTGTTGCAACCCCGTTATAGAAGAACGGGGGCCATTGTCATTATTGGTTATGTCTGCATTGCTGTGGATACCGGCCAAGCATCACTCACAAAAATTACCAATTTTGCAGGGCTCGATTGCTTGGATGATGGTGTGGTGTGTGACGGGCAGGAACCGATTAAATGTGGGGATGGGTGCTTGTTGTGGAATATATAAAAAATACATTGACAAAATATTGTCTTGTGTTATATTTTGCGAACATCGTAATCCGCATTGTGTGGGAAAATAAAATGGGGGTGTTGATATATGGATAAAATATGCACATCTAGGGCACAAAATATTAATAACTTTGTTATAAATAGAAGTGCTGCATTTGATTTATTGGATCGTATGTTGGGCTGTGTTGATCATGATAAATTTGTGTATGCAATTGGACCGGGTGGATTAAATACTATATTGGATGGTATTGCAATGGCAATTGATGAAAATCCGATATATCAGCGGGTTATGGAATGTAAAAATAATGATTTGGAAATACAAAATATTTATTTTGATGCAATCGAAAAACAAAAAAATATCAAATCTAAATATTACAGCGAAGATAAATTAAAAGAATTGGCCAAACAAATATATGCGGCATCATATGGTTTTATTGAAAATAAACATGAATTAAAAGATATGTTGCGTTATGCACACAATGATATAAATAAGTATCAAAATTTTGTTAGACCTGTTATGAAAAATTTGTGTGATGCATTTAATATTCCAGAACCTAATATTGTATTTTTAAATATTACCGGTTTTTGTCATGGATTGCATTTACCAAATTGTGTAGTTATGTCGATGGATGATGATATTATGGGATTAATCACACATGAATTTGTTCATCATTTACAACGTTTTTATAAAACGTCGGCGGGGATTGATGGAATTAGTCAATCACGTAAATATTCAATTGTTCGAAAATTTTTATGTGGGGTAAATTGCGGAAAATACACAGATTTAATAAAACAAATATATACAAATTCGGTTATAGAATCCGAAGCAATTTTTATTGCTGAATGTGTATATAAAATGCATTGTATTAATTCACGGGCGGATATTGCCCCTGTTTTAGGGATTTTGAAAAACGCGCAGAAGGCAAAATAAGCACGCATTTACGATTATCGATTTTGTAGGGCCCGATTGTCGCTATGATGGTGGCGGGGGGCTATTCCGACCAAGTATCACCCCAAAAAAATTATCAATTTTGTGGTGTTGGGATTGCATGTGGTGAATGTGTGTCAAATATATTTAATAAAAACCGCCATGTGGCGGCGGTTTTTATCAATCAACAACGTGATATGTTTTACCGTCATATTTAATATTTATTGCACCACCCGATTGTTTACCCAATTCCAAATTGCCATAACAAACGGTTCCGTTATCATATTTAATATTTAACGCAGGCACGGTTTGTTTTTCCTGGTACAATTGGAATGATAAACCATTGGTTTTTAATAAACCGGATCCTTTGGGGCAGATTGCGGCACATTTGCCATGGGTTTGTTTGAATTTATCTTTACATGTTACCGATAATATTTCACATGTTGATTTTGCCGCGTCACATGTCCCCCCATAATACTGCACCCCAGATGTTGATGTGTTTGCATATTCACATATTGCGTTTTTATCAGAACATACTGGTTTTGTGCATGGCACACTGCATCCTGTGTAACATTGATTTTTGGCGATGGTACCCTGGGCACTGGTATATCCGTTGGGGCATTGTGTAATCCCCTGGGCAGATGCGTTGTTTACCTGTAAATCAGTTCCACCAACACAATAAGAACCAACTGGGCATACTGCACATTCTGTTGCATTTGCAGGCAAGTAATACCCCGCATCACACCTAACAACATCCAATTCCCATTGTGCATACCAATTGGCGGTGGCGGTTGCTATGGATTTACCTGCGTCAATACCGTCGGTGGTTATATAACCATTTGCGGTAATATATTGTATCCCGCCGGTGGTTGCACTGTAATACCCCATAAACTTGTACCCCGTCTTTGAAGGAATGGTTATTTCGTTCGTATCCGTTTTCATTAGATATGATGATGTACGGTTACTATTAATATAAACACCGATATTATATGTTGCATACAGTTTTGTGGTCCCTGTAACATCGGCCCCTTCGTTACTTAATGTAATCGTAGATCGTATCGGTGACCACTGTGCAGTAAAAGTTTTGTCTGTGGTATAGTTCCATGTAAAAACAGAGCCAGCCGTTCGAACTGATGAACCATCGTTCCAACCTGCAAACGTATAACCCGTCTTTGCACATGTGTTTGCAGCGGGGGTAAATGTCGCATTGTATGTTGCGGTTGCTTTATTTGGTACTGTCCCAGTCGCCCCAGTTCCACAAGCGTATGTTACGGTGTATTTGTTTGCCGTCCACTGTGCAGTAAAAGTTTTGTCTGTGGTATAGTTCCATGTAAAACCTGAGCCAGCCGTTCGAACTGATGAACCATCGTTCCAACCTGCAAACGTATAACCCG
>JAKSTF010000029.1 GCA_024402715.1 Alphaproteobacteria bacterium
AAACGTTCAACGGCGCCGGCCCCGGAATATGTTTTACTTTCGCCAAATTCGTGTTTGAACCAGTATTCTTTTTGTTGGGCCCAATTGGCATCGGAACCGTCAACCCATTTGTAGACCAGATCAATCGGAAACGTTTTTTTCATAAAAACCCCATATAATTTCAGTGAAAACATAGCATGTTATATCATTATATGCAATGTAAAAAATATGAATATATGTGCATTTGTATTCGTAAAACATTCTGTTTTTTTAAGTTTTCGGAATACAGACCACAAAAAATACTTCCAAACAATGGAGACTTTTTATCAAATTTTGTAAAATATATGTAAACTAATTTGATTTGTTTATTTACATAATAAAATCGTTAGATTTGACGGCAAAATTTGCATTTTCTGCCCCGTTTGGTTAATTATAACTTGATAAAACATAATAATATGCTAATTAAATAATCTGTTATGATGAAATGGCAAACTATTTTTTCTGCAAAATATTCGTTGGTTGATGATTATTTGGTACGCGGGCCGCATCCAAATATAATTTCATTAATTTGGTTAAAAAAAACATACAACATCAATCAGATATATGATTTCAGACATTTAAGTAAATTTCATTTTAAATTCATTGAAAAAATAAATTGTAAATTACTGGGAATAAAATACAAAAGTGTCCCATACAGCAATATATATGGCCGATACCCTGATTTACAGGTTTTTGAAAATGTTGCCTATGATGTAAAACAAAATGGTTTAAATGGTGGCAGAACCCTGTTCCATTGTAATTCTGGCCGACACAGAACCGCACATTTTTCTGCTTTTTATAAATTAACACATGGGGAACCTTTGGCGGTGATAAAAGATAAAATGCCCCCAAACGAATACACGAAAAACGTTGCGAATGTTATAAATGACCAAATTATTAATTATGATTATTTCAGCCGATCCAAAATTCAATATAATGGATTTAATCCAATTAAACGCACGCTTATAAAATATAATAATCTGATTGTAATCGGATTACAACGGGCACATTCAACATTCATTAATCGTTTGATACAATAATTTAATGGATAAAGCACCAATATTTTATATCATTATTTAACAGAACATTCCTACAATATATAATGTCACACACAAAACACGAACTTTTTATACAATATAATCAGTCACATCCGTTTTAGATATTTTATTCAGTAAAAATTGGGGCGTTTTATAATATAAACGCCCCATATTTATTTTTTAATACAAATTTATTAATAATGAATATATTATCTGCAATGACCGTTTAACATACCTGAACGTCTTTGATGTAATGCAATTTGTTCAACATAAAATTCACGTGCCACATTTGCCAACGCGTTAAACAGTTCATCCCCCAACAGGTAACCTTCAATAAGTTTATTATTAAAAATAATATTTGCCCCATTATCATTAAAAGAAAATAAACACTCACCATTATTCAGGGTATATTTAACCTGAATATCTTTGCCTTTGGTAAAGGTTCCTGGATTCAATTTTTCAACCTTGGCCGTAACTTCCGGTGCATATTTCAATTCGGTTAAAATATTTTTAAATTCGTTCGCCACACCTTTTGCCTGTTTTTTATCTAATTTTGTATTACATCTTTGCAAAAAAGACAATCCAGCCAAAAATGATTTTGCATGTTGACGAAATGCGTATAAATTTGCACTTTCTTCAATATTTAACATACTGTCCCCTTTTATTTATAACACCATTTTATTTAACACATACAAATATATTTGTCAATATTTATATTTTTACATAAAAAATGCATACCCAACATTGGTATGCATTTTTCACCAAGTCTGTCCAATTCAGAATATATACCGCAATCCGATATTCAAAGATAATTCTGAAAAATCCGTTCCAATACTGTATGTATTTTCAAAATATACATTGGTTGTATTTTTACCCGTCCGATAATTTATACCATAGCCCAATTCATACGTATTAATCCCCAGATTTTGTTTAAATTGTTCTTTGTTTATTGTTACTGTTGTATCTTGGGTCATATCCAGGGTATACCCTAGTTTTCCATATGCCTGGATACGTCCATCATTTAATTTCCAACGTGGTCCACCAATAACATTTGCATTTAATTGAACACCCATATTTTTATCAATATCAATATAATTATCTGTTGATATACCTGATAAATATACGAACGATGTTTCAATGGACGGTTTAACAAAATAACTTAATTTACTGTTATCTGTTTTAAATATATTTTGTTTACCAATTTCTAAATTAAGTGTACTGGCCGTATATTTATCCGCCGTATCCAAATTTACAAAGTGTTCCCGGAATGCAACATCACCATACCAACCATTTTTATTCAACATCATCCCATAAACACCAATTCCATACGATGTTGCAGACAAATCGGTGTTTTGAAATTCAGAATTTGACATGGCAATATAACCCAAGGTTCCCAAATAAAATCTGTTTGAGGCATTTGAATATATCGCATGGTCATAACCAAATTCCATTCCGTATTGTGAAACGTTTACATTTTTAAAATCACTGTTTTTATAAATACCACGTGCCCAGATGCCGTTTTTATTTTTATGTGCCTTTTTATCATCATTATCCCACTGTAATTCACCGACACGTTTTTCCATACTGTTTGTCATTTTACGAACAATTTGCATTGAAATGTGTGATAAATCATTTCCAGATTCAATATACTTATCCAAATTTAACAACCTGGATGCAAATTTTACCCCATACAGATTATGTTCATTAAATGCATTATAATCCTGGGCTAATTCCAATGTATACTCAATATCCCCAATGGTAATTGTATCGTCAATTAATGTGAAACTGTATCCTGGGACATCCAATAAATCAGCGAACCAAACCGTATTATCAAACAGCCCCCCCCCAATCATATTGAACGCAACATTTATATTACCAGTTAATTCATCGCGAATAACCAAATGGTCAGCCATTAACTTTGAAACATCAACATCTAAACGTATTGTATTTGTGGTATTTTCCATGGATGTTAATGTTGACACGCGAATATTTTCAATATACCCATTTGCCGCATCTAATGTCGCATTATTCATTGTCAACGCAACCTTTTTAGATAACATATCGCTGTCAAAACCACCGGTTGTATCTGTTACAGATTTACCAAAAACAACCGTTGCATTTTTAATTTCAAAATTTGCCGCATCATAAATTTTATTATTAAATTCAACAACCCCTGTACCATCACTGGATATTTTCACAGAATACGAATTATCTTTATCTGTCCCTATCACTTTGCGTATTCCATCAGAATTCCATTCATGACGTAATGCAATATTGTCATCAAAAATATATTTACCATTATTTGATAAATCAATATTTAATTCTGCACCGCCGGCAAATGCGATTGCATTATCAAACGAATAAATTTTTTCATCTGTATCTGTTACAAATTTTACATATTCTGAATTTCCAGAAAATTTGTATTCCGCACCATCCGCAGATAAATTTATTGTCCCAACATTATAAATCGCCCCACCATACACAGATGCGATATTATCATCACCTGCCGCAACCGCGTAATTATTTACAAAATTACCGCTGATATTACCAATTGTTCCAACGTTATACAATGCCCCGCCCACAGATGATATATTTCCATCAAAATTTGCATTTATTAAATTATCGATTGTCCCTTTATTATAAATCACACCACCATTACCATTATCGATATAATTATTAACAAAATCACCCGTAATTGTGGTAATATTCCCATTGTTATAAATATTTCCTAAACCACCACCAATAATCTTATTATCAGAAAAATTTCCATCAATATTAGTGATATTCCCAGAATTATTTATTACCCCACCATTAACATTTCCATTTTCAACAACCGCCATATTACCTGAAAAAACACCCGATAAATCTGTAATCGTTTTAGAATTATTTATTATCCCCCCCAAAATTTCAGCATCTGTATCTTTTTCGGAATTATTTGCATTTGTAGCCATACCGCCCAAATTCTGTATCCACGTCCAAATTCCACCATTTTCCCCCGCATTTTGGGATATATTTTCATCAAATGATTCAGAATTATTCATACTGGAATAATTATTTATAAAATTACCAACCAAACTTTCAATTGTCCCAGAATTATTCAAAACACCACCGGTAATTTTGTTTTGTGCAATATTTTTATTTCCAACAAAACTACTGTCAATATTCAATGGCGTTGCATTTTGCTCGTTATGAATAATTCCACCTGTAATATTTGAAGCCCGAACATCATTATAGTCGAAATCACCACCAATCTTATTTATATTACCGCTGTGATTCCTGGATGACAGATCGTTATTTTGCGTTTTACCATTATATAAAATTCCCCCAAAAACACTTCCCGCAGTCATTGAATTAGCGGTAAAATCACTGTTAATATTTTTCAAATCAAACGTATTATGTATAACACCACCATACAAATCACCTGTAACATGTGTAATATTTTTTGTAAAAACACCAGTCAATAAATTAATTGTTCCATCATTATACAAAACCCCACCCGGAGCCCCATTCGACGAAATCAGACAGTTTTGTGCAAACAGACCATCAATATTATTAATCGTCCCATCATTATAAATTGCGGACGCATGTGCTTTGGTGGCAGCATCCAATGTATTATTAATAAAATTACCAGAAACTAAATTTATTCCACCATTTTTATCATTATAAATTGCCCCCGCATACAATTCATTACCACTGCTGCGATTTCCAACAAAATCGGCATTAATATTTCCAATTACATTTGAATTATATACCACACCCCCCTTTAACTTTGTTACACCATTCGTTTCATTATTTTCAAACAATCCAATAATATTATCGATTGTTCCTTTGTTATAAATTCCACCACCATTAACTTCATCAGACTTTGCAGTAACAGCGTTACCTATCGCCTTTATATTGATATCGCCAAAATCTTTAGCATTATAAATTATTCCACCATCTATTTTTTTTGCATTTACGGAATTGTTAATAAAATTTCCACCCAAGTATCCAATATACCCCGCACTGCCCGCGTTATATACAACACCACCGGTTGTATTAGCACCCGCAACTGCTTGATTATTAAAAAAGTTTCCAACTATATTTTGTATATTTCCATCATTAAATATTGCAGACGCATGTGCCGCATTATTGCCGGTTGATTCCGTCTTATTATTAATAAAATTACCGTTAATAACGTCAATAATGGCATATTCACCATTTTTTCCACTGTAGGCCCCATTATAAATTGCACCACCATGCGCTGTGCCACTTGTCGCGGTAACAGAATTATAAATAAAATCTGCATTTATTTCGGATATATGCCCAACACTTTTTATTCCAGTTACAATATTCAAAAAATTCTTTTTAGTATCCACATCATTACGAACAGCACCACCCTTTGGATCCGATTTTGTTGGATCTGAGCCCCCGACAAAACTTCCATCCACATTACCATATTCACCCTTATTATCAATACGACCGTTTCCATTCCCAGAATTATCATAAACAAACTCATAATACCCTGTTGTAACAGTGCCCGTTTCTTTATCATATTTTGATATTTTTAATACTTTTGATTTGTCGTTTATAACTGCCTGAAAATCATCTGGATTTTCATAATCGGATTCTGTTATTTCGGTAAATATCAAATTAGGGTTTTTATTATCACCAACAACCGCCGTAATCGCATCATTATCAAATAAATTGCCCGTATATTTGTAATAATCTGCGTCCCCAACACCTTTATATACACGTATAATATTTTCATCACGCAATTTACGTGCATCAACATTTGAATATTCTGCAACCAAATCTTCATCGGTTATCAATTCAAACAAACCGTCACCTGTTGGTATTTGGGAATACGCAACATTTGAAAATAAACAAACATTCAATGCAAATATGCTTATCAGATATTTTTTCATGGGGCCTCTCTCTGATAAGAATATTATCATAAATTCGAATATTTCGCAACCAGTCATCCAAACACAAAAAATCCCCTGAATGGGGATTTTAATTACATATAACAAAACCGTGTTTACTTCTTGTTTGAACGTCCCTTCGCCCCAATATTGGAACGTTTTATATTTTTATAACTTTTACTGATAAATTCTTTTTTGCACATTTGCAGTTGTTTATTAAATTCTTGTTCAACCAAAAAATCAAAATTATAATCACCACGTGCATCAAACATCAGTTTTTCACGTTCCCTGTAATCAGCCCTGCGAACACCATCCATTGCACACAAACAAATTTTTTCTACATCCGCACGTGTATTTCTCGAATTTTTTGCCAATAACGTGTTTATACAGCGTTCATTTGTCCGATTGGTATATTCATCAAAGCGTATTTTATATTCATCGGCCGTTTCCGCGGCATGTTTATACCCAACACCCAATACAGGGGCAGTTTTCCGGGTTTTGTATTCTGTTTCATAAACCTGCGTATTAATTATAACAAAACATCTGTCATCTGGTATTTTTATAATTTTGTCATCCCATAACAACGCATCGCGGTATTTATGAACCAATACAGCCATACCATTACACGATGTATCATCATCGTCATCACATACATTGGCAACCGCAGCATACCCATCCGTCAGGGTCTGAGAAACTTTTATCGTATTAAAATCCAAGCATTTTTTATTTTCCGCACCAGTGTAAATTTCACGTTCATTTTCAAATTCTGGTGTGCTAACTGTACATGCAGCCAAAATAACGACCAAAGATAAAAATAAATGTTTCATATTTCCCCCCATTTTCTACATATAGATTGAGTATAACACAATAAATTTATAATTAACAATATAAAAAATATCATCCAACCATTGAAGGTTGTATAAACTATCTATTTTGATTTTTTCCATGAAATATATTTATTTTTTTCCCAAATCTTTTTACAGCATTTCTAAATTTGCCACTTTTGGATTCGTCTTTTTCTTTTGTTTGCTTAATCAAAATACCGTTACGAATTTCATAATTTTTATATTCACGCCCACGCCAAACCAAATGTCCAATGCTAACATTTTTTGGAAAAACAACATCAGTTCCACCAGCATAAAATTCATCTACAATCAACTCCGCATTTTCTGGGAATTTTACACTGCGACACCAATCCAGATCTATTTTTTTGATTGCAATAAAATCGGACTTAAATTCAATATCATTTATGTGTTCGGTTTGAAAATGTTCTAGATTAATTTCCCCACCTACATTCATTTGAAATTTTTCGCAATCTTTAATTAACATTTTTCGCCCATCCAATTTTTTTACATCAATTAAAATTGGACCGTTTGTATTACTAACATTAAATTTAACAAATTGTAAATTATCCAATATTTTTATTTCTTTGGAACGTTCTATACATATTTCATTGTATGCCTGACACCCCTTTGAAAAGACAATTCGATCATTGTCATTCAGTTTTATAGTATCACCAACCACAATATCGGCAAATTTAACATTATATGTACGACGGATAAAAACATTTTCAAATCCTGGAATCTTTGGAATAATTTCTATTTCCTTGACCGTATCTGAAACGGGGCAAATTCTTTCCGGGACCCCACGTTCATCACACACATCACCCATTTTGTAATTATTTCGTTCAATTCCCAATTTAAAGTTATGATAAAAACCAGTCGTTGATGGCAAAAATTTTTCTGCAACCGGTGCCACCTCGTATATCTTGTTAAGATTTTTATTCAAATCTACATCAAACGCATTGTATGTATCCAGAATTAAATTATAACTTGATGTAATTTTACAATATACCTTGTACTTTACCATAAAACACCCCTAAACGAACAAATTACACTAAATTATTTTATTATCAACAATTTTTATACATAAATCATTTCCGTTTAATTTAACATTGACCAATACCTGTTAATCCATTAACATAAATTGGAACATTGACGGAGGCAACAAATGAATAAAAAAACATTATATTTAATCTGTGGCATTTTATTGGGAATTACATTTATCCATTCTTTGCACAGTTTATTGGCACCATATGCATATGATCAAATAATGCGTTTCATTATTTGCGGGGTTTGCATTATTGACATATTCCAATCGTTAAAGCATTCAAAACTGGATTTGATATCATGTTTGATTGCAGTATTATATAATCCAATATTTGCATTACCATTTATTAACGGTGAAATTTGGTTAATAATCAAGATTGCAACAATAATTTATTTCATTTACAAAATGTTAAAAAGTAAATAATAAAACATCCCCTGAAATGGGGATTTTTTATATCTACACTAAAATCACCGACACCAGATTCTTGTTCTTCAAGCGTAATCCAATCCGATCGCATCACCCGAACGAGTTATATTTTCATATTCTGCTAGCCACGGTGGAAAGATGTAAAATCTCTTGCTTCATTCGGCCGTATTTTACGTAATTCTTTTACTTCTGTTAAATGACTTAACGTTATCATTTTGCTAATAATGCATCAAATCGCTGTTGGATCAGATTTGCTATCTTATCATAAATATCAGATCTGCTTATTTGATTTGTATTTAATTCATCCGCCGTTTGTTTTGCCTTATTCACAACATCTGCAAAAAAGTTACGCAGCTCATTCAAAGTTGTTGTTGGGTTTAATTTTAACTGGGCAAACAAGGCCATCCAATCTTTCTTGGTCACTGCTTTATATTTTCCCTTGCCGTTTATTGTCATTGCAATTTCATGACTTACTGTATTTTCTGGATACATCTCAATAGAAACAAGGTCATAAGCAGGTGCTAATACTACAGAACCTGTACAATCTACATGAAGGAAAGAAAAGTTTTTAGCATGTGCATCTGTATTTCCAATCAAATAATTAAATATTAACATACGAATAAACTTGTATGCATCAGATGCCGGGCCGGCAGAATATTGCATAATTGCATTATATATTTCTGGTATCTTTGGACCACCATCTGATTGATATTTTCGTCTGCTTAAACACCCCAAAACCTGACAAAAGTCTTCTTGATGAATTCGTTGTACAATACCATCTTGGGTCGTTTTACGATCATAACGTGCAATTTCAAGGTATTTCCGTCCATTTGTCATACGCATAGCAACATCTACTGACTTGCCACCGAATATTTTCTTTGCCAATGACATACAAAATAACTCATTTTCTAATAAATTTGGGTAATATGCATTGGTTATTTTTATTATATGTGTTGTTGGGTGTTCATCATCAGATCTATAATACTTACCATGAGCATCTTTTACCACAGCAAACTTAGATTGCGCACCCGCTAATGACAAACGTGGTGCATTTGATAAACCAGTTAGTAAAGGATTCTTTGGCAACTCATCTATAATCTGCGTAATGTCATCTGCATCAATCAGTTTCAAAGGCTTATCTATATTATGTTGCAGTTCATCCGCATACAGTGCGACGGCCCCTGCACATTCCCCACCAATTTTATTTAAAACCGAAAATATATTGTTTTCCGAGATATGATATCTGCTGGCGATTAAAGTAAGCGCATTTCCTTCTGGCATCAAATTATCAAAAAATGGTTCTGTGTAAAAACGATCATAGATATCTGTTTTCACGGGTATTCGTACAGATAACGGGGCAGAATTTGCATTTGTATATTGAAACTGTAAATTTCCCAGTGTGTCTTCAGATAACACACCTGCCTTCTGACCATACAAATATACATTTAATTCTCTTGTCATCAAATATTACCTTTATCTGGAACATTAAAACGAATTCCCAAAACCCATGCCACATGTAATGCCTTATCTAGTTGGGTTGTTGTTTTGCCATTTTCAATCTCGCTTATCAATCTTTGGCTGGTGTTTGCAACAGCAGCCAATTGAGATTGTGTCAAGTTTTGCTCTTTACGATACCGCTTTACTGCATTTCCAAAAGATTTTGAATCAGTTATTTGCATTTTATTACCTTTCTGTAATATTTTATCAAAATTACATAAAAGTCAAGCATTTTATTACACAACTGTAATATACAATTGTATTTTTGCTTACAGTTGTATTTTTATTACATCTCTGTAATATTTTATATTATATACCCTTCCCTTTTAAAATACATCTCCATTTAGAAAACCCTTCATTCAAATAATCGTATCTAAACTTGTTATTTGCGGGTATTAAATTTTCCAATGGTAAATCTGAATAAATTCTTTCACGTGTTTCCCCAATCAATTAGACTATTGATTTCATTAGGCGTTAACTTGTTAGTATCCATAAATTGAGAAGCGGTTTTTCTAAACGAATGAAAACCATATCTTTTTAAATTTGTTTTATCTTCTAATTCTGAGACAATACCTGCCCATTACCATTATCAATATTTATATCAACCGTATCAAAAACAACCCGGTTCATCAATTCTTTGGCGCGTTTAAATAATCTTTTCGTATCCATAGTGTGCATGCAATTCCACCGCTTTTTTCATATCCTTTGCTTTTTCCAAGGCTTCATAATAATTTTTCGTATGCAATGATTTTATAAAA
>JAKSTF010000003.1 GCA_024402715.1 Alphaproteobacteria bacterium
GGTTACCGCCGGTTGTTAAATGTGTAGAAGAGTGAGTTCCACCATAATAAATAGTAGTATTTCCTGGACAATAATACCCCGCCGTACAAGCAGTCTGTCCGCTACCTGCGGTTGCGACATAGTTACCCGCTGTTGTGGTTAAAGAACAGTTTGCTTCTGAACTTGCAGCAGCCCCATTACGATAGTTAGCAGGGCATTGAGTTTGTGCACTATTAGAGCTTTTATAATAACCAGAGGATACATCTTTACAAGATGTTTTACCCGTTTCATTTTGATATTTGGTTGCACCGCTGCATGCTACTTTATCGGCCTTTTCTCCGGTGCAATAATATCCCGCCGGACATATCACACATTGATCACCACTTAAATAATACCCAGCATTACAACTGGTATAGGTTATATCACAGGTATAACCGGCGGCAAGTGCGTTTGCTGTGATAAAAAGTCCAAAAATGCATGTAAAATAACATAATGTACGGCATAATTTATGCATAAGAATCCTTCCTTTTATAAAGGATGATAGAAAAATTTATATATTTAGTGCAATTAAAAAAATTAATTTGTTGTATTTTTTTAATTAATTGTGTTTTTGATGGTTGTCGTTTAAAGTCGTCACCCCGTTGCAGAACGGGGGCCATCGCAATGCAGACGTATAATTATAATTTTTTTCAATGGATCCCGGCCTACGCCGGGATGACGGTAAGGGGGGCTGATTGCCGGGATGACGGGGGAGAGGGGGGGATAGTTGATGTGTGATGGTGTGATGTGGGCTGGGGTGGTATATTTTTAATTTATGGGTATAGTGTGCGTGGGGCAGTGTGGGGTTGGTTACTTACATTCAACCACACCCCAATAAAGGCCGGCCCCGTATTTTACGGCCATTTCATTTTTTGTTGAGTGACCACAAAATGGTATTCCACCACCACAGGTATATGTTATTCCACCAATTACACATGTGTTTTGATTTGTAAATTCTTCACATGGACATGCAACATTTGTACAACCTTGGTTTAGTGTCATAAGATTTCCCAATGCCTTTGGACAACTGGAACTGATGCCACTTAATTTTGACAGGGATGCCGGATTGCGTGAATATTTACTGTACATTTCACGACAGCCTGTTGTTTTATTTATTTTCCCATAACCTTGGACCTGTTGATTTGTGCAATTGGTTATGTACCATTTTTTCTGTGTGTCATCCCATACTTCGTACGTAGATGGGCAATCTGGTTTTGAAACACACGATTTGGGATCATTACCGGTATCATTTTGTGGAACAATACATGCAGAACCACTGCGTTCATAGCCATCCTGACACCGTTGATATGCGGTGTATGTCTGTTTGCAGGTGATGCTGGTATCTGGCCAATCACAATATTCTTTAATAATTTCATGTTTGTCATTCAAACATAACCAATCACGTTTACATGCCGATTTTGCGGTTTGTGTTTCACATTTTTTTACACCGCAGGGTTCTATGGCTGTTAGATTTTCTGGAATAACATCATCGGTCGTTTCAGAGGCCGTTTTTTCAGGTTGTGAATTTGTTGCTGGCTGTGGTTGTTCTGGTGTTACAATAATTGGTTGGATAATCGTATGTTTTGATGTTAATAAATCTGGGTATGTTATGCCCAAGCATTTTTTGTATTCAGTAATATCTGTTTGGGTCCAACATTGTTGTTTGAATTCCATCCCCGCCATATCTGATTTAGTTTTATTTTGACCCCACACTAAATCGGTTTTTTCTAATTTTGCAGCCGGCTGGCAGATACCGGTATCGTTATCAAAATAATACCCAATGTCACATTGTATACATCCCGAACCAAAACCTTCGGGAAAATTTCCAAAACGTGTGTTGGTTAAGATGTCAGTGGGACATTCTTTTACACAATTGGCATTATCGTATTGATATTTTGCCGTAACAGTTTCAAGAACGCATTCTGCATATGTACCAATTGGCATCATAAACAACATGGAAAAACAACCGTAAAAAATATTCCGTTTTTTTAACATTGTTTTATTGTTTGTTTTTTACACATGTCGCGTATTCATCGGGGTCCATTTTTGTCCAACACCAATTTTCATTCCATTTTTGCCCGCCATTTGTTTTGGTTGGACCGTATAACAGATAGTTTTTTTCCATCGGTTCGGTGGACACGCAGGTGTTTCCCTTAAATATGTCGCCTGTATTACACTTTACACAAACACCATTGCTGTCAATGCCGGTTTTGGCATCGGTATTACATACATCACATGTGTAATCACCTGATTTTGTAAAGGCCATGTCATTATCTTTGCAAAAATATTTTATACAACCATTTTCGCTTAATGATTCATGAATACTGGCATCAAAATCCGTGGCTGGGAACCCCGGACAAAATTTCGGTTTCGATGCAGGGGCAGTTTGTGTTTCTTGGGCCGGTTCTGTTTGTGGTTCTGGAATCAGGGCGTCTGGAACAGGTTCTGCTTTTGGGGCAGGTTTACATGTGCCGTCGTCGGCAATGCCGTTATCGCATTTTACGCAGTCGCGTTTAGCGGTATCTGCAAAACCCTTTGAAGAATCTTTGCATTTGAATTTGCTGCACGTGCCATCAGAGAATTCTGTATGTTGTGTGCTGTTAAATTGGTTTTCTGTGTATCCAGTGCACCAATTGGTAACGCAATCCGTTTCAGCTGCATTTGCCGTATATCCGGCGGCACATAATAATTTTTTTGTTCCGGTTTCTGCAACATTATCTACGTAACTGCGTGCAACTTTGTAGTCTTTGCGATGACAGTCAAATTGAACGGGACGGGCAATAACACCATGTTTCAAATATTTTACAACCCCCAACACAACATCATGTTCGGGATCTTTGCCCCATTGTTTAAACCCAAGAACATATTTTTCACGTTCGCCATCTTTGCCACCAGATGTTTTTAATTTTATATTGTTAAATTTTGTTGAATAATCGGTTGTATCTTTGGTTGTTGCACCGGATACACGTTGTGTGCAACCATCACCAGTATAGCCAGATTTACATAATGTAATACAATCATTGGCGGTACATTGGCGATTGCTGCTGCACATTGGATAATAGTAGTTAGTATATGAATACTTTTCTTTGTCTTTGTTATTACATTGCATTTGATATGGACAAAACTGTGCACCGTTTTCGTATATTTTTTCTGCAATTAATCCAACAACAGCACCTTCGTCGCCTGGATATGTTCCACATGGCCCGTTGTTACAATCTTTACTGCCATATTTTTGCAAAACACCATCTAAAATAAAACCAGCAGATGTTCCTGTCGCATTTTGTTCGCCGTTGTACCCCCACCAAGACCATGTTTTAGCATCGGCTACAGTTATTGAATGCGCAGAATATCCAGGTAAAAAAGCAACCGCAAATAGACACCATGCAATTAAATAAATATAACGTTTCATGTTTTTGTTTCTCCGTATTCATATTTAATTTTGTGGTGCATAACAGGTTGAATTTTCCCAATACCCACCCAACGATTTACAACGTTGTTCGTACCATTCATCTGTAAATTCACAGGAATCTGTTTGCGGATTATATTTTGCAACAACTGTATCGCCATCAGAATTCCATTTATTACACGCAATGGCTACGCTGTTCGATAAACAATATCCCCAAGATGTGCGTTCAGCCGTTGCGTTATGATCAGAATACAGGGCCAAATAAAACGCACCCAATGTTTCTGGGTTCCCACCAGTGGTTTTCAAATGATTATACTCTGTTGGGTTAACCCAATTACCATTTAATTCTGAACATTTTTCCGATAACTGTTCGGTTAATAGCTCATAAACATTCTTCAATGCCGAACGTGCCTGTTGTTGTGTCAATGCGGGTAAATTATTAAATGTTTGCGGATCCTTTGATGAAGGATCAAAACAATTTTCAACCGCATATTTTGTAACAGTTCCTGCTAACGTTTTTGTACTGATACTGTCCAGAGTAACCGACGCCAGGTTATCATCGATGCCGTTACCATAGTCTAAACTGCGGCAATTCCATGGGTATTTATCGGTTCCATTTGTTGGGGTACATAATTTTTCCAAATAATTGTTTAATGCAACTTCGCACCCTTCGGCGGCACGTGAGTTATCAACACTGTCAACGAAATTCAATAATGCGGTTAAACCACATGTGCTAGCACCCTCGTCACCACCAATCAAGTGTCCCGCACCATCAAAATTACAGGCAGTGTTACCATTCGCATTACCATACAATGCGGCACAGGCAACAACCTTTTCCTTGCACATTGCTTTGGATGCATATGCGGCCAGGGCACCTGCCTGTTGTGATGTTGTCTGATCAAAATCTTTCAAAGCACCGCTTTGTTTGTCGTAACATTCGCGCATTGTTGAAACACAGTTGTTGCGAACTTCTTCGACTTTGGCTGCCTGGGCCTGGGCGATTTCAATTATTGCGGTTCGTTTAAATTCATCCCATACGGTTTTGGAAATGTCACGACATGCATCCAATGCCTGGGTTGCAAACATTTTACGTTTTTCTAAGAAATCATTGAATTCTGGGTTCTTAGATAAAATCTCTGCACCGCCATCCAACTTGATCATATATTCCAATTGAAATAAACGGGGACTGTAAATTGGTTCGCCGTTGCTGATATTTACATATGCGCCAGAATAATCCAAACATTTATAATAACCCTTGCCACAGGCTGTATCAGATAACAGTGCCACCCGAACCTGATCCAAGCAGTCATTAACGTCTTGGGAGTTATGATTTCTGTATTCTTCCAATCTGGCATCACGTAACATTTTTTCTGCCTGGCGAACGGTGGCCATAGCGGTTTGTTTGGATGCATCGATCTTTTTGGCGTATGCATTACAATCCTGGGTTATCATAATGCTGTATGCACTTTTGGCCATGGTTAATGTTGCATCATTTTCACACTGATCGCTGATCATTGCAACACATTGTGAATTTGATTTATTGTATAATTCTTTACCTTCCAATGTGGTTAAATCAACACCGCTGCTGGAAAATGCGCTGCCGTTGTTGCCAAATCCGCCGCCGGACCATATATCACCGATATCAGATGAAAAATCCAACGATAACACGCCCATAGATGTGCCGGATGTGGACGATTTTTTTGTGCTTTTCTTTTTCCCGGATAGTAAATCACCAATTTCACTTAATAAATTTGCAGATGCACTGGTGTCGTTTTTCATTGCTGCTTCGCCGGCAGTCGCAGAATACATTGCGTTTACCTCAGCTGCGGTTTTATCGACGGCATTCAAATTGTTGTTTTCAAAGTTTTGTAATAAAATTTTGGCTTGATCTATGGCATCTTCCATGTCACGAAATTCTGTGAAACGTTCACTGCAAAAACATCTGCGATATTTATCATTTGCATTGGCACAAAATTGATCCATACATGTGGCATATGATTCACGACATGCTGCATATGCCCCCCCAATTTTAGATATATCTGTAAAAACGGCCGTTGCACGTGCCTGGGCGGCGCGTGATGCGTTTAGCGGTGTGGTGGCACTGCGACCACGTGCAATACCGGGTGTTGTTAACGCTGATATTCCGGAACGTGAAGTATTTGGGGTTGATATTGCGGAACGGACCGCAGTATTTGATGCAGCACTGCGTAAAGTGCCGGTGACATTTGTTGCGTTTTTGCGTGATGCCACAGAATTTATTGCATTGCGTGATGTTCCCGAACGTGATGCAGTGGTTGTAACCTTTGATACAATATTTTTTGCCCGTCTGTTTGATACTGTATGGCCGGTACCGGTCGTACCGGTGCGTGTTGTTGTGTTACCACGTTGTGTTTGTTGATCCACAGAACGCCCCACACGAACATCGGTGCGTCCCGTTGCATCAATTACAGTTGCACCACGTGGATTTGCCGTCTGTATCGCATATGCATTGTTGTAAACAAATGCAACCGTCGCACAAATTAATCCAAAACCACAAAATTTATAAATGGAATTTTTCACGGGACATCTCTCTTTGTTAATCTAAGGATAACATTTTTCAAATTTTTAAATCAACCATTAATTTATTCTATGCAACAATTCACTGCATTTTTTACCCAGTCACCCAATTTGCGAACAGTTGATTTTGATTCTGTTGTCAATTTTTCAGATGATTTTGATACTTTTTTTCCAGAAATTTTGCCGTCAATTAGGCAGGTTGCGGTTGCACGTTCATAAACATCTGGGGCAATTTTTTGAACACCGGTCATATCAATCAATTCCATGTTAATACCCCAAAATAATGAATACAAATCATATGCACGATTAAACATTGCGTATGCATCATTGGTGTTGCCCGCGGATAAGGCTTTGGTGCCAACCTCTATCAAGCGCATAGACGCCGCCAACAAATGTTTTGAAATACACCAAACTTCGCCATCTTCGGCCGATGATTTTTTCACAATGCGAGTCATTAAATCTTTGCGCATATCACGTACCGTATTAATCATATCGTAAAAACCGGTTTTACGTGTTTTTGCACCACTGAAAAAGAAATGTTCTTCTAATGACACCAAATTCATCAACGCGATTGTTAAATCTTGGTCAGATGATAAATCCATCGGGTTGACCTTTTTAGATTCATCAACCTTTTTTATCATTTCGTCTAATGTCATCTTTTTTTCTTTTTTCATTTTTTATTTCCTTTTTTACAATTTTTTAATCAACACAAATTAATTCCAATCGATGGCAGCCATTCTATGATTGCCCAAAATATCAATGTTGTAATCAATAAACCGCCAAATGGCATAACAACCTTTTGAAATGGGAACAGGGCATGTCCACCATGTGTGTTTTTATAACGAATATATGCCCGTGCCATGGTATAAAACACCAGCGTTCCAACAAGCGTCCCCAGCATAAATCTGTCAATTCCCCAAATACAATCGCGGTTAAAATGAACCATTGGATTATTGTGTGGCATAAAGTAAACCATGGACAGGGCAACATAATACGCAATAAAATTTACAATATACCAAAATGTGTTACGAACACCATGACGATGCATAAATGACGCCGTCCACATAATCAAAGATAATGTTAAACCACCAGCCCAGATGCCGGTTAAAACATCATCAACCCCCAACAGACGTGCACCTTCTAATCCGGCGCCAACTGCAACCGTACAAACAGGACACACAGCCGATGAAATACCCGGTATCAATGACGAAACAATTACCATTAATGCCGAAAATAACCACAATTTTTTCATTACGTTTCCTTTCCTTAAAATTGCATTTTTACCAATTTTGCACAAATTTGGCCATATGTGTCAACATGATTTTGTAACCATACGCATTCGTGCACTGCGTGCACGTTGATTTTTTTCAATTTCATCTGTCGATGGTGCAACAGCCGGGTTGGGTATAAATGGTGCCTGTGCCACTGTTGGCATACGTGGATCGCCGGGGGCGGTTGTCCATTGCCGGAAAATATTCTTTACAAATCGGTCTTCGATTGAATGAAATGTAACACATATACACCGACCGCCGGGACGTAATAGGCGTGGAACGGAATCTAATGCAGAACGTATCTGGCCCATTTCATCGTTAACGGCAATTCGTAATGCCTGAAATACCGGTGCAACGTCGCGTGGATTATTAATTAAATTGCGTAATTTCAATGTGGTGTCCGGCACCGCGGTTTTTATTATTGTTGCCATATGCATAGCGTTGCGAATATCGCCATAATCACGTAAAATTTGTGCAATTTCGGCAATAGTTGATTTTTTTATAAATTCAGCAGCGGTAATCCCAACACCAGACATTCGCATATCTAAGGGGCCATCGCCACGAAATGAAAAACCGCGTTTGGGTTCATCAATTTGCATAGAAGATATTCCCAAATCAAACACAATCGCATCACAAGAGGCATCGGGTAATTCGGACATGGCTGAAAAGGGTTGGGCGATAAAGGAAAAACGGCCCTCATATTTTTTTTCCATAATACGTGCGTCTGATTCAACATGCGGGTCCCTGTCAAATGCAATTACATTGGCACCGACATCCAAAAATGCACGTGAATACCCACCGGCACCAAATGTGGCATCAACAACAGTTTGACCATGGATATTCCCCAGGGCATCCATTACAGAATCCAATAAAACGGGTATATGTTGTGCCGTCATTCAATATTTACCTTTATTCCCAACCCCGTAAAGTCGGCAGCGGTATTTGCACCCAATTCAACCCCATTTGGCAATGTAATTGTTGCAACGTGATTGCCTGTATGCAAATTTAAAATAACACGAGTTGGGCCGTTGGGTAATGTAATTAATGCCTTTTTTACATCGGGTAAAACCGATTGATTATGAATATCTAATGTTATTCGTTTGGCAATTTTTGCAACCCATTGGGCCAATGGCGTTATAGAATCAACAAAAATAGATACACGATCATCACGATTTGATATCTTTCCAGAAATTACAACAACCGTTTCGGTGGATAAAATCTGGCTGAAGGTTGATGCAGATTCACCAAATGCGACGGCATCAATATTTCCAAAACTGTCTGATGCGTTTATGGTTATCATATCTTTGCCAGATTTGGTTCTGCGACGTGAAAAAGATCCAATATTTGCGGCAATTTGAACTGGTTTGCGATCGTCTAAGTCAATTAAAGTCGCACTGGTGGCCAATTTTGCACGTGTAATTAAATTTTTATATTGATCCAATGGATGGGCGGATATATAAAATCCCAATGCAGACAATTCATTTTCCAGACGTTGTGCAAAAGTCCATGGTTCGGTCACAGTCAAGCTTTGAATCAATCGGTTTTCATTGACGTCATCTTCAACTGTATTGGCAAACAATGATAGTAAATTACCACCATCGCGGGATTTTGATGCGTATGATAAAATTGCATCCGCATTCATAAATATTTTTGCCCGGTTGGGTTCCAAAGAATCTAAGACACCGACTTTTGCAAAGGCTTCTAATATACGTTTGTTCATAATTGGTGCACAACGTTTTGCAAAATCTGTCAAATTTTTAAATCGACCATTTTTATTTCGTTCTGCAACAATTGCGTCTGTGGCGGTTGTGCCAACGCCTTTGATTGCGGCCAAACCATATATTATTTTACCATCGCGGACAATAAATAATGATTCACTTTGATTTATATCTGGGGCAACAATTGGAATATTAAAATTCGATTTTGCGTCGTCAACAAATACAGCTAATTGGTCTGTATCGTTTAAATTACTGGACATCGATGCTGCCAAAAATTCAGGTGGATAATTTGCCTTTAAATAGGCGCATTGGTTTGCAACGATAGAATACGCAATTGCATGTGATTTATTAAATGCATATTTTGCAAATTCTTTGAACTGTTCCCATAATTTTTTTGCGGTATCACGATCCAACGTTTGTTCTTTTTCACAGCCTTCGAAAAATTTACCCTCTAATTCATTTAATTTTTCGATTAATTTTTTACCCATTGCCTTACGTACAGTATCAGATTGCCCACGTGTAAAACCGGCCAATGCACGGGTTAATTGCATAACTTGTTCTTGATAAACGATAATGCCATACGTTTCTTTTAAAATTGGTTCAGCCTTTGGATGAACGTATTCAATTTTTTCTTCACCATGCATACGGGCGATAAATTGTGGAATAAATGCGATTGGGCCGGGGCGGTTTAATGCATTTAATGCAGATATTTCTAAAAAACTGGTTGGATGCATTTTGCGCAATGTCTGTTGAACAAATTGGGCATCAAATTGGAATATTCCTTCGGTTAAACCACGTTGCCATAAATCCATTGTTTTTTCATCATCAACCGGTATTTTGTCTAAATCTATATTAATACCACGGGTTTGTTGGATAAGTTTTACCGCATATTTTAAAACGACCAAAGTTTCCAAACCCAAAAAGTCAAATTTGATTAATCCGGCGGATTCCAAATAATGGCCATCAAATTGGCACGATGGTAATGGATTGGCCGGGTCACGATAAACCGGGGCAATCTTTGTTGTTGGCCGGTCACCGATAACAACGCCACATGCGTGTTGTCCCAAATTTCGAATTGAACCCTCTAAGGCCTCAGCTACGTTAACAACTTTGTTCATATCGTCATCAGTTGCCAAAATATCTTGAATTTCACTGGATGCATCAACCGCATCTTTCAGGGTTTTAGCCTCTTGCGGGATTAATTTTGATAATCTGTCCGATTTGGAATATGGGATACCATACACACGACCAATATCACGAATTGCACCACGGGCCTGTAAACTGCCAAATGTTATGATACGACATACAGAATCATGCCCATATTTATCACATATGTATGCCAATACGCGTTCAATACCGGTTGGTTCAAAATCAACGTCAAAATCGGGCATGGATATACGGTCAGGATTTAAAAAACGTTCAAACAACAAACCATATTTTAACGGATTAACATGGGTAATACCCAAAGCCCACGCCACAATAGAACCCGCACCAGAACCGCGCCCTGGGCCGGTTAATACATCATTATTTCTGCACCATTGAATATAATCTGCAACAATCAGAAAATATCCAGGGAAACCCATGCCAATAATGACCCCTAATTCAAATTCAGCCTGTTCATAATATGGGTCTGTATCTGTGATATTTTGTTCCTGTAAACGTTGAGCCAACCCATCCATTGTATTTTTGCGTAACATCGCACATTCTGTTTCCAAATCGTCACCAAAACGTGGCAACAGGGGTTTTTCATGAACATTTACCATAAAACCACATCTGTGGGCAATATAAACAGTATTTTCAATTGCTTCGGGTAAATCAGAAAACAATTCGGCCATTTCTTCGGATGATTTAAAGTATTGTTCAGAAGATTTGCGGTTGCGGTCCGGATCGATAACCTTGGTCTGACCTAATACACACCCCAAAGCATCAGCCGCTTCATAATCATCAGCACAACCGAATGCGGCATCGTTTGTAGCAACAATTGGTATATTTAATTCACGGGCCAATTTTAAAAATGCGGGTTCTGTTTTGATTTCTTCGGTTAATCCATGTCGTTGAATTTCCATATAAAATCTGTCGCCAAATATATCAAGAAATTGTTGGGTAAATGTCTTTGCCAGGGGGGCTTGATTATTTAATATAGCCATACCAATTGGACCTGTATGTGCACCAGATAAACATATTAAACCATCGCTGTGGTTGGATAATTCATCAAATGAAATATATGGTCCCAAATGATGATTGTCGGTGCGCATGTACATGATGCGGCTGATTTCGCATAAATTTAAATAACCTGTATGGTTTTGTGCTAATAATACGATATGTGATAAAGATGATTCACGTAAAATTTTAGGATCGGCTGTGTGATGATTTAATGATATTTCTACACCAATAATTGGCTGTAAATGATTTTTCGGCATAACATCTGAAAACTCAGCACAGCCAGACATTAAATTAGTGTCTGTTAATGCACAGGCCGACATATTTAAACCCGTGCATAATTTAGGGATATCTTTGACCCGGATGGTCCCAGCACCGACAGATAAACGTGAATGTGTGCGAAGATGAATAAACTGTTTTTCCATTATGGTTGCGATCATAGCAAAAAATAGCAAAGCAGGGCAACCATATATTTAATAAAAATGGTAAAAAAAATATATAAATAAAAATCCCACCAAACGGTGGGATTTTTATTTGTATTCTATGATTAACGAGAATAGAATTCAACAACCAATTCAGGGAACATTTGAACAGGATATGGTACATCTGCAAATGCAGGTACACGTACAAATGTTGCGGTGAAATTAGCACTGTCAACATTGATATAATCCGGCCAATTGCGTTCTGCAGATTCCAATGCCAAAACAACCAATGGCATTTGTTTTGCTTTTTCGCTGACCGTGATAACGTCACCCGGTCTTACCTGATATGATGCAATTTTAACACGTTTGCCATTAACCATGATGTGGCCGTGGCTGACCAATTGACGTGCCGAGAAAACAGTTGGTGCCAATTTAGAACGATAAACAACCGCATCCAAGCGGCGTTCCAACAAACCAATCAAATTTTCTGGTGTGTCGCCTTTCATATTATCTGCTTCTAAATAATATGCACGGAACTTCTTTTCACCAATATTGCCGTAATAACCCTTTAAAGTCTGTTTTGCACGCATCTGTTTTGCGTAATCAGACGAACTGGCCCCGCGGGAAGTAGGTCCATGTTGACCAGGTTTATATTTACGTTTGTTAAACGGAGATTTTGCTTGACCCCACAGGTTAACACCCAAACTGCGGCCAATTTTTAATTTTCTTGTGCTACGTTTTGCACCAGCTCTTGCCATTTTTTATCCTTATTTTTTGGTTTTTTCGGTGCCAGGCGAATAACAGAATCCTTATTTCAAACGGGACCAAAATGCACCGATGATTATTCAGCTCTGATTACCCAGCGACTGCACTTTACTATATTCATTATGAAAATTCAAGTATTTTGTTGAATTATTTGCTGGTTATATTGTAGTTGTGTATGGGTAAATGGGGAATGTTGCGATGAATGGGGGCAGACCCGCACCGTTTGGAATGGCGGTGGACTGTTTGACAGTGATGCGGTGTGGAGAGGAAAGGTTGAAAAAAATTACAAAACAAAAAAACCGCCACCATGTGACGGTTTTGCAAACACATATTTCATTATATGTATTTTTATTATTTTTTGCCTTTTTCAGCAGATGTTGCAGACAAATCTTCAACAATACGTGCCTTTTTGCCAGACAAACCGCGCAAGAAAAATAATTTTGCACGACGGACACGACCGATACGTACTTTTTCAATTTTTTCAATAGCAGGGCTGTATAATGGGAATTTGCGTTCAACGCCAACACCGTATGATTCACGACGAACTGTGAATGATGCGTTGTTACCATTACCACCATCACGTGCGATAACAAAACCTTCGAATAACTGAATACGGAATTTGTCGCCATCTTTGATTTTTACGTGAACACGTACAGTATCACCGGCCTTAAATGCAGGAATTTCTTTGTTCGCATTTAATTTTGCAATTTGTTCAGCTTCGATTTTTTTAATGATATTCATTTTTCATTTTCCTTTATTAAATCCGGACGACGTTCTTTGGTTATTTCGTCCGATTGTTGTTTCCGCCACCGTTCTATGTTGCCGTGGTGACCGGACAGCAGGACTTCTGGGACATTTTGTCCACGCCATACTGACGGGCGGGTGTATAACGGCCATTCCAACCCCCCGATTTCAAAACTTTCGTTCGTGGTGGATTCAGACCCACCATGCAATACATTATCCATCACGCGAACGCAACTGTCAATAAAAACTTGTGCTGCAATTTCACCACCGGACAGAATGTAATCACCAATGGATAATTCGTGTATATTATACACATCTATGATTCTTTGGTCAATACCTTCGTATCGGCCACACAATAGTGTATAGGTTTCATTTGGATTTGCAATAAATTCGCGGACCATTTTTTGATTCAATCTTGGGCCACGTGGGGAAAAATAAATTATTTTCCCTGGATTTTTTACAGAATCCAAGGCTTTTCCCAGTACATCAGCCCGCATAACCATTCCAGAACCGCCACCAAATTGCACATCATCGACACTGCCGTAATTATTAATTGAAAAATCACGAATATTTATAATGTCATATGACCATGTGCCATTATTCAGTGCACGTCCAACCACACCGGCACCAAGTGTTCCCGGGAATAATTCTGGAAAAATTGTCAAAATATTAAAATGCACGTTTTTTATCTTTGTTTATTATGTTTATAACAAGAAACGCAAATCCCTAGCATAGGTAAAAAATATTCCCGCGCTGCACGTGATTCAAAATTGTATTTATGTATAATTTTTTCATCATGTTGTTCGGTTTCCTGGATTATCCTGACCCCGACTTTGTTGCAATATTCTATAACAGGGCATACACCTGTTTTGTCAATACACGTGCAATCTGTTGATATAAAATGCCCCGTTTTTTTGCATAAAAATTTCATAAATGTTTCTGACATTATTTTACCATTATAACTTTATTTTGTATGTCTACATCTGCCCCAATAAAAGATAGCATTTCACCATTATCTAATTCAATAATATCGCCGCCGCCAAAATCGTGAAAACATTCAATTTGTCCAATTATTACACCGGCACGCATAACATTAAAACCAATTAAATCTGTCTGATAATATTCACCATTATGTAATTCTGGCAGGGTGTCACGCATTACAAATAACTCCGTATTTCGTAATTTTTCCGCGCTGTTTCTGTCGTCTATACCGTTAATATGGGCAACAATAACATCAGAAACCGGACTTAAACGACGAATAAATTTAAAATCACGTCCCGTGAATTTATTAGATAAAATAGACATTTTTTTTAAATCATCCGGGGTGGTTGTATATGTTTGAATACGAACATCACCACGTATTCCCTGTGGGGCAACAATTTTACCAACCAATATTTTTTTATTATCTGACATGGCTAAAATTATTTTTTATGTATTTTATTCCTGGCCGACTGTAATAATTTATAATTTATGTATCGTTGGCAAAGCGACTTTTGATCTCCGGCTGGGCAACGATTATCTGCGATACCAACCGTGGGTATTTTGTCGTTTGTTAGTGGACTATCATAATACAATGGATCCTTGTATTTACAATAATCATTGCTGAATGGGCAATTTTTGTTGTCTGTCATTTATATACCCCCATGTTTCCATATAAAACCCGGCATAACAACCGGGTTTATAAAATAAAAAATACGACAAATTGTTTTATTCAGCTGTGGTTTCGGCTGCAGCTTTGGCGGCTTCGGCCGCTTTGGCTAATTTTTCAGCTTTGTCTTTAATTTTCATTTGTGTCTTTTCTGATTGCAAATGTTTCTTTGTTTGAACAGGAACAGGTTTTGCAGCAACCAAACCAGCTTTTACAAAGAATTTATAAACACGATCTGATGGTTTTGCACCATTTGCCAACCAGGCTTTTACACGTTCAATATTCAAAATAACACGTTTTTCACTGTCACGTGGTTGCATTGGGTCATATTTACCAACGGTTTCTAAAACATTACCTGAGTTACGTGCATTACGTGAATCTGTAACAATAACGTGATAGTATGGACGTTTTTTTGCACCGAAACGCGCCAATCTGATAACAGTTGCCATATTTTTAACTCCTTAAATTTTTAACTGTTTATCCCAAAAAGAAAAACCACACCAAGGATAAAAACTTATCGGATGGCGGACCACGCGTTACCACGCACTGGTTAAATTATAATGGCAATCTTTGGGATTTGCAGGGACATTATGTAATGATTTTTATAAAAAGTCAAATATTTTATTGTTTTTGTCCTTGATATTTTTTTATACACAGTATAAAATCTGTAATGTTTTGCGGGCGTGGTATAATGGCAGCACGAAAGCTTCCCAAGCTTTAGACGAGGGTTCGATTCCCTTCGCCCGCACCAAGTTTGAATTGTGTGTCGTATGAGTCGGGTGTCCTTGTGACGCACACATCAATTCGTTGCTAATAACGCAACTCGTTGTGTGTTTATACATGCGGATTCCCTTCGCTCGCACCAGAAATTCAGCCGGCCATTGTGCCGGTTTTTTGTTATTTGATATAAGAAGCCTTTAATTAAGATAAAAACAGCACCAATCGGTGCTGTGGTTACCTTGATTGTGCAATCATCTGATTTTTGAATTTTAATAACCATTGTCTTTTTTTTTCAATCTCTTGCGTGGTTAATCCGGATTGTTCAATTCTGCGAATTAATTTTTCTACCTGGTGCAAGATATCAGTACGGTTATATTGAGATGCAGATTTTATTATATTACGGCACAGTTCAATTAATTTTTCTTCTTCTGAACTGCGTTGTTTTTTATATCTGTTGTTTTCATAAACACAACGTAAAACATTTGCACGACGATCATTCCCCATGTCTAGCCCCTGTGGTTTAGTGAAATTTTATTTTACAGAAACAGGTATTTGTAATATCTGTTTTGGAAAAATCAAATCTGGATTTGCAATATTATTGCGTTTTGCAATTATGCTGAACAATACACCACGACGCAGAAAATTGCGTGCAATTATCCATAAACAATCACCACGACGAACGGTGTAATATGTGTCGTCATCCCCGGTCATTTCTGGCATAGTAAATTTATGTTCAACGCGTGCCACGGTATTGCCATCGCCATCATGTAAGCGAACGGTTAATGTGTATTCGCGTCCGGTTTCCAATTGACCAACATCGGCACCCAGGCCAAAATGATGATGATCCGAAACACGTGCAAAGCCCATATAACGTTCATTCAATGTTAATGAAACGCGTAAACGTGGCAATGCATCACCGGTTACGACGATACGACCGGTGTCTAAATAATCAATTTTTGACACAGATAAATCACCATCTGCTAACATTTTTGGCGATTGCAATAAAGTACTGCCTTCGCGTGTCATTAATAATGAAACAGAATTCTCATACCCGTGTGCCGAAACATACAAAAATACATTTTCTTGGGATTTGATGCCTGAATCTGCACCGATTAAGGATAAAGTATAATTGCCGGGTGCAAATGCATTAACGGGGGCATAAACAAATTCACCATTACCATCGGTCCGTTCGGTTGCAGTTATTTTGCCATTAATAACGATTGATATATTTTGATTTGCAACCCAACGTCCGGCAACAACGACGTTACCGCTGGGTTCGATGCGAACGATATCAAAACTGGGGGTAACGTTTTCTGTATTTGTATCTGTGGGTTGCTCAACAGTTTGAATTACAGGGTCTGGAACATTTGGAACAGGTGTAACTGCAACAACAGAGGTATCTGTGGAATGTATAAATGCAAACCAAATTGCGATAAAAATAACCGCCAAAGCACACATAATTGGAAACCAATATGCCGCCAAACCGCGACGACGTTCAGGACCATAAACAACAATTGCAGGATTAATAGTTTCTTTTTTTGAATCTGTTGTTGCAATAATAACTGGGGCCGCCGTTTTTTTATGATTTAAAAATGAATTTAATTTTCTTAAAAAACGTCCCGTAAAATTACGACGTTTTTCCATCCAATCGTTTTGTTGTGCGATTGCCTCTTCGATTATTTCATTGGTTGATCGTTTGGTTTTTCCCATAGAATTCTTTTTCACCATACAGATGTCTCCTTGTGTTTTACGTAGGATTATTTATAACTTTTGGACAAATTATTGCAAATTTATTTTCTTTGTCAACTTATTTGTGATATAATTTTGTAATAAAATAACAAAAGGAAAAAGAGACTATGAAAAGAATTGGAATTATGACCACCGGGGGGGATTGTTCTGGTTTAAACACAGTAATCCAACGTGTAATGCGTGGTGCGGCGTTACGTGGTTGGACTGTTATAGGTATTAATGATGGGACAGACGGTTTGTTAACCGTACCCCAAGAAATAATAACATTAACGCCAGATGTATTATCAATTGAAAATTCACATTTATCGGGCAGTGTTTTGCACAATGGACGTCCCGGTGCAATGAATTTTGCCGTTGCGGCACATAATGATACGTTGGCAGAATTTAAAAACCATTTACGTCGTTCATTACAGAATCTAAAATTGGATGCGTTGATATTGGTCGGCGGAAATGGCAGTTTGTCGTTGGCGTGGTGTAATCGTGATATTTATGCAGATTTGCAATTAATATGTATTCCCAAAACGATTGATTTGGATGTTCCGCAAACAGATATAACCGTTGGTTTTGATACGGCGGTTCAACAATTAACATCGTTTTGTGATCAATTGTTATTAACCGCACGCAGTCATCATCGTTGGTTTGTAGTCCAGGCGATGGGGCGTGATTGTGGGGAATTGGCATTGCATGCCGGTATCGCCGCTGGGGCCGAGGCTATATTGATTCCAGAAATAAAATTTGATTTGGATTGTTTGATTGCGCATATCCGCAATGCAAAAACAGATTATGGTATTATTATGGTATCCGAAGGGGTTTCATTGCGTGGACATTCCGGACAGCCGGCCGATATTATTTCACGTCGTTTAAATGCCGAAGGAATTGCAAACAGAACCGCATTTCCGGAACATATTCAACGTTCGGGTGATACAACCGCACGTGACAGAATTACCGCCACGCAAATGGCCGAATGTGCATTAAATGCAATTGATAATAATGAAACATACGTTATGACGGCGATACAAAATGGGTATTGCAAAACAATTAGTTTGGCTGATTTTTTTGATTCCGGTAAATATATCCAGGATTCAAAAATAGATGGCCTGCAAACCTCAAATTCATATGTATCCCCGGACAGTCCATTGTTATCGTTGGCGTGTAATATGGATATATATATTGGTGAAATGCAATAATGTTAAAAAAAATCCCCCAAAATGGGGGATTTTGTGTTATATCAAACTGGTGCCGGTCATTTCTGATGGCTGGGGCAGATTTAATAAATGTAATATTGTTGGGGCAATATCTGATAATCCACCATTATTTATTGTATGTTGGATGTTTGATACAACAATAACATTTACCGGGTTTGTTGTATGTGCAGTCCATGGTGAATTATTTTCATCATCCCACATTTTTTCTGCATTCCCGTGATCTGCGGTAATAACAACCGTTCCATCTAATTCCAACACCGCCGGTATTAAACGGGCCAATTGTGAATCCAATGTTTCCATTGCACGAACCGCGGCATCAATATTACCGGTATGACCCACCATATCGCCATTGGCATAATTCAAAATAACAACATCAAATTTATCTAATTTTGGTAATAAAGCATTGGTTATTTCAATTGCAGACATTTCTGGTTTCATATCAAATGTTGCAACATGTGGTGATTCAATTAAAATTTTTTCTCCGCCTGGGAAGTCAATATTACGTTCGGCATCAAAGAAATATGTAACATGGTTATATTTTTCTGTTTCCGCAATCCGTAATTGACTTAAACCGGCCGCAGCAATTACATCGCCCAATGTATTTTCAATTGCAATATCTGGCAACAGAGCGGGGCAGTATTCGTTTAAGCCTTCGCCATATTGTGAAAAACATAACATACGTGCATTGGCCGGTAAAATTGCACGAACAATTTGACGTGCACGATCGCTGCGATAGTTTCCAAATAAGAAACCATCAGTTTGTTTAATTGGAACGCATCCATCAATCACAGTTGGTTTGATAAATTCATCTGTTTCGCCACGATTTGTTGCCATTGTAATGGCATCTGTAATAGTTGATGCATGATATTCGGCACGTGCATTTACAATGGCATTTGCCGCCAATTCTGTACGATCCAAATTTTGATTACGATCCATCGCATAATAACGTCCAGATATAGATCCAAAAAAGGCTTGATTAGATGTAAAATATTGTTTTAATTGTTCGTGAATCATATTTACAAATTCAATTGCAGAACCGGGCAGGGTATCACGCCCATCTGCAATAAAATGTATACATAAACGTAATCCTGAATCCAATACACGTTTTGCGATAATTAACATATCATCAATATTGGCATGGACACGACCATTTGACATCAATCCGGCCATATGAACAATTCCACCAGATTGTTTTACATCAGATATAAATTCGTGTAATTGGACATTTTTGTTCCAGTCCTCGATTTGAAAACGGCGTAAAAATTGATTTACAACGCGCCCAGCGCCGATTGTGATGTGGCCAACCTCAGAATTACCCATGGTGTTATGTGGTAATCCAACTGCGGGACCACTGGCATCCAATACGGCATGTGGATATGTTTTTAATAAATTATTAAAGAACGGCATTTTTGCCATTGCAACGGCATTGTGTTTGGAATCAGAACTGATACCAACGCCATCCATTATGCATAAAACAACTGGTTTGGTCATTTATAAATACTCCTGGTTAAAAAAATCTGTTGTGACGGCATAATTTATCACAATAGTTTTTTATTTGCAAAAGAAAAAGATTTTTGCCTGGTATGTGGCGTGAAATAAAAAATTACGTTTTTATAAAACGCTGGGAAGTATAAACAAAAAAACACGTCATACAGACGTGCGATTTATTTTTTGGTGGGTTAGGTAGGACTCGAACCCACGACCAAAGCGTTATGAGCGCTCCGCTCTAACCAACTGAGCTACTAACCCAACGCAGACAATTATATACATTGTTTATGAACAGTGCAAGTGGTTTTTATTATTTTTCTTTATTTTTGTTACGTAATGCGGCAATATGTTTGTCGATATGGCTGAATTAGTTCGAATTTTAAGTGATACGCAAATAACCGCATGGAATACAATTGAACGTACAAATGCGAATGTTGTTATCATGGGGCAGGCTGGTACTGGAAAGTCAACATTTATTAATTATTTCAAGGCAAATACAAAAAAACGTGTAATTTGTGCATGTCCAACCGCGGTATCTGCATTAAATGTTGGTGGGCAAACAATTCATTCTATGTTTCAAATTCAACCACGTGATTTTGTTGTGCCAGATTTATTAAAATTAAAGGCAAAAACACGTAATGTTTTAGTAGCAGCCGATGTTTTAATAATTGATGAAATATCAATGGTTGCCCCAGATTTATTGGATGCAATGGATATTTTAGCACGTCAGGCCAGACGTGACAGCAGACCATTTGGTGGATTGCAAATAGTTGCAATTGGTGATTTGTTTCAATTGCCGCCAGTTATTACGAATTATGCATCGGATATGTATCAGGCGGAATATGGTTTTGCAAATGCATATTTTTTTGACAGCCATGTTTATCCGCGTTGTGATTTTGTTCGTTTTGATTTTAATACGGTATATCGTCAAAATGATGCACCATTATTGGATAATTTGCGCCGGTTGCGTAATGGTGATATTGGGGCGTTGGATTTTTTTAATAAATGTAAAATTGATAACAATGAACAACGTGAAAATGCAATTATTATTACACCGTTTAGGGCGGTTGCAGAACGTATAAATTCAGATAGATTGAATCAGATAAATGCACCAATGATAACATATACCGGTGTTTTATCTGGAACGTTTTCCGAACGTGATGTACCGGCCCCAATGCAATTAAATTTAAAGGTTGGGGCATTGGTTGTTTTTGTAAAAAATGGCGATCGTTGGCATAACGGTTCGATGGGGCGAATACAAAGTTTGGGGACACGGGAAATTGTTGTTCAATTATTAAATCAATCACGTGATATCGTTTCTGTGCGACCTGAAAAATGGCAAAAAATTGAATATACACGTGATGAAAATGATAGATTAATTGAAAATGAGGTTGGCAGTTTTAAACAATTCCCATTAAATTTGGGATATGCCATGACAATCCACAAAGCCCAGGGTAAAACGTTGGATGCGGTTGTTGTGGATATATCGCGTGGTGCATTTGCACATGGGCAAACGTATGTTGCGTTATCACGAACGCGTTCTGCGGCCGATATGCATATTGCATCACCATTACGGGATCGTGATGTTATTTTTGATTCACGTATTTTAGATTTTGTTTCAAAATGAACCTAAATTCGTTTTTCCATTAATATTGCATCTACGCCATCATAATATTTTGGACGAATACCAATTTGGTTATATCCAGCAGAACGGTATAATGCAATTGCGGGTGTGTTTTTGGCGTTAACCTCTAAAAATATATTGTGAACACCGTTTTTTGACATATCATGTTCAGCCAAGCCTAACATTGCTGCACCAATACCATTACAGCGTGCATTTGGGGCAACACCGATACTGATTATTTCGCCCGTATCGATAACGCTGCGATATACAATAAAACCGTTTTGACTGGCGATTATTTCACAACCCGATTTTTTTAAATCTGCAAAATCCGTTTCGGACCATGGTTTGTCCGGGAAACATTGTTTATGAAGATTTGCCAATTGGTTAAGCATTTTGTTTTTTCTGTGCGTTTTCTTCTGCATAACTGGGGCGTAAATACATTGGAACCACTGGTTCAATTTTATCGACAGATAATTTATCAATTACGATTTTGACAGCGTTTTTTAAATTAAATGGACGATGACCAACGGTGCGTGGCCATTGCATTTGTTTGTATTCTAATGTATCAATATCCATTGTGCATGGCGGCAAATTTGCGGCACCAACAAAGAAATCACCACGGCCAGATTCAATTGCAACAAATGCATCCGGAGTTTCTGCCAAATATAATTCAAACGCATTTACCGAAATTAAAGGGATGTTTAACCCCATTGATAACCCCTTGGCATAGGCAATTCCCAAACGTATTCCGGTGAAACTGCCCGGGCCAACAACAACCCCAATTGCAGATAAATCAGACCATTTTTTGCCACACTCTGTGATAAATTCTTCGGTCGCCATTGGCAATGCGATTGATTGTTTTTCCACCACTATATGCTTATGTTTATCGTTCAAAACAAATTCCAAACCACCGCCTGAGGTATTTATAATTAAAATATTCTGTTGCATATCAATATCTTTAAATTTGTGCAGAAAATCCGATTTTATTAGATAATCCTGAGTTTTTACGGATTGATAATAAATCGTCAATTTTTGATATCGTAAATTCTGTAGGTGCATCTTCGCCATCGTTTTCCAATAATTGACGACGTAAAATTGCAGTTAATTCACGTTGTAATTGGCGAACCCCCTGTTCAGATGTATATTTTTGTATGACGTGACGTACTGCGTCGTCACTGATTTTTATATTATCAACGTTCCATCCTGTATCATATGCAGCACGACCAATTAAATGTTCGTGTGCGATTTTAATTTTTTCGTCCACACTGTAACCTGGAATTTCGATAATTTCCATACGATCTTTTAGGGCATTTGATAAATTTAGACTGTTTGCTGTGGCAATGAACATAACGTTTGATAAATCAAAATCAACCTCTAGATAATGATCTCGGAATGTTTTGTTTTGTTCTGGATCCAATATCTCTAACAATGCGGATTCAGGATCACCACGCCAATCGCGTCCCATTTTATCAATTTCATCTAATACAATTACCGGATTATTGACCCCACAACGTTTTAATGCATCCATAATGCGTCCCGTTTGGGCACCGATATATGTTTTACGATGACCACGAAAATGCGATTCATCTGAAATACCACCCAATGATATACGTTGATACTTTCGTCCCAGGGCCTGGGCAATGGATTTGCACAGTGATGTTTTTCCAACCCCAGGTGCACCAACCAAACATAAAATCCCCCCACGATTGCCCCCGGTTTTTTTCATTACGGCAATGTGTTCCAAAATACGTTCTTTGACCGCTTGCATACCAGAGTGATGATTGTCCAATATCTTACGCGCAGCCGTTAAATCAATTTTGGATTTGTCAGATTTATTCCATGGCATTGCCAATAATTCATCCAAGTATGATTTTAATAATCCACCCTCGTTAGACATAGGGGACATATTGCGCATGCGACGCCATTCTGATAATGCCTTGTCCATAACAGGGGCAGGCAAGTGTGCACTTTCAATGCGTTTACGTATTTTGTCAACGTCCATTTCTTCGCTGTCATCGCCCAATTCTTGGTGTATAACACGCAATTTTTCCTGTAATATTGCATCACGGTGGTTGCGATCCAAACGTTGTTGAACACGACGATTAATTGTTGCCTCAATTTTGGCATTTTCGGCCATTAATCCCAAATTATACAAAATGGCCGTTAATTTTTCCGTCCATGTATTCATTAATAATATTTTTAATGCGTTATCAGTTTCGAAATTCGCAACCTGAACAACATAATCGACAAATGCGGGTGTCGGGTATTCATGAATCAGTGTTCGCAATTTCGCAAAAGACTTACGTTTTGCGGGTTCTGCCATTGAAATCAATGCGGTAACAATTTTATCACGCAACATTTGTATTTCTGGGCTGTCTGGGCTGTCGGTGATTTCAATTGGTGTTACATCCGCAACAAAACCATCCGCAACATACATGATACTGTCCAGTTTAACAACAGTGCGTGCCTGAATAATACAATGCAAACCACCATCGGGCAGACGTAAAACATTTGTTATATCTGCCAAGACACCGGCATGATAAATATCAGATTCATCTGTGGGGACACCACCGGTACGTTGTGGAACGATTACAATACGTTTTGATGCATCTGGTGCATTTGCCGCCTGAATACAGGCAATTGCCGCAGGATGATTTATGAACAACGGCATAGTTGTCCCAGGATGAATAACAACATCATTAAATGGTAATACAAATTCTTTCATAGTGATTTATAATATAGGGCGTTTTAAGTTCTTTTTCAAGTCAAATAAAAACCCCCGAAAAACGGGGTTTTTTATTCCAAATAATCAAAATTAACGACGACGAAAAACATTGTGTTGTGCGGTATTGCTGGAACGCTTTGACAAATAACGTGCGGCAATTAAAACCAACCACTCAACGCTTAAAACGGCCAATAATGCGAATTTCTGATCCAATTGTTCAACAAAACCTAAAACATACACAAATTGTGCGATATAAGAAATGTATAAAATACCAAAAATTCCTGTAAAGAATATTCTTTTGATTTTTCCAAACATAATCGGTTCCTTTTTATTTTTTACCTTTGATACTAAATTATAGAAATATCGGGTTTCTGGTGCCAGGTACCCGACAACCCCGCAATAGCAAAAATGAATATAATCAACAATTGCCAATTATACTCTGCGCCATCTTAGGCAGCCATTGCAAAGCGAACATTGTCGTTCGCAGCGATTCTATCGCCATTCAGTTTTTAATTGGTATTTAACGACACCACGTCGAATTCAACCGATTTGCCTTTACTGCGTCTGTCGAAACTGTGTCATCCCCATGATTTTTATTGGTGGAGATGCCGGGTACCGCCCCCGGGTCCAAAACGACTATTTCGCAACGGATTCAGAATCATCTTCGCATATGCGACGCTAAATATTATAATCTTTGCGGTGGAAATTGCAAGTTTTTAAGTTATAATGATAAAAAATAGGGTTAAAATATGAAATTTTTAGACAGAGCAAAAATATTTATTCAGGCCGGGCATGGTGGAAATGGCAGTGCCAGTTTTCGTCATGAAAAATATATTGAATTTGGCGGCCCAAATGGGGGTGACGGTGGTCGTGGTGGTGATATTGTGTTCCGGGCGGTTCCAAATGTTAATACATTAATAGATTATCGCTTTAAAACGAAATTTGTTGCTGAACGTGGTCAAAACGGTATGGGAAAAATGCGTACGGGATCATCTGGGGAAACATTGGTTTTACCTGTGCCAACTGGGACGGTTATATTGTCCGAGAACGAAGAAATTGTATATGCAGATTTAAACGTTGATGGAATGGAGTATCGTGCCGCACGTGGTGGAAATGGTGGATGGGGAAATTTACACTTTAAAAGCCCAACCAACCGTACACCACGTCAGGCTAATGATGGGTTGCCTGGGGAAGAACGTACGGTTATATTGCAATTAAAGTTGATTGCAGATATAGGGTTGGTTGGTTTTCCAAATGCAGGTAAATCGACATTGTTATCGGCGGTTACGTCAGCACGGCCCAAAATTGCAAATTATCCGTTTACAACTGTAAATCCGCAATTAGGGGTTATGTATGCCCATAATCGTGAATTTGTTATGGTTGATTTACCTGGATTAATTGAAGGTGCACATACCGGTGTTGGATTGGGGGATAAGTTTTTAGGTCATGCCGAACGTACAAAAATGATATTGCATGTTATTGATGGTACCGAAAATGACTGGGGAACCCGATATGCGGCAATTCGCCATGAAATGGATTCATATGGTGGTGGTTTATTAGACAAACCGGAATTGGTTGTTATTAATAAAATTGACGCCGTTGATAAGGATGAATTAAAAAATAAAATGGATGCATTTAAGAAATCATTTGGCCGAAAAAAGAAACCAGAAATGATTGTAATAAGTGCGGCAGGTCAAATCGGAATTGAAGATTTGATCGAACGGGTTGAACAGAAATTTTTGAATATTGTCGGGTGTGAAATAAAGGAAAATATCAATGAATAAGTTTTCTTGTTGTTTAGATGAAAAAAATTGTGGAATGCGTGAAAAAATCGAAGCGTATGAAAAGGATTGTGTTAAAGGCAAAATGGCGTTTAAGCAGGTTGGAACAGAATTAAAAAATATTTCATTAAGGACATTGGCACCAAATGAAGTTGAATTTATTGCGGGTGAGTGGCGTATCCAAAATAAATTGAGTGCTAAGATCGTTACAATTGCTGTTCAGAATAAAGAACAACGATTTGTTTTGGGGGAACGTTTACCTAATGCGAAAAAAAATTTTTTTGAATATTATAAGGCAAACGTTGTTGGTTCAAATTGTTATGGAAATTATGTTACAGAAATAGAAATGATTATTGGTAAATATGAAACCAATCGTGCAACATATTGGGCATTTGGTAATAATATTGAAGAAGTAAATAATGCATTATGGTGTAAATTGGGGTGTACGCATGCGGAATTAATTCATTCTGTGGAATCTAAAAAAAATGCTGTGGTTGAAAAAATTTACAAATGGATAAAATCTACGGTACGTATATAAAAAGTTTTAATATACTAAGTGAAAAAAAGGAGAAAAAAATGTCACAGGTATCATTAAAGGGAACACAAACAGAAAAAAATATTTTGACAGCGTTCGCCGGTGAATCGCAGGCACGTAATCGTTATTCTTTTTTTGCATCAAAGGCCAAAGATGAAGGTTATCAGGCAATTGCAAAAATATTTTTAGAAACCGCGGAACAGGAACGTGAACATGCATCACGTTTGTTTAAAATGTTAGAGGGGGGCGTTGTTGAAATAACCGCATCGTTTCCGGCCGGTAAAATTGGTACCACATTGGAAAATTTACGTTCCGCCGCGTTTGGTGAAAATGATGAAAATACAGATATGTATCCAAAATTTGCACAAATTGCCGCTCAAGAAGGTTTTCCGGCCATTGCAGAAATTTTGAAAAATATTGGATATGCAGAACGTTACCATGAATCACGTTTTCGTGCATTAATTGATGCAATTGAAAATGGAACATTGTTTAAACAGGACAAAGTTGTTATGTGGCGTTGCACAAATTGTGGCAATTGGCACATTGGGACCGAGGCTCCATCCGTTTGTCCGGCATGTTTACACCCACAGGGATATTTTATCAGCGAAGGAACCATTAACCGTTGTGATACTAATGAAGGTTTTTGTGAGTACACAAACATCGATTAAAAAACGCCCCAAAACGGGGCATTTTTTATTAAATTAAATGGTTGTTATTTGGCAATAATACGTGCACGTGAACCATTTGAACCATCCATAATATATACAGATTGACCAACGGAATATACTGTATCGGCGGTCTGGGTTAATGTTATCAATTCACCATTACTTAATTTTACAATATATTCAATTCCATCAGATGCTGATAATGTTTCTTGGGTTTTGCCACCTAAATATCCACCCAATAAGATACCAGCGGTGGTTCCAAGAACTTTTGCGGTATTTTTATGTTTTTTATGTTTTTGGGCAATGCTTTTACCAATTTCATTTCCCGCGGTTCCACCTGCAACGGCACCCGCGATTGTTCCAATCGAACCATTTTGCGTTGCGATTTTAACGGGACGGGTACTGGTGATAACGCCTTCTTTGACCGTATTAATTTTTCCGGTATCAACGGTATTATACGTTGATGAAGGGCCACTGTAATTGGATGGGACCATATTAACGGTGCATGCCGATAATGAAATGGTAATAACAGATGTGATAATAATATTTTTCATAATAATTCACCTTTGATTTACACGAATATGTTACTTTTATTTTGTGGTTTTATCAATAAAATTTGTTGGCAAATAATTTATCGCTTAAAAAGCCATTATAAAAATCATTTGTTGTTGAAACAAATTGTAAAAATGTGATATATTTTCGATATAAATATATTTTTTAGGGACGGGAAAATGCATAGGTTTAAATTTTTATGTTTTTCATTGGTAATAGTTGTTTTTTCTACAATGCATAGTGTTGGGTATGCTGAAGATGAAAAAAAACAAGTCGATAAAAAAGAAGACCTGGTACAAAATACAGGAAAAGAAGAGCCGAATACGGGAAATCCGAATAACGATAGTACATCTGTGGAAAATATAAATATATCGGGGATTGTTGTTGATGATGATAGTGAACCACTACCAGGGGTTACAGTTGTAACTGTCGATAATACCGCAAAGGGAATTGCAACCGATACAGATGGTCGGTTTTTATTAGATGATGTTCCAAGTAATACGAACATTAAATTTTCGTATGTTGGTTATACGACACAAACAGTTCCTGCAGTTAACTTTTATAACAATGGAGAATATACTGTCGTTTTAACAGCAGACCATAAAGATCTTGATGAAGTTACAGCTATTGCATGTAGTCTGGAAGGAAATGTAGCAACGGCAAAAAAAATAAACGGTGTATGTAAACCGACACAATGTAAAGAAGGATTTGTATTATGGAATGAAACAACAGAAAATTTAAATAATGATGGCGGTTCATGTGATGCCCAAAATATTGACGACTGTCAATCCGTAACGTATGGTGATGCATGTGTTCAAAAAACAGATGCTGATATCGATCAAGAAAACGCGGTGGCGGATGAATCAAATGCAGAACCACAAATGAGTAAAGAAGAACGTGAAAAATTAATTGCGGAAAAGGAACAGGCATTAAAGGCGGCCAAAGAAAAAGAAACCAGTACGGCAAACAAAGCACTGGGGGCGGCATCAATGGCGGCATCGGGTATTGGTGCGATGGAATTGGCATCTGCAATTGCTGAAAAACGTGCCGATGAAAATGCCGAGGCCGATATGACTGCATATTTGGCCACGTTCCGGTGTGATTATGGTGATGGAAAATCATTTAAGGGTGGTGAAACAGAAATTCAATTACCGGGCGGTAATGCATTAATTGAATATTATGGTGAATATATGCGATTGGCCAATGATTTAAAGATACGGAAACAGGCATTGGGGATGAAGCCTGGTATTGAATCAGAGGTTGTATTGGATGCATCCCAATTGGGATTATATGATGATGAAACACGTGAACGGGGCGAAGGTGCCTTTACATCGATATATCGTGCGTTAACGAATCTGGATGGTACGGATGCGAAAAAATGGGATGAACAAAAATCTGCTACAAAAACGAAACGCAATGTTGGCATTGGATTGACGGCCACGGGTGTTGTGGGTGGTGCGGTTGGTGATATGATAATCAATCGTGAAAAAACGGATACGGATGAAAAAACGGATAAAAAATCCGATACCGGTTTAAATTTAAAGAATATGTTCGAAAATGCCGCAGATAATATAGGTGTAACTAAAATTACCAATTAATTGATGAATGAACAGCAGGGCAGTGAAGATATTTCTGGTGCTGTACAGAAAATGCTTCCAAAATAGGTAATTGTTCACTGTGGTATGTTTTAGTACGATGCCACATTTGTAATAGAAGGCGTATCGTCTTTTAAAAATCTGATTATGTATAATATTTGAATGTGCATTTTTTTTAATGAATCCATATTAATATTCGTAATAAAAAAATCCCCCGTTTGTGGGGGATTTATCGTTTGTGCATAATTTATTATTTTTCAGAAAAATCTGCATCACGCGTGCCGTCGGTATTCTGTTGTTCAGAATTTGCATTGGCATTTTGTTCCGCCTGGGCTGCTTTATAAACTGCTTCGCCCAATTTCATTGCTTTTTCTGTTAATGCATCTGTTTTTTCTTTCAGACTTTCTGCGGTTGCATCTGTCTTGGCCAATTCGTCGCTTAATGCCTGTTTGGCCGTTTCAATTGCACTGCGTTCATCGGTACTGATTTTGTCACCGTGTTCTTTTAATGATTTTTCAATGCTGAAAATAGCGGTCTCGGCTGTATTGCGTGCTTCGACCAGGGCGCGTTTTTTCTTGTCTGCATCGGCATTAGCTGCGGCTTCGTCAACCATTTTTTTGATGTCTTCTTCGGATAGACCACCGTCTGATTTAATTGATATTGCCTGTTCTTTGCCTGTTCCTTTGTCCTTGGCAGAAACATGAACAATACCATTTGCGTCAATGTCAAATGAAACCTCTATCTGTGGAACGCCCATTGGGGCAGGGGCAATACCCTCTAAATTAAATTGACCCAATAATTTATTATCTTCGGCCATATCACGTTCACCCTGAAATACACGGATGGTTACAGCTGATTGATTGTCTTCGGCTGTGCTGAAAATCTGAGATTTCTTTGTTGGGATTGTTGTATTGCGATCAATCATGCGTGTAAATACACCACCACGTGTTTCAATTCCCAATGATAACGGTGTTACGTCTAATAATAAAACATCTTTAACATCACCTTTTAATACACCACCCTGAATTGCGGCACCCAATGCAACAACTTCGTCCGGATTTACACCTTTGTGTGGGTCACGGCCAAAGAATTCTTTTACAACATCTTGAACCTTTGGCATACGGGTTTGACCACCAACCAAAATAACTTCATTGATTTGTGATTTATCCAAACCGGCATCAGCCAATGCACGTTTACATGGTTCAATTGTTTTTTGAATCAAATCATCAACCAATGATTCCAATTTTGCACGTGTTAATGTTGTATTAAAATGTTTTGGCCCCGTTGCGTCTGCGGTCAAGAATGGCAGGTTAATATCTGCAGTTGCCTTAGACGACAATTCAATTTTTGCTTTTTCAGCGGCTTCTTTTAATCTTTGTAATGCCAATTTATCATTTGATAAATCGATACCCGTTTGTGATTTAAATTCATCAATCAAGAATTTCAAAATACGGGCATCAAAATCAGAACCACCCAATGCGGTATCACCGTTTGTTGATTTAACTTCGAATACACCGTCAACAATTTCCAAAATAGAAATATCAAATGTACCACCGCCCAAGTCATATACGGCGATTGTCCCATTTTTATCTTTTTCCATACCATATGCCAAAGCAGCGGCGGTTGGTTCGTTTACGATACGCAAAACATTCAAACCTGCAATACGACCTGCATCCTTGGTTGCCTGACGTTGTGAATCATTAAAGTATGCAGGAACGGTAATAACAGCGTCTGTAACAGGTTCACCTAAGTAATTTTCTGCATCTTTTTTCAATTTTGCCAACACCATTGCAGAAACCTGTGATGGCGCATATTTTTTGCCATTTATTTCAACCCAGGCATCCCCATTGTCGCCTGCAACAATTTTATATGGAACACGTGCAGCGATTTCTTTGACGGCAGGGCTGTCAAAACGCAGGCCCATTAAACGTTTGATTTCATAAATTGTATTTTCTGGATTTGTAACTGCTTGATTCTTGGCGGTAATACCAACCAATTGTTCGTTTGACTGTGTTATTGCAATAATCGACGGTGTTGTACGTCCACCTTCGGAATTTTCAATAATTTTTGGATCCGTAGCATCCATAAATGCCATTGCTGAATTGGTTGTCCCCAAATCGATACCGATAACTTTTCCCATTTTTTACTCCTGTTAAATTATTTGCTTAGACACGATATAGTGAACAATAAATATCATTTCAAGACCACAGGAAAAAAATATTAAAATAATTTTACAAAATATGATTTTTGTTGACAAAATAAAGAAATAGTTTATAACATATAAAGCATACACTTAGATTAACCTGATTAAATTAAGGAGCAAAATCATGGAACCAATGTGTATTGATATAAAAACATATAGCTTAGTCCACAATAATAACACACGTGTAAAAAAGAAACAACGTATAGAAATTAAAGGGGATAAGATTATATTGAATGATGAGTATGATATTTCAAAACGTAAACTGGCTTGGGATATAAAATATGACTTTAAAAAATTAATTCAAAATGATTTTGCAGGAAATAAAATAAATTTTGCATATTTTGTTGATTTAAAAGATGTTCCTGATTACGAAAAAAAAATAAATAAGCTGTGCTCTGTGATAAAAAACGGTATATGTCGTATGGAAGCTGATGCTGATCGTGGAAGACAAACCCTGATTGTCGGTATCAGCAGTTCTGAAGAAAAATTGGATTTTTATAAATGGTGTGCTGCATATGAATTTAAAAAGTGCGCTGAATTAAATCTTTTGATAAGATAATAAGTATAAAAAGTAAAAAAAGACCGAACAATTGTTCGGTCTAAATAATTTATATTTAACAAATTATTTTTTTGCAGGTGCTGCCGCAGGTGCCGCTGCTTTGGCCGCATCGGCTGCATCTTCGGGCATTTTACCACCAATTGTTGCAAATGCCAATTCTGCCTGGTGCAGGCCCAATTCAATACCATTTGGTAATACCAAATCAGAACCATGAACTGCATCACCGATTGTCAAATCTGTTAAATCAATTATGATTTTTTCAGGTATATTTTGAACCAAACCACGTAATGCAACCTTACGTACAGCAAAGTTCAATACACCGCCCAATTTTAACCCACGTGATGTTTCTGCATTGATAACTTCGACCGGAACAACAACGTTAACAGGTTTTTTAACATCGATACGTTTGAAATCGGCGTGAATAACAACGTCAGAAACTGGATGATATTGAATATCCATCAACATTGCATTTTCTGTTTTGCCGTTTGCGTTAATTTCGATTAATTTTGTCCGCAAACTTGGTGTTTTTAATAACATATTAAATTCATGACCATTTAATTCAATAGTTACGGGTTCTTGTTTTTCACCATAGATTACAGCAGGGACGTTTTTGCCTTTGCGGATGCTGCGTGAGGCCCCCTTGCCAGTACGTTCGCGAATTTCTGCATTTAATTTAATTGACATTTTTTTTCCTTATGTTTGTTATTATACACAACCTCCAAGGGTGTCGTGCGGGGTATATTATTTATTAAAATGTTTGAAAAATCAAGGTTTTTGTTCAGATATTTTTTGTAAAATTAAAAATCTGGCCCGACCGTATTTTTTATCGCGTAAAATTTTCCAATTTTGGCATGGTGTTGTAAAATTAACACCATCTTGTTCCCAGATTAAGATTGCGTTATTTGGTGCGATTTTACCCAATTTTTTTACAAATTGTTCCCCCAATGCAGCATCGGCGTATGGTGGGTCCAAAAATATCAAATTAGAAACAGGGCCATATTTAGAAATTACGGAAAAAGCATCGCAGATTTCTGTTCGGGCGGTATTGTCAATTGATAATAATTCTAAATTTTTACGAATTGTTTTCATTGAAACTGCTGACACATCGGTAATAACAACATTTGCTATGTCATATCGTGACAGACATTCAATGCCAAAGGCCCCACTGCCACCAAAGGTGTCCCATACATTAATTGTGGTATTTGGATCAATTATTCCGGATTCCAACATATTAAATAATGCTATTCTGGCCCGATTTTGGGTTGGACGAGCACCGGTCGGCAATACTAATTTTCGGCCACGATATTTCCCAGATATAATTTGTAAATGTGAATTCATATTGATCATATTAGTGCACTTTTTGCAATAATCCAAGGGAATTTATTTGCGTTTATATTTTTCGTAACATATAATGTCGACTGACATGAAAACATTTAATGAACAAGTTTATGATATTGTTGCCCGCATTCCCGCCGGACGTGTTGCAACGTTTGGCCAAATTGCACGTATGATTGGGCGACCACGTATGGCACGTTTTGTTGGTTATGCATCAAATAATAAAAACAGCTGGCATTTGCCATGGCATCGCGTTGTTTTCAAAGATGGCAGTTTATGCAATGAACCTTTTCATTCACAGCAATATCAGGCATTGTTGGACGAAGGGGTTGAATTTGACAATGAAGAACGTGTATTGGTTGACAAATTTCAGTGGAATCCAGAAAACGAATCTGCCCCAATTGATTTACGTGATATGCCATTTGTGTTTTGATAAAAAATCCCCACTTTGGGGATTTTTACTTTTTTATTTTTTTATTGGTTGTATTCTTTGTGCCGTATAATGTGTCAAAAATTTTATCTTTGTCTAATTGTTTAAATGCCAAAAACCATGCACGGACATCTAAATTTGTTTTTTTGTTGTTTATCCGTTGGTTTAATGCAGCGGTTGTTGCTGGGGCAGGTGCAACTACGGCTTTGCCGGGTTCCCAATCAGCAGGGGTTGATACCATAAAATTATCAGTCGTTTGTAATGCAATCAATAACCGCATTATTTCTGCCATATTTCGTCCATTTGATGCAGGATAATATAAAATTGCACGAATTATTCCGTGTGGATCAATCATAAAAACAGCTCGAACCGTTTTTGTGGAATATGTTTCCGGATGCACCATACCATACATTTTTGCAATATTCATTTGCATATCATCAATTAATGGAAATGTGATTTCTGTATACATACCATCATCATCTTCAATGTGGCTTATTGCGTGCAACCATGCCAAATGGCCTGTTAACGTTCCGACAGACAATCCAACCGGTTCCGCATTTAATTTATGAAATTCATCCAAATGTTTTTGGAAAGCCATAAATTCTGTTGTACAAATTGGTGTAAAATCGGATGGGTGAGAAAAAAAGACTATCCATTTCCCAGCGAAATCAGATGGAAAATCAATAGGACCATTTGTGGTTTCAGCGTGAAATTTTGGTGCGGCATCGCCAATTAGTGGCATTGATAAAATTGTTGAATCTTTATGATGATTACATTGACAATTATCAAATAAATCACACATGTTTATCTCCTTTGTTCTTACGTATATTTAGATTAACATTTTGAATATGTGTTTTGGCACAGGAACCTATTCATTAAAAATGTTGGTATTTGATGAAAAAAAAACATGCTAAATAAATTTATTCTTGATAAAACACGTAAAGCATTTAATAATGTAAGACGATTAAACAAAGGAAGAAACAATATGAAACGTTCTGATATTGTGCGGACAATACAGGTACAATTCAAACATATGCGTGCAAATGACGCAGCCGCCATATTGGATACAGTGGCCGATCACATGATCGAATCTGTGTCCAAGGGTGATCGTATTGAAATTCGTGGTTTTGGAACATTTCAACCACGTGCACGTGCAACAAAAATTGGGTATAACCCATGTACCGGACAACCAATGGAATTGCCGGCAAATACGACGATTTTATTCAAACCCAGTCGTGAATTAACAAAAGAAATGAACGAGTAATAAAGATGTTATTTGGTAAAAAATCTGGTTTAAAAAATGATGATCGCGGACGTTATGATCGTGTACGTCGTTTGATGTGGATCAAGTGTGAAGCCTGCGGCCGTTTGGTGTATTACAAAGATTACAAGGATAATCATTATATCTGTCCACGTTGTGGTCGGGCATTTATTATGACACCTAAACAGCGTTTTGATTTGTTATTTGATGATAATGCGTGGACACGTTTTGTTTTACCTGTGGTATCTGATGATCCATTAAATTTCGTTGATCGGCGTCCATACGCAGAACGCTTGGCCGATGCACGGTCTGATACCGGATATCGTGATGCGGTCACAACTGCAGATGGAAAAATCGGTGGAATCGATACAACAGTGTGTGTATTAAATGGGGACTTTTTGATGGGGTCTATGGGACGTGCGGCCGGTGATGGTATCGTGGCCAGTATGGAACACGCCATCGAAGAAAAACGTCCGTTTATTATGGTTACGGCCAGTGGCGGTGCCCGTATGCATGAAAATATTTTATCTTTGATGCAAATGGCACGAACAACGGCGGCGGTGAATCGTTTAAATGCCGCAGGAATCCCATATGTTGTATTGTTAACAGATCCAACATACGGCGGTGTTACTGCATCTTTTGCAATGTTGGGCGATATCCATATTGCAGAACAGGGGGCACGTATTGGATTCGCTGGGCGTCGTGTTATCGAACAAAATATTCGTGAAAAATTGCCTTCGAATTTCCAAACGGCTGAATATCTGTATGAACATGGTATGGTTGATATGGTTGTTCCACGTGCAGGATTACATGATGCGTTGGTAAAAATATTAAATGTTTTAACCAAACAGAAAAAAGCCCAAAAAACAATATCTGTTCAAACACCAATGGTGGATCCTGGTAAAAAAGTACGTGGCATGGGTGAAACGGATGCGTATGATAAAGTTTTGATGGCCCGTAATGAAAATCGTCCTCATTTCTTGGACTATATTGATGGAATTGTGGACGATTGGACATATTTGGCGGGCGACCGAACATATGCCGAAGATCCGGCCATGGGCAGTGGCATTGGTTTTTGGCGTGGCATACCGTGTGTAATAATTGGCCAAGAACAGGGACGAACGATTGAAACACGTCAACACCATCGTTTTGGTATGGCAAATCCAGATGGCTATCGCAAGGCTATACGTATGATGCATTTGGCAGAAAAATTCAATTTACCATTAATTTCATTATTTGATACCGCCGGGGCATTTGCGGGACGTGAAGGCGAAGAACGTGGTCAATCTCAGGCGGTTGCATCTTCTATTGCCGAAGGATTACGCATGCGCGCACCATACATTGCTGTAAATGTTGGTCAGGGCGGTTCAGGTGGTGCGATTGCCATTGGAACCGGTGACAGGGTTTTAATGATGGAAAATGCAATTTATTCTGTAATTGCCCCGGAATCCTGTGCCAGTATTTTATGGAAAGATAATAAATTTAAGGCCCAGGCGGCCCAGGCAATGAAATTGACGGCACGCGATATGGCGAATTTAAATGTTGTTGATCAAATAATAAATGAACCGGCCGGCGGTGCACATACTGATTGGCAGGCAACAATGGAATTGTTGTCCGCAGCGGTTGCAGAAAATATTGTTGATTTGCAACAAATCCCTGTTGAAGAATTGCCAAAGCGTCGTGCAGAAAAATTTATAGCAATGACGCGTGATGTTGAAATATACCAACCGGAACATAAATCCGAAGAACATTAAAAATGCCCCACTTGGGGCGTTTTTTTACTTTACACAGATTTAATAATAACATACAATTGTAAGGTCTTATAAACAAAGGATGGAAATAATGGCACAAAAAACTGCTAAGAAAACAACTGTAAAAAAAACAGCAGAAAAAAAGAATGCGACTGTAAAAGCAACCGTTAAGAAGACAAACACAAAAAAGACAACAGCAAATGTTGCACCTGAAATGGTTAAAGAATGTACATGTGGGGGCGAATGTGCAAAAAGTTGTGCATGTGAATGTTGCAAAAATGCACGTCGTGTAATAATTAAAAAATTAATCATTACATTAATTGTATTTTCTTTGGGTTTTGTGGCAGCAAAATTGACCTGTTGTCATTGTCATAAAAACAATGGATTTCGTGGACCACGTGTTGAATTTATTGACGGTTGTTTGAACCGAGCAAGTGTAAAGTGCGACCATATGCGTGAAATTTTACCACAAATTGATTTGGACAACGATGGTTGCATAACACGCAAAGAATGGCGTATGGCACGTCCCAAAATGCGTGGTGGTAATATTGTGCAAGAAACCGAACATGAAGATGTTATAGAAACAGTTGAAGAATAAAAAATGCCCGGTTGGGCATTTTTTATTTAAAAACGTTTGTATATTTACTTGCAATCTTTACGACAATTGATTATAATACCAACCGTCAACCATGATGCGGAGCGTTGGCAGAGTGGTAATGCAGCGGATTGCTAATCCGTGACCGTGTTATAGCGGTCCATAGGTTCGAGTCCTATACGCTCCGCCAGATTGATTTGTATGTATCCACCGTTTGGTGGGCTTTTTTATAGTCTTGTTATTTTTATATCACGTCATATTTTCATTCTGAAATATAGTAGTTTTTACGGTTGGTCGGTGTGGTAAAAATGCCCCATCGAGGGGCATTTTAATATTATCTTGCAATTAACTTTAATTGCTCATAGATTTTTACATTTATTGCAGCCGTTAGTTCATGAATTTTTTTACTGGCCAATTCATAATTCTTTTGGCCAATATTTCGTTGGTGTTCAGACAAACTCATTGAATTCAGGCGTTTGGTTAACCAAGTACAATATTTCACATACCAATCAATTTGTCTGTTTAATTCTTCTATTTCTAACATCTTGTTTGTCATACGTGTAGCGGTTGCTTTTTCTAAATTTGGAACAGGTAATATATCTTTTTCAGCACATGATTCTTGTTTAACGGGTGCAGTTTCTGTATTTACATCGTTTCTGATTATAGTTCCATCATTTGCAATTATATATTTTTTACTGTGTTCATCCGCATTAATAATTTCTGGATTACACGATAAAGACTCTATCATTTCCTTTGATTCTTTGTTATTACCTAACCATTCTGACAAATTAACACTTTCATGGGTATTAATAGTGGTGGCCCGATTTTTTATAATGGCTTCAACTCTTTTATCTACATCCTTTTTTTCACGGGCGTACATAAGTAACATATCTTTGCCTTCTACAACTGCACACAAGAATGCCATTTGATTATATACATATAGCTTATATTGCGTGATAACGTCAAAAAAGCTCTTTTTTAAAAACTTATCTTTTTTACCGTTAAGCACTTGTGTATAAAAATTATGTAACCTTTTTTTAACTTTGTTTTGTTCGTTCTTAGGGCGGTCTGTTAAAAGATTTTGAAATATTTTTGATACCAAAATTTCGCTGTCTGTATTTTGATCAATTTTTTCTTGTTTTTGTGATATTTTATCTAAATACTTATCAATTTCTGATATTAACAACCATGTATTCTCATCAGTCGTATTATTATACGTATTAATGTATTGTTTTTTTGTAACGTTTTTGATTTGTTTTTTTGTTGTGTCTAAAAAATAAAATGAATTGTTTCGTTTTACACAAATAAAAGTTCTTTCTGCATACTCAATTTTTAATAATGCCGAGTTACAGTTTTCTATATTTTCTAGGACTTCTTTTTTAAATGTATTCCTGTTGCCGGTAATATCATGTACCAAATTTGTTACAAAAATACGATATAATTTTTTATCGTCTTTTAATTTATTGGCAAAATCCGGACGGATTTTTATTTCTGCGGTATTTTCTATATTGTTCATTTTTTTATCTTTTGTTTGTATACCAGATATTTCGGTGATTGTAGATTGGTTATTAGAATCATTTAAAGTTTTTTTATCACTTATACCTTTTGGTAATCTATCTTTTTTGTTTGGCCAATTTATGTATGCTTCAAAATCTAATAAATCAACACAATCAATATTACCAGTATCAATTTTTTTTACTAAATTTTTACATAAATCTATATCTGCATCTTGATTACCGTCGGTATTTTTATCTCCGGAATTTAATATATACAAAATCGAATCTTTAATAGTGTAATAAAACCGATATCCAAGATTTTTACCATTGCAATTAAAACCATAAAACGCTTCGCAATTTCGATTAGTTGTTTCACTATGACTATTTAAATATTCTTTTAAATAAGTTCTTAGTTCCTCGGGTGAAGATATAAGTTTTGCATTATCTAGAATATCTAAAAATTTATCTAATACATCTGGATAGGATTTGTTAAACCTTTTCAAATTGTTACAAACAGTTTGTGTTATTAATACTTTCATAGCAGATTGAACCTTTCTATAATATTACCTTGATTTATCTTAGATAAAAATATATATTTGTCAATATTTTTTTAAAGATTATTATTCGTTTGAAAAAAAATCACATTTTTATTAGTATCTTAGTCAAAGATTACAAAGGATACACGTTATGAATATTAGATTATTTAATACAATGTCGCGTCAAATAGAGGATTTTAAACCATTGGCCCCTGGCCATGTTGGTTTTTATTCATGCGGTCCAACGGTATATCATTACACCCATGTTGGCAATTTACGCACATTTATTCATAACGATATATTGAAACGAATGTTCATTGAAAACGGCTTTACCGTTCATCACGTTATGAATATCACCGATGTTGGCCATCTAACAAATGATGATGACGACAGTGGCCAAGATAAAATGGAAAAGGGGGCCGCCCGTGATAATAAATCTGTGTGGGATATTGCCAAATTTTATAAAGATGAATTTTTGCGTGACATTTCAGATTTGAATATTTTACGGCCAACCGATATGCCACACGCAACAGATTATATAAACGAACAAATCGAATTGGTAAAAAAATTGGAAAAAATGGGGTATACGTATGAAATCCCAGGCGATGGCATTTATTATGACACATCAAAATTTCCAGAATATGGTAAATTAACCGGCGGAACACTGGCTGGAAATCAGGCGGGGGCTCGTGTAGAATTTAATCATTTAAAACGTAATTTAACCGATTTTGCGTTATGGAAATTTTCACCAACGAATGAAAAACGTCAAATGGAATGGGACAGCCCGTGGGGAATTGGTTTCCCAGGTTGGCATGCAGAATGCAGTGCAATGAGTATGAAATTATTAGGCAATCATTTTGATATCCATTCTGGGGGCGAGGATTTGGCCCGTATTCATCACACAAATGAAATCGCCCAATCAGAACCAATAACCGGTGCACCATGGGTTTCATATTGGGTCCACAGCAGTTTTTTATTAGATAAAACTGGTGAAAAAATGAGTAAATCCAAAGGCGAATTTTTGCGTTTAGAGTCTATACGTTCACGTGGAATTGATCCAATTGTATATCGCTATTTGATAACCCTGGGACATTTTCAGACACAATTGGCATTTTCATGGGATGCGATGGATGCGGCGGAGGCCGGATACAAAAATATTGTACGTCGTGTTGCGGATTTTATGACGGATAAAAATGGTGGTGATTTAATACCGGATGTATATTCTGGGTGGCACGACAAAATGTTGTCGGCTGTATCGGATAATTTAAAAACAGCCAGTGCTTTGGTTATTTTTCAAGATTTATTAAAAGACACATCGGTAAATCCGAAAACAAAATTAGCATTGGTTGAATTTGTAGACCGTTTGTTGGGGTTGCAATTTATGGATCGTGCACAAAAATTGTATGATTTGGAATCTGTTGCCGCACCAGATGAAATTGTTCAAATGGCCCAACAACGTATAACGGCAAAATTATCCAAAGATTGGGAAACTGCGGATGCACTGCGGATGCAGATTGATGCCGCAGGCTGGACTGTTTTAGATACCAAAGATGGATTTAAATTGGTAAAAAAAGCATAATAAAAAACGTTCCGATTTTACGGGACGTTTTTTTATAAAAATTGTCTTGAAAATTGGCCTATTTTGGTGTATATTGCCCGCATTAACAAGAGGAACGTTCATGAATTATCCATACATGCCAAAATCCACAGCGTTGTGGTTGATTGAAAATACAGCATTAACATTTGAACAGATTGCAGACTTCTGCGGTTTGCATGAATTAGAGGTTAAAAATATCGCAGATGCCGAAAGCAGTAAAATCCAAGGTTTAAACCCCGTTTTGAACGGTCAGGTAACACGCGAAGATATTGCCGCCTGTGAAGCAGATCCTGAAAAACGTTTGACATTACGCGAAGAAATTGTTGTTGCACAAAAGGCACAAAATAAAAAAGGTGTTGGATATACGCCAAAATTACATCGTCAAAATCGTTTGGGTGGAATTTTATGGATTTTGAAAAACTATCCAGAATTATCCGACGGACAAATTGCACGTTTGATGCGCAGCACAAATCCAACCGTTGCATCTGTCCGAAATAAAACACATAAATCATATTCTGTTATTCAAATACAAAGTCCTATTGTATTGGGGTTGGTGTCAGAATCTGCATTACAAGATGCAATGGCTAAGATAAAGAAATAATTATTGCATCGTATAAACGTGTCGTGTTGATTTTATATAATTTGGGGGATTATGGTAATGGTAAAAAAATTAGACGAAGCCACAAAATTGTTGATTGAATCTTTGCCAGAAAATTTGCAAAAGTTGGCAACGTCGGCCATTGAAAATGGTTATTTGTCACAAATCGAATTTAATGCCGCCACCGAAGCGGACGAGGTCCCCGAAGAAGAACAAGACGAAGTTCTGGATTTCTTTCAGCAAGATTTAGGTTTGGAAATCCTGGAAAGTGATGCATATCCACAAGGTGCCGAGAAGTATTATGATGACGATTCCGATGAACCCCAAGACAAAACCAGAAATCTGTTAAATGCCGAAGCAGAACAGGTTGATGTCAGTGACGATGATTATGAATATTTTGCCAAACAATTGGAACGCAGCCAAACAGGCAATCTGGTTTTAGGTGTTCAGGATTCCGTCCAATCGTATTTGAAACAGATCGGTACAGTGCAATTGTTAACCGCCGCTGGTGAAGTTGCAATTGCCCAACGTATTGAGGCCGCGACCCGTTTAATGGTATATGGACTGTGTGAAAGTCCTATGACCATTCAAGCAATGTTGGATTGGTTCCAACAATTGCAAAATGAGGATATTCGCTTGCGTTACATTTTGAACTTAGAAGTTATGTATTCCAGTGAAGCCGAACAGAAATCATTGGCTGCATTGTCCGAAACATTAAAGTCAAAAGGTATTGATCAGGTTGATGATTTGGATGATGATGATTTAGATGATTTAGAAGAAAATTCTGTCGAAGACGATGACGACGATGACGACGACGAAATGAAAAAAGATGATTCGCCACGTGGAACATCTGGGGTACCAATTCCGGTTATGGAAGAATCATTAATGCCATCTGTTCTGGAATTATTCACAAAAATCAAACGAATATTTACCAGTATGCAAAAATTACAGTCTAAACGTTTGGATAATTTAACAGTATCCGACCAACCCGATGCGGCTTTGGAAAAGAAGTATGCAAAATTGCGTTTAGAGTTATTTGAATCTGTCAGCAAAATTCGTTTGAACGATGATCGTATAGCAGAAATTTTGGAACATTTAACAAAACGTGACCAATTGTTAATGGGGTTGGAGGGCAAGTTATTACGTTTAGCAGTGGCCAATAAAATTAAACGTGAAGACTTTTTGGCTGAGTATGCCGGCAATGAAATGAACCGTAATTGGGTAAAAAAATTAGCACAACATAAAAATTCAACATGGGTTAATTTTGCCAAGTTACACGAAAAAGATATTTTAAAAATTCAAGAAGATATAACAGCAATTGCACATGAAACAGGGCAGCCAACCGCTGAATATAAAAAAGTGGTAGAATTGGTTCGTCGTGGCCAGACAGAGGCAGCACGTGCAAAACGCGAAATGATCGAAGCAAACTTACGCTTGGTTATAAAATTTGCAAAAAAATCCAGTAATCGTGGACTAGGGTTGGATTTTTCTGATTTGGTCCAAGATGGTAACATTGGTTTGATGAAAGCGGTTGATAAATTTGATTATCGTTTGGGGAATAAATTTTCGACCTATGCAACAAATTGGATTCAACAGGGTATATCACGCAGCATTGCAGACCAAGCCAGAACCATTCGTATACCGGTGCATATGATTGATAATATACACAAAATCCAACGTGCATCACGCCAATTTATGCATAAATACGGGCGTCAACCAACGGCGGAAGAATTGTCCAAGATTATTTATCTGCCTGTTGATAAAATCCACAAAGCAATGAAAGTTAATTTAAAACCAATATCATTAGAGGCCCCTGTTGGCAGCGAAGATGACAGCAGTCGTCTGGAAATTATTGCAGATGAAACTGCAAAAAATCCATTTACATCGGCTGCACAAAAGAATTTGCGAAAAATAGTTACCCAGATTTTGTCTGAATTGGACCCAAAAGAAGAAACTGTTTTACGTCAACGTTTTGGTATGAGTACCAATAAAACCAGTACTTTGGAAGAGGTTGGGGAATACATCGGTGTTACCCGTGAACGTATCCGCCAAATTGAACAAAAGGCATTAAACAAATTAAAACACCCAACACGTGCGCGTAAATTACGCAGTTTCTTGGAAGATTAATTTTTTGTTCGTTCGTGGTGTGATCATTTAAGCAAAAAAATCGATCCAAAAAAATTATCCCCCAAAAAGATCAACTTTTTTCGGGGGGTATTTTTTATGTAAAAACTTGATTTTATTCCTGGACTGTTTAATAATACAAAACAGGTGTATTTAATTAAACAAAAGGCGAAATATCATGAAACAGACAATTTTGTTAATAGCGGTTGCATTTACAATGTGTGGATGTTATACATATAAAACAACACATACAATTAAAACAGACGGCAAAGAATGTTCATACGTAGTCCACAAAAGTGGTAATGCATTGGTTGGATATTCCGAAACCGATTTAACAAATGAAAAACGTTCTGAAAAAGATTGTAATGCATGGATAAGTAAATAAATTTTGTTTCAAAAATCAAATCCCCACCACTTTGGTGGGGATTTTTATATTTATCTGCCATAAAAATCTAACCAACGTTTTACGTTTATACTGCATAAGTAGCATACCAAGTAAAAAATCTCAACAAAATTTTATCTTACACCACCATACAAGCACCAATTTTACAAAATGTATTTTATTGAATTTACATATTTATTCTTTATTGCTTAAACATTTTTTCAATTTTAATTCAAATATAAATTTTTATTTGTTCCCAAATCAACAAACAACAAATTCTAACGTTCGTTAAAACTTTATGCTTATAACGAACATAAACATCGGATAAATACTATGTCAAAACAAATGATTATTTATTGGTACACAACCAAGAAACAATTCAATGAAATTGAACCGGGGCAAACATGGTGTATTGGTGAAGTTGACCCGAACGCCGGTAAATATTTTGGTATGTCCACCGCCAAAGCGGCCGAAACCCGCGTGCGTGAAGAACTGGGCAAAACCAAAGACGGGGCACGCATAACCTTTGATGATATTACCGATTTAGAATATGATTCATTTGAATTTCCGAACCCAAATAACAAAGAAAAAGGTATGGATAAAGATATCCATGCAATGTTAAAAAACATTAATTGTAAACAAATTGCCACAGAATGGTTTAATACTACACCTGATGAAATAAAACGTGTCATAGGGCATTTGGTTGCAGGGACATCACTTGGCACAAAATACGAATTACGCAAAAGACAAAGCAGCGCAATCGGCGCATTCAAGAAAGCATTGGATAACAAACAAAAAAAATTTGGTTTATTCGCAATGCCACGATTTGGGAAAACAATATGTTCATTTGAAATGATGAATTTGTTGTTTGAAAGATTTCCAGACAAAAAATACATATTCTTTATTTCTGCAAAACTGGATGCAGAACAAGCATTGCGCGAAGATTATTATAAATTTGACCAAAGTTGTAATTTCAAATTATGTTTATACGATTCTGATACCAAGGTCACATTAGAAGATTTACAAAAAGATAAATATCTGTTCTTTGCCAGCAAACAATGGTTTGATGGTAAAAACTTAGATGAAATAAGAAAACGATTTCCCTGTGTAAATCACGACGATTGTGCGGCGGTGTTTTTTGACGAGGCTCATTTTGCCCGCATGACAGATAATGCCCAAGGCACAATACGTTTATTAAATCCGTGTATGCAGATTGATATTACCGGCACACCGTTCAGACTAAAAACTAACGAAGATTATGACGATAACAACTCGTATGTTTATAGTGTTTTGGACGAATATGACGATTATGAAAATTCAGACAACAAAGACGCATTCCGGTTAAAGAATCCTGAAATGGTTTATATAACACCGAAAAATGAATTCTTTAAAACAGACAGTTCTTTTGGTGAATTTTTTGACAGTGATGACTGCAAAGACAGTATCAAAGAATGGGTGTCCAAAACATTCTATGGCGGAAAATTTAATATCGACGGTAAACCATTGCCGATAACTAATGCCATTGTGGTTTTGCCGCCACGCCGTAAATATTGTGATTTGTTTGCTGCGGCTGTTAATGAATTAGTTCGCGACAACAAATACGCCATCAAATGCACAAAAACCACCACCAAAGATAACGATGACAGGGACTATATTCCTGACAATGAACAACGTTTCAAAGAATGGAATCGTATATGTAAAAACGAACCAAATTGTTTCCACCTGTTGGTGACAATTGGTAAAGGTTTACAGGCCGTGTCATTTCCCGATTGTCATGCAGTTATAATGATGTGTGATATGACATCGCCAGAACAATACATTCAGGCGGCATTTCGCAGCAAAACACCAAACGGTATCAAAAAAGAAGCATATGTTGTTGACTATAACAAAGGCCGCACATTACAGGTAATTGATACATTCATCAAGAATCATTTGGCGGTTCGGGCATGTGACGCAAATTACAAAACAGAATATCAACGCGCTTTGTCGCGTATTGATATCCGTGACCACACACTTGTTCGCCAAGAATATACATTTGAAGAAATATTCCAAACATTCATATCAAATTGGAATATTGAAAGAATTACCGACACCATAGATTTTGATATAGAAAGATTGGTTAACAAGATAGATTTAAGCGGGGTTAAATTATCGGATTTACAAAAACCACATCAATTAACATTACAGTTAACTGAACGTGGCGACGATTATAAGCAATCAGCCCCCAAAACCGAAGAACCAGAAACAGGCACAGATGATGGCGGTGACGGCGGCGCCAAACATTTGGCACCTGATTGGTTGGAAAAACATATAGAAAAATTGAAATCAGATTTAATTAAATACGGATATATCCCATTTGGTGGCACCGAATCAGATAGATTGAAAGATATAAATCCGGATGAAATACAAAGACGTGCATTACGTGTCGGCAAAAATGACGACGAACAAGATGTTTGGTCATATCTGGGCGGTGATGGCGATTGGGATGATATATACATTGATGAATCTGGCCTGTCACCATCAACTGTTCGTTGGAAATACGTTATAAATAACAAGTTTGTTAATGTTAGTGGCGAAGGTTCACACGGCGAAGGTGCCGCAGATATAAAAAAGGCGAAGGCATTCATAAACGCAATTATTCGTTATTTACCCGCATATTTCTTGGTTTCCGGTGTTCCAAATGGGTTTGATGATTTCAAAGACCGTTTCGGTCGTCAAACCGTTTCTGAAAAGCACCAAGAACGTCAGTTATTCCGTGAATTTATGGGGATGGGTATAGATTACCGTTATATCATTGAAATATTGAAAGTATGTGACGCAGGCAGTCGTGAACAAATCATTGCATATTGTGCGGACAAAGTTGCCAAATGTTATACCGCGGATGGCAAATTGATTCCAGAAAACGTTTTGGAATTACTGTGGGTTTATAAAAAAGACGGCAGCCGCCCTGTGCCAAAAGGGCTAGCCGACATAATGCGCAAAGATAAAAACTATGACATTGTCGTTTGTGGTGGTTATTGGTTAACAGATAGCACAACAAAAATATATATATATCACCGACAGTTTTGCAGAATCCAAAATCATAAAAAAATTACGCCCAAATTGTCAGGCCCTGTATTCCAACGACATTTTACAAACACTTGAAAATGAAAGAGAAAACATCATGAAATTCAAATCATTTATAATGAATCCCCCCTATGGCAATCTGCATTTGCCAATATTAAAACAGATGATTGAAACAGTTGTTGATAACGGTGGTCATGGTGTTAGTTTACAACCAGTTCGTTGGTTGCAAGACCCATTAAAAGAATATAAACAAGGGACGGATTATAAGAGATTTGGGCAAGTTTTTAATAGTTATATAGACGATATTGTAATTATTCCTTCAACCGAATGTGGTAAATTATTTGGTGCTATATTTACAATGGATTTGGGCATATACAGGGCAAAACAAAATGCTGCACTACAATTAGATTCTTTCGCAAAAGATGAACTATTAGAAAAAATATTAAAAATATTAACAACACAAAGTCAATTTCATACAACAATAAGCAAAAAGATTGAAAAAGAAAAGCGATTTGGAATTCGTGTAAAAGTTAATGAAATACAAGATAATGGTAGAGCTGGTAACGGCGGTCGTAAATCGTATATAGGATTATATCAAACCTTTTTGGTGATAAATGGTTTAATTAATGGAAAAGATTGGACAGATTCAATACAAAAGAACCAACATAGCCGTCAAGAAGGCGATATGTTACCATATAGCATAGAGTTTGCAAACGAACTGTCAGCCAAAAATTTTATAGAATCAACAAAAACAATATTTTTTCAATATTTGCTATTAAAAATGCACCAAGACATACACATGCCAAGTCAATGGTTGCCATTTATGAATGATTATTCTGAACCATGGACAGATGAACGGTTTTATGCATATTTTGATATAACACCAGATGAACAAAAAATAATCGAAAAGACGGTTAAAGACGCAAAGAAATAATGACACGTAAAAACGGTTTTTATAATTGCGATAATTGTGCGGGGGATTTGTGTTTGACACGTGCCGAATGTAAATCCGCCGGTGCTTTTCATACACCAAAAAAATTGGCCATGAACATGGCAAAAAAGTTATATCCAGATTACTTAAAATGTAAAACCAAAGCGGAAATTATTGAAAAATTCGGTGAACGGGGGCGCGAATTTTTAAATGGTTTTAACTTGATTGACCCATGTTGCGGAACGGGTAATTTGTTGGCCGCTGCGATGAATGTATATAAATGGATGGATGAAGAAGATTTATATGGGGTTGATATTGACCCACGGGCCGTTGAGTTCTGTATCAAAAAATTTCCCCACGGACATTTTCAGGTCGGTGATTGTTTATTAGAAGATTTAACAGACGATAAATTTTGGCAACACCCATCCGATGGACTATTCGGGGCATACAAGGCAGAAAAATTACAAGCCGCCACAGCAATATTAAAAGACAAAAGTATAAAACAACGTAAAGAATTATCAAACGTTCTTTTACAGGAAAAACATATCAATTGATTTTATACACCAACATTCTCGCCCGTCGTCACCACGTTGCAGAACGGGTTGCACCGCAATGCGGACGTGATAGTATCCATTACACAAAAATATTATACGTTTCCTTTTAATGATGTATAAATTTTACCTAAATCTTTTTGCAATATATCCACAATCAAATTGTCACTATTTTCTGTTTTTTTGGCACCAGCTAATATTTTTTCAAATCCACGAACAAATTGTGTTGCCTGGGAATGAAATACGCTGTTGTTTTTTAATAATGACTGCAATTGTTTTTTGTCTGTGTTTGCCAAAACCTTGGCAACCCATTGTGAAAACACCGTTTTATCTCCAGCATGATATTTTTTCCAAACCATATCTGGAACCTTTGCACTGACCCCCGTCGCCATGACCAAATCATATGATTGATCGTGCATTTTATCAAACATACGTTCGCATTGCTTTAAAAAATCCGTGCTGCTGATTGTTGCACCAAATGTTTGTGGTACGGGAACCGTTCGTATTGCATCCATCGGGGCCGCAGCACGTGCAACCATCATTTGTTTATTTAATGTCTGCATTGTTTCAACGGCCTTGGCGTAATCTGACATCAAATCTATCATTTGTTGACGTGATTGGCCGGCCAAATCTTCCAATTTTGCCGATGATTCACCAACGGTGATTGCAGATTCTGAGACACTGCGTTTCATCGAATCAATTTTTTCATTCAAAGATGTTATATTGCGTTCCATATTTTGTGCAATTTCATTTGAATCGTGTGCAACTCCCGGTAATGTGGCATAATAACGTTCAATCAATTCCGATAACGGCTGTAATTTAGCAGTCGTTTCTTCGGACATTTTTATCAATCCCTGTGATTGACCGGTTAACTGTGTATGTGCCTCATTCATTTTAATTAATGTTTCACGCACTCCGGTTGCCATCGCACGCACAGATTCAGAAAATGCCCCCGCAGATTTTCGCGTATTTTCCAATGTAACATTGGCGGTGCCAGATACATTTTTCAATTCATTTACAACATCCGCCGCAAACTCTTTGATTTCTGAATTAAATCTGTTTGTTAATCCGGTTAATTCCGTCGATATACCACGAACCGCATTTTCTGTTGCTGCACCCGAATTTATCAATGCAGTAACGATTTCTTGTATTTTTTCATCCTGTTTATTAATTGACGATTCCGCCAAACGAATCTGTCCACCCACCAAATTCGACGTATTTGTTAACGCATTCACCTGGGCCGATAATTGGCGTTTTAGGCGTTCCATATTATTAACTTGATCTGTTAATAATCTATTATTTTGTTCCATTAATGATTTATAATCTGTGGCCGACGATTGAACATTTGCAAAACCTGATGCTGTAGATTGATTCAATGTTTCCATCTGATTACGTAAAACATCCGATTGCGCTGTTAATTCCTTCATTTGATTTTCATTTGTTTCAAATGCGGATTTTAGATGTTGCCCCAATACATCACTGGATGAAATCCAGGAATCTATTTGATTATGAATTGCAGATATTTTTTCAGTTGTATCTTGGGTTGTTGTATCAACTTTGGCCAATGTCATGTTGATTGTATCGGAAAAACGTTCGGCTGCCCCCAATGCATCCGCCCAATCATTTGACATAACAACACTGTTTAATCCTGTAACCGTATTATCAAGACGTTGTGTCATAACAGACAATTGCTTAACCGATGCATCAGCCATTCCGACCAATTTTTCATTTTGTATTTTTATCGACTTTTTCAATTCTTCCGCCGCCGCAATATGCCCCTGCAGTGAATCCGACATAGATTTAAACAATGTTTCAATTGTTGTAATTTCATCCGACATAATCGTGCGAAATACACGTGCGGCATCACCAACCTTGGCACGACCGGGGCGGGTTATTATTTCCAATACAGATTCCATAACACGCTGCGTTCGACGCGATACCCAAAACAACGATACCAGTGTTCCCGCCAATAACACCGCAAAAACCGACGCTGTAACCAAATATATCAATTCCCAATCCATTGTTTTTTCCTTATCCCCCGTTTGACACGCATATACTCTTGCAGAATTACGAAATTTATACTAAAATTTATACTATAATGCAAGGGTATAAATGACAGAAAAAACAAAATTTACACCAGAACAAGATGTTGCTGCTGACCCAACAAAAAACATTTGGGTTCAGGCAAACGCCGGAACTGGAAAAACAAAAGTATTGGTTTATCGATTGCTGCGTATATTGTTCCGCAGTCCAAATTGCAGTACAACCGGAATATTATGTTTAACATACACAAACGCAGCGGCGGGGGAAATGCGTAACCGAATTTTAAAAGAATTGCGCAATTGGGCAACCGCCACCGATGAACAATTATCTGATTTGTTGGACGGCGTCACAGAAAACGGAAACGTCACCGCGTCGGACATCGCACATGCACGTCGTATATTTTTTGAATACATTGATAATCCAGAAATTTTAAAAATAAAAACTATACATGGTTTTTGCGAAGAAATTCTGCATCGTTTCCCGTTGGAGGTTAATTTATCACCATCATGGTCGTTGGCATCCGATACGGTCCAACATGTTTTACAACAGGACGCATTCAGTAAAATGATAAACCATTCCAATAACAATACATATATCCAAGATGCATTCGCCCATATTGTGAACATGGTATCAGAAAAATATTTGGATGATATGTTAGGCCTGTTAACCGAACAATATAAATACTTTTTTCAGATTGATGATTTTGACACGTATCGACAATACTTTATTGATACAACAAAGGATTTTTTAAATATCAACGTCCCAAAAAAACTGGACATTGATACAGAAACATTAAAAAATATAATAATGGCCGCCCAAAATGATAATAATACCAGAAAAAATCCGGTAAAATATCTGAACACTATTATCACTAAAACACAACAATATATTGATAAAACTATAGATTTTAACGAATACAAAAACGCGTATTTGACAGACAAATACACAAAAGACAAAAACATTTCAAAACAAGAATACCTGGTTGATGAACAAAACAGGGTTTATGAAACCCATCAATATTTAGCAAACAAACAAATTTTTGATAATACAATCGCATTGTTTGATTTATCTGCCGCATTTGCAAAAACATACCGTGAAATAAAGCAACAACGGAATTTATTAGATTTTGAAGATTTAATTTTATACACAAAAAAATTATTTTCCCAACCAAATACCATGGGGTGGGTATTATCCCAATTAAACATATCTTTATCACATATTTTAATAGACGAAGCCCAAGATACCAGTCCAACACAATGGGATATACTGCGTATGTTGGTTGACGAATTTTTTACCGAAGGCGATACCCCAGAACGCCAACATTCATTATTCGTCGTCGGTGACAGCAAACAATCTATATACGGATTCCAGGGGGCCGATTCACGGGCGTTTGCGCGCAGCCGGGAACAAATCGCGACACAAATATCACAAAATATGCGCACAATCCATGATATTCCACTGGAGAAAAGCTTTCGTTCTGTGCCTGTTATACTGAATTCTGTAGACAAATTTTTTACCAACCCATCTGTCACAGATTCCACAGGATTCAACAATAATCCACACAAACATTTTAAGAACGATTCTGGAATCGTCGAAATACATAAATTGGTATCTGCACGCGAAACAGACAATAATACACAAACATACGTAAAAACAATTGCCGATAAAATACACGATTTGATTAAAACAGGCAAATACAAACCCAAAGATATAATGGTCCTGGTACAAAAACGCGCTCCATTTGCAGTACCATTACTTAACGAACTACAAAAACAGGAAATTCCCGTTGCCGGCAGTGACCGGGTTAAATTGCCTACATTCCCCGCAATTTGCGATTTATTGAATTTGATACGTTTTTGCATTAATCAGGCCGACGATTATAGTTTATGTTGTGTATTAAAAAGTCCGATTTTCCGTTTGACAGATGCAGATATTTTTAAATTGTGTTCTGAACGCAACAAAATTAATAAAACATCACAACAAACAAACAAACAACACCAACCAATAACCGTATATGACATATTAAAACAATATCACCCGGATATATTTGATAAATTAACCGAATTTATAAAAATGTCAGAAATAATGGCACCATATACATTTTTTTCAAATATATTAACCCCAGATATTCGGGCCAGTTTTATCGCAGCACTTGGTAAACAAGTCATAGTTCCAATTGATGAATTTATGACAATATGTCTGTCATACGAACGAACACAACCCGGAACATTGTATCATTTTATAAAAAACTTTATTACAGGTAACAGTGAAGTAAAACGCGATTTAAATGCCACTGATGGAGTTCGTGTCGTTACCGTCCACGGCAGCAAAGGTTTGGAAGCCCCCGTGGTATTCTTAATAGACACTGTAACTATTCCAGAAAATGACGAAATATTAACAATCCCAACAAACAAAAATATCGATAAAAAATATGTAAAATCAAACATTTTTCCGCCGGTGTGGATATGGACCAAAGGATGCGACAATACCGAACAACAGACATTTGCCAAAAACATAAATAAACAACAACACACAGAAGAATACTATCGTTTATTATACGTCGCAATGACACGTGCGTGCGCCGAGTTGTACATATATGGATACACACCACACACTTTGGCTAATGATATGGCATGGTATACCAAATTACAAAAGGTTTTTGTTCCTGACAACCAATCAGCCGCCACATACATAAGGATTACAGAATGACAGAATCGATTGCAGACCTGCTAAACACACAAGACGAAATAAATTACGCAACAAATATTGGACAAAGTGTCCACCAAAAAATGCAACATATTTTTGTCGATAATAATATATGGCATGGCGATAAAAATATAACAGACAAAATTTCACAACACGCTGAATTAACACGTTTTTTTACAAAAAACGCATTAACAGAAATCCCCGTTGCAGGCATAATAAATAATCATTTTATCAGTCGACGCATAGACCGTATGATTATAAATCACACAACACACAATATCGATATATTAGATTATAAAACCAACACAATTCGCGACGATATCATCCGCAAAAAATACCAAAAACAGGTTAACGAATATATTGAAATAATGCAAAAAATATATCCAAATTATACAATAAATGGGTATATTTTGTGGTTGCACGACTGTTTTTTAGATAAAATAAAATAAACTAAATTATTAAATACAATCATTGACTTATAATCTATTTGTGATTTATTGTTTAATATATCAAAAAAATTAAAAAATTTGTATAAAACAGATACAGAAAATATTAATCTGAAAAACAAATAATCACACAAAACTTAGTATCAACAATCATTACATCATTTAGTATTTGGTCATTTAACCATTTATTTTTAATATACTAACAAAATACCTTATTTACCAATCTGTAAATTCTTGAACGCAGATTATTCAACGGAAAAACATTGCCACGTTTTGATATTATATAAACACATAATCACATTATCAAAGACATATAAAAATTTAAAAAATATTCTACAATTGATTGCATTCAATTAATTAAAATAAATTAAATTCCACCAAATAATTAATTACCATATTTTTTTATTGTCAATTATTTTCAAAACCAATTATATGGCAACCCGTTCTTGGTATTCTTAGCAACAACACGTAAAACATACAACACATACATAACATGCATAAATAATATACAAAAAACTTATACTGAATAGATATTGAAAAAATAGTTATAAAACACTTGAAATCAATTATAAAAAACAAGTATAATCCAGACATGTTAACAAATTTGCAAATTTCTAATATTGTCTTAATTGAAAAACTGAATCTGGAATTCGGGCAGGGGTTGAACATACTAACCGGCGAAACAGGCGCCGGAAAAAGTATTTTATTGGATGCACTGGCATTGGCATTGGGTGCCCGATCGGATACAGGCTTAATTCGACACGGTTGCGAAACTGCATCAGTTGTAGCAATGTTTGATAAAATAAACCAAAACGTTCAATCAATACTAAACGAAAATGGCATTGAATGTGATAACGATTTGATTTTACGCAGAACTTTGACTTTAGATGGCAAAAGCAGGGCATGGGTTAACGACACACCCGTATCAATAAAAACATTGAAACAAATCGGTGACAATCTGGTTGAAATACATGGTCAATTTGCAAATCATGCGCTGCTAGATCCCACAACACATCGCGGAACACTAGATGAATTTGGTACCACATACATAAATGGTTATGACCGTATTATAAATGCAACACATAACGCATATTCAGAATACCATAAGGCATCAATAAAACTAACACAATTACAACAAATGCTGGAAAACGCCGTAGTCGAACGCGATTTTTTGGAACACAATGTTGCCGAATTGCGTAATTTATCGCCAAAAATCGGTGAAGAACAAGAATTAGCCAATATGCGTGCTACAATGATGGCTGCTGAAAAAGATGCCGGTATTTTAGCTGAAGCCACCGAAATATTATCCCCACGTGGTCAATCATTAGAATCACAAATATGTAATGCAGCACATGTTTTACAAAGAATAAAAACCGATCCTAATCCATTTCAAAGTCAAATCAATCAGTTATACGACACGGCTGAAATAATTGCAACAATATCACAAACATTAACACCGATAGAAATTGATACAGCCAATTTAGATAGTATAGAAGAACGTTTGTTTGCCATCAGGGCAGTGGCACGTAAACACCATGTCACTGCAGATGAATTACCTAACAAATTAAAACAATTGACCGAACAATTAAACACAATTGATAATTCTGACATCGAATTAAGACAAGCCATTGAATATACAAACAAATGTAAAAATTTATTTGATGATTGGGCAAAAAAATTAACACAGGTCCGAACACAGGCGGCAATTGATTTACGTAATCGTTTAGTGGCAGAATTGCCAGATCTTAAATTAGCCCAAGCCGATTTTTCAGTTCAAATAACAGATACCCAACCATCACAAAATGGTGCGGACGATATTATTTTTATGATAAAAACAAATCCAGGAATGCCTTTTTCACCATTACATAAGGCTGCATCTGGTGGTGAATTGGCACGTTTAATGTTGGCAATGCGTGTTGTTTTAACATCTGAAAATGTGGCACGTACATTTATTTTTGATGAAATTGATACCGGCATCAGTGGTGCGACTGCCAGTGCTGTTGGATTACGATTGAACCGTTTGGCAACCGATTCCCAAGCGCTAGTTATCACACATTCTGCCCAAGTTGCGGGGTATGCCGATCGTCATTTTAAAATCGAAAAAAACGCAACTGAAACAACCACTACTACAAATGTTATCGAAATTAAAGGCGATAATCGAATTGCAGAAATCGCCAGAATTGTCAGCGGTTCAGAAATAACACCAGAATCCATTGCCACCGCAAAAACATTAATTAAATAAATTTTGTGCGATAATTTGTTATCCTGTATTACAAAAAATAACGTCCACAAAACAGGTGTGAACGTTATTTTTATCGCTGTATAACAATCAAATTTTTATAACTCCATCTGCAAATTCTATCATCGCAGGTCTTTGGGCATTTTCGGCACGACTTATAACCCCCCCAACATCATCACGGACAATTGCATAGCCGCGTGCCAAGACACTGCGATAACTTAATGATGTTAACATTTTCCCTAAATATTCTATGGCCTGTGTTCTGGATTGCATTTTATTTTGCAAAATATTCGGCATATTACCAAACATTTCCATTTGATGTTTAACCGATATCAATCGATTATTTATTATAAGCTCCATTGTTCTATGTAAATCATCCAAACGTTGAACACGTTCCATAACCATTTGATTTGGGCTTTTTATTGTAATATTTTCCATACGTGATTTTGCATTTACCAAACGTGTTGCAAAATGCCCAGATAATCTGTGCCACAAATTATCCAATTCTTGAAACAAAGATAATTTTGTTGGAACAACCATTTCTGCTGCACCAGTTGGGGTTGGCGCCCGAACATCGGCCGCAAAATCGATCAACATCCAATCAGGTTCGTGCCCAACACCGGAAATCAATGGAATTTCACTGGCTGCTGCGGCACGCACAACGATTTCTTCGGAAAAAGGCAATAAATCCTCTAATGCACCACCACCACGGGCAACAATTATTACATCAACATTTTTTGCACGATTAAAATATTCTATGCCGGCCGCAACCTCAGCCGCCGCCGTCGCCCCCTGAACGGTTGCAGAATATAACAAAACCCGTACAGGAAAACGTTCACGTAAACGATTTTGAATATCTTGGAAGGCGGCACCGGTCGGGCTGGTAACAACACCTATACAGTGCGGTAATCTAGGTAAGGACCGCTTGCGTGAAACATCAAATAAGCCTTCACGTGCCAGTTTTTGCTTGCGTTCTTCTAACATTTTTAAAATCGCACCAACCCCAGCCATTTCAATTTCATTGACAATAATTTGATAATTACTGCGGGCTGGATATGTTGTAAAACGCCCAGTTACAATAACCTCCATCCCATCTTCTAATTTAAAATTTATTGGTGTGCCACGCCATACAATCACCGAAATCGCGGCCCCAGAATCTTTTATCGTCATATAAATATGACCGGATGATGCACGTGTAATTTGCGACAATTCACCACGAATTTTTATACATGGGAATGCCGTTTCAACAACCCCCTTCAATAACGCAGATGCATCTGTTACACTAAATATAGTATCTGATTTTACAAACGGTTCCGGTTTTTGCATTAATTTAATCCCTTTGTACAACATATATCATTTGCCTGAAAAACGGCATTTAAAAAAATTTCTGCATCATGTTCATCATCTGCATCTATTTTTACAGCATATCCAATATCGTATGGCACCTTTATACCATGTATAGTATATTGATCCGCCGTTAAATCAAACACAGTTTTTGTCGGGACATGTTGAATAAAACAATGTGGCCCATAACTCCATAATTCATTTATATACATCAAACGCCATTTTTTCGATTGCATTTGTTTAATAAACGCACAACTGGACGCCCTGCAAAATGCGTCTGCATCATAGGTAAATACACTTTCCGCACCATCTGCTAAACGACTGGCAAATGTGGCTTTTTTTACATATGTTATTTTAAAACTGTCACGAAACAGCAATACTAAATTTTTGGCCTGCATACGTTCCATCGGTGACAAGTCCATATTATCTAACTGATACAACAAACATTTAGTTGCATTTTCAAAAAAATCATTTTTTTTCTTATCCATTTCATATTTATTATATCACAAAAACAATAATTCTACAATTCTGTCAATGGCCAACGTGGACGTGGTGCAATCGGTGCTGTAACAATTCGATTACACATAAAATTTTCAATTCCAGCCCACGCAATCATGGCACCATTATCTGTACACAAATTTAATGGCGGGGCGGCAAACAACATTTTATACTTTTGTGCCAGCATTTCCATTGCCGCACGTATAGCACTGTTTTTTGCAACCCCACCTGCAACGACCAAATGCTTTGGTTTAGCCAAAATCACCCGTTTATCCTGCATTGCATGATCCAATCGATTAACAATACAATCAACAACCGTCCTCTGAAAGGACGCACAAAAATCATTTACAAACCCGTCATCGTGTGGGGCGGGGTACTTATCCAAAAACGTCCGTGCCGCAGTCTTGATTCCACTGAACGAAAAATCACACCCCGCCTTATCACACAATGGACGCGGAAACACAAACCGGTTTGGGTTGCCGCACCGTGCGCGTTCATCAACAACAGGTCCACCGGGGTATTCCAAGCCTAACATCTTGGCAATTTTATCAAACGCTTCGCCCGCGCTGTCATCCAATGTCTGACCAATCAGATCATACCGTCCAACCCCACGAACCAACAATATCTGACAATGTCCCCCGGACGCCAACATTAATAAATACGGGAACGTAACAAAGTCTCCATCTGCCCCATTTGCAGTCGCCGCATGCAGGCGCGGAACAAGGGCATGAGCCTCTAAATGATTAACTGCAACCAAAGGTTTATCTAACGACTGCGCAATCCCAACTGCCGTCATCCAACCAACTAAAACACCACCAATTAATCCAGGTCCCGCAGTTGCTGCAATAACATCCATATCTTTTAATGTAACACCTGCAGATTTTAAGGTTTGTTTTATAACAGTATCTATGGCTAAAATATGTGCACGTGCCGCCAACTCGGGAACCACACCGCCATACTTTTGATGTTCCGGTATTTGTGAATATACGATATGTGATAAAATATTACGATTAGAATCAACAATTGCAGCCGCTGTTTCATCACACGATGATTCAATCCCCAAACACAACACATGAGGTTTATTTTCAATGACGCGGTGGTCACTTGATTTCAAATTTCCCATATCAATACGAATAATTTTTTCTGAATTCATTGCTTTATTCCCAATAATATTATACCTAAATTTTCTTTGTTTTTACAACGGCTTGTAATATATTCTTCAAACAACACATCAACAACCTGTTTTTTTTCAGATGATGCATGTCTAAAAATCCCCCCCGGTAATAAAAACCCCATATGAACCACAGCAAAATCAGTCCCAAGACGATTGATTTTTTTTGAATTATCCGCAACAAATAATACAACCAACGGTGCAATAATGTCTATTTTTTTCAAATTTTTATACGGCAAATATTCAATATCAACCCAAACAGGTTCAAAATCTGAATTAATATTATGAACACGTTTTAACCAGGCCGCTTTATCTATTTTTACCCGTTTAATCTCTGTTTGACCATATAAATTGCTGATATTTTTAACAATATCTGAATTTGATACCAACCAATCTGATTCAATAAAATGATTTCTGTGCAAAAAATCGACTTTACCGTCCATATATCTGATTTTATTCAATTTTTTTTCATTACCATCCGCTAAAACAGTTTCAACAAATGTGGTACAATCAAACGCATCAAACCGAATTAACGGATCTGCATCATACCCAAAACCTTCGCCTAAAGGATCATTAATATATTTAGTTCCTACGTATTCAGCACCGATTTGCGGGGTACAATTACACGTACAACAAAATAAAACAAATATAAAAACAAACCTTTTCATATTAAAAATATTATAAATTTTCTTTCAATTGAATTCCGGTATAACATAATGACGCCGCATCACGTACAGTCATTTCACCCGAATCTGGCAAATCTGAAATTTTATCAACACATTTAACCAAAATATCCGTATTTTCTTCATTCGCAATCAATACTTTGATTGTGGCCACCCTTTGTTCAACCGACGCAGCACGCCAACGACGTAAATTACCAGTTTCTAAATCGTTCGATTTCATCGCGAAAAAAAATACCACCAAAACAGATATAAATACGGCCGCCCCAATAAATATTTTAAAATATTTTTTTATAAAATTCATTTTTCTCTCCTTATGATACTAATAATTATTCACAACGAACCAACCATAAATCATAATCAGCATTTTGTAATGGATTATCACCCGGTTCATTTCTGCTCATCCAGCCCCCAAATATTTGTCCGGCCGCAGCAGTTGAAACCTGTATAAATGCAAAAAAATCTTCGGCCTGAAACGGATCCGTTTGTTTACATGATTTAACTGTAATTAACAATTTTTCAAACTCAACCGAACGACCAACCGGAATTTTTACACTTTGCGTTTTCCCAGCCGCCTTGTTCATAATACGAACGACAGCCGTATTTCCGTCAATGTATGCCATAACCGGCATCACAGCAAATAAATATAATACACCAAACAAAAAAATGATTTTCTTTAACATAATAAACATAATAGTGCACAAAATATAAAAGTCAATTTATAAACGCACCGAAAGGTGCGTTTTTATATTATACGGATATTTTTGTTGTTATATTACCATGCTGTATATCCGGCATTACATGTCCGAACACATTTCTTT
>JAKSTF010000030.1 GCA_024402715.1 Alphaproteobacteria bacterium
TAAAAAATAAAAACGGATACCTAAAAGTGTCCGTTTTTTCTTTACCCTCTTAAAGCCCAGTTTCAGCCACTATTCCACCCTGTCAATTTTTAATGCATCTCGCTGTCAAATACCTTGTTGTCGTATGTACGAGTATACCTTTTGCCTAAAAGTATACCCCGAGCACTTGGTCAACTTGCTTTGTCCACGTGCTCATCAACGTATTGATTTAATTCACTTTGCATAACTCTATATGCTGTTTGCATTTCAAATCCAATGAGGGGCATCACTTGCCATATTCCAACCCAGAAAAGCATGTAATACCAGCAGGTTTTCTTTTCTTGGAAAGAAAATCTAAACAATATATGGCACAAAATAGACAAAATAGCACACGAAATATTTTAATCATATCGCAAGGTTCGCTGAATAAAGATTTGCGTAAATTTGCAAGAGAGCTTGCGGAGTTGATTTTACCAGAGGATAACTTACATATTATTTATAAAAAACACCCTTATGAAAAAGAGGCAGTGTATTCTGATTTAGAACATCCAAACATAACGATTGCAGGAAGCAACGAGCATGACATATATTTCTATTTTGCACAGTCATATTGTCAGATTGGTGCATATAGTACGGCAATTTATGAAGGAATACGTTTTATGTTGCCTACTTTTATTATAAAAGGACTTCACTGTTCAGATCAAACTAAAAGGATTTTAGGTCAAGACCGGAGTATATATTATATTAATAACGCAAAAGAAACATATAAACAATTAGCCAATGGAATATGTAAACCTAGCCAAAAATTACAGAATCGTCTTTGGCATCCAATAGATATATTGCAAATAAAACAAAACATAAACAATATTTTACACAATCACACAGAGGGAACAAAATGATTTTTTCTAGTATAATATGGAACGCTGCATATAATCAAACAGAAGCTATTTTATCTGATATATCCAGTCAATATGCTATATCCAATATCCAACATTATGATATGCAACAAGAATACCCCAATTTCGTTAGACATATTTATCAATTTGATAGTATACCAGAATTCAGACTAAACGCTAAATTAGATGCAATGCTAAAATTCCCTGGGTCAAAAATTGTAAATTTTGATATAGACATACCTAATCCGACCATGGAATTTATGCCACGTAAACAAAGATTTACTTTTGTTCAAGCAGAGCAATTAAAAGAATATATTAGAAAAAAATATTCTGTGATTGTAGTTCCTTATTTTTTTGATATTATATTACATATGACTGAGACCGATGAAGAAAGGATAAACTTAACTGAAGTTTTATCAAAATACTCTAGATATAAAATTAATGCAAGAAATCCAAAGGAGAAGTAATGCCAGAAATTATTGACCTGTATAATAATGCACGACAGTTAGCATCGTCTGCAGAGCGCAAAGAACCAGTGCCAGATGGATTAAATAAGATTTCTGTTCATATTTGGTTCATTAATTCGCAAGGTGAATTTTTGTTGCAACAACGTCTACCATCTGCAAAAAAATTTCCAAACATGTGGGGCCAAACGGGTGGTGGTGCGCAGACTGGTGAATCCAGTTGGGATGCGTGTTGTCGAGAATCTATTGAAGAATTAGGAATAACACCTGAAATAGATAAATCAATATGGATCGGGACTTTTAAACGCCCAAAAGATTTTGTTGACGTGTGGTTGGTATACTGTGATGTGGATATCAATGACCTAAAATTGCAACCAGATGAAGTACAAAATGCAAAATGGGCTTCGATTGATGAAATTGAACAAATGCAAAAAGACGGAACATTTATTCCGTCTATTTTACCTGGATTAAATATGATAAAATCGTATTTTGATATGATAAAGCTATTTAATAAATCTGTGTAACAGCCTGATATCAAGCATTTTATCATCGATATAATAATCTGCTGGGGGTTTACCAAAATGCAAATTATGGTACTTTACCCCCCATTTTTTTAATTGCTGCCTCGTTATGTTGGACCAATCCAGACCACTGCCACTGCCTCGGTTTGACATCGCCAAACCTGTGGGGCATTCGTAACGGCTTGACTACGTTGACACTTGTCTTGCCTACCATTTATCACTCAATTTATCGCAAAACAGCGATAAATTTACGTGTATCCTCATAGTTATGCGAACTGCGCATGGCTTGTTCTTATATACTCGGATTCGCCCCTACATGATTAAGTAACCATTCGTTTTTTTTTTAGAACTAAATCGAATATTTTGTTCTATATTCGTTCTAACTTTTTTACAATTTTTAAAATTTAAATTTCTTTAACCACCGGATTATATAATTCAAATTTATCTTTATGTTTACAAATTTCACGCCATTCTTCCATTGACGGTTCCGATACAAGTTTATCTTTCAAAACATATATTTTAAGTTTTCCACTTTCTATATCTTGCATAATGTCTATTTCATGGATTTTTTTAATTTTCTTGTCCGTCAAACAATAATAATCATATTCCCCATCTGGTAAAAAACCATCAGAATCCAGTTCATAAACATACGCTTTTTCTGGAATATCTTGTTTTAAATACTGGACATATAATGCATCTTTGTTTGGTGTTCGCCATCCAGAACTAATCAATCGCATCACTGCATATAATTTTGCTCGTGTAAAATTTGTCGCAAAAACAGCCGTAACCGGCACCTTCATACCACGAATAAAACCTGGCATTGCGTGAACAACACCATCCGATATTTTATTTTTTGACCCATGATAAAAAGTATTTCCACACAATTTCATAAATATCTCCCTTTTATAGAATCCTTGTTTTCACATTCTTTAACAAAATCTGCTATGGCCATTGTTTTTTGTAATTTATATCCGTTTTCATTACACCATTCATCAAACCCATAAATTTTCCGCAAAGATAAATATTGTACATTGGGGTTAACATAATAAAAAATTCCATCCAACTCTATGGCAATTTTATATGAAATTTTTTCATTTTTAATAAATGCTAAAACTTTTACAGATGACAAATCACAGTTCAAAGCCTTGCAAATATCATAAATTTGCTTTTTCCCATTATTGCTTTTTTTATGATTTTGTAAAGCTATCTTCAAAGCCGAACATATAAATTTCATTTTCCCTGTATGCACCATAGACACATCCAAAAAATTGCCAAAATCAGAATATACATTTTCATGTTCTTGAGGCGTTACAATTTTTGTTATTTTATACGGTCTGCCTTGGGCCTTAATTACCGACAATTGATGCCATATATCATCACCAACCTGTACATTATCACACACAAATTGAAAACCTGGATATTCTTTTTCTGGTTTAATTTGCGGTTCTATGGCATGCCATTTACCATCTGATAATTTTACACATGGCAAAGTATGGCCAGCCATGGCATCTATCAAATGATCTGTATCTGTACTAAATAAAACTTTCAAATTCAATTGCTGTTCTTTTGGCAATTGTGAATTTACATAACAAAAAGCCTTTGCTGCCTGACCACAAGACACATACAGTCCAGACGCCATCACATCTTTACCAGTCAAACGAAATTTTACTTCATTAATACTGTTTTCGTGCGTTAATCCGTATTTTTCCCCCAATTCATACTGTTTATCAATAATACGTTTTTCGTATTCATTTCTTTTCAGATGTTGCTTTTTTAATTCATTACGAAATGCATTAAAACCAGTTTTCGTATCGTGCAACACATCCAATATTTTGCGAACTGTTGCAACAATATATTCATCTGTATGCTTCATTTTTTGCCTTTTGTTCCATCTTACTGTAACCCACCATTGATAACCAGATAATTTTTTTACGTTTTTTATTTAATTATAGTATAATATCAACCATAGGGAATACAAACATGAATTTTGAAAGGATCCAAGAAACTGCTTGTTGTGCTGCCGATATAAAGCCTGGGGACAAAATACCAATTGGTGGTTCATTTCCAGGGCAATATGATTTATTCATAACCGTCGATTTTGATAAATTCGGCAAATTCTTTGACACAGTAAGAAAAAACGCAGTAAACCTACAACATAATCAATCTATGAAGAAATGGTTAGATAATAGACAAATAAATTTTAAGTTTGAAACATTCGCCCACCTTTATGCGTTTGATAATGTGTTACGTAAAATGTATCCAAACATAACCAGTAATACAGATACACGAAAAAAATTTTATAATCCGAATAAAACTGTATATCTATCAGATGCTGTATCCGCAGGGATATGTCAATGTGCAGAAATTGCCATATTGACACAGATATATTTACAACAACAAAATTTTGATACAAAATTTTTCAGCGGTGAAATCTTACAATCCGATGGTCAAGAATTTGGCGAACCACACAGCTTTATAATATTAAAACAAAATACTGAACAATACATATATGACCCAACCAATCCACTGCGAACAAATCAGGAAATATACATTCCAAGAATTCAATTTATAAATGCAAACAACCTAAAACGTTTTTATGAAATAATCAATAAACCAATTTCCAACAATGGTCGAAATTGCGCCTATGTAGAAACAGTTTGTCAATTTAATAATCAAAAGCTGTATTATGGTGTTGGTGATGGTATGAACGTTTTTGAAAAATTTATAATCAAATCCCAACCAGAATATATCAAACAAAATTCTATGGAATGGGAATGATTATCAAAAAAACTGTTTGAAAAACACATTACAAATTATCTACTAATGGCCTGCATTGCAAGATCCAATAAAAAAAATAAAATTGACACACGATATTTTTTGTGTTACACAAAAGCAACAAATGATAACAAAAAATAAAACAGATTTTGGTGATATGGGACTTGCTGCAACCTGCAGTCTTTTTAGTGAAGCGGGATTAAAATACTATAAAAAAACATTGCCAAAGATAAATCCCGATATAATAGATTATATTAACGAACGAAATGAGTGTACTATCCATATTTTAAAATCCGAATACGGCAATAATATTGGGGAAATAGGCAAAAAAATTATAAATGGCATCGAAAAATATAAAAACTTCACAGAAATGTGTGTCGGATACGCACCAGATGTCCATTCCCAATCATTACTTTACGCATTACGCTTTAGAATGTGTTACGAATTTTTATTGGATAAATATAACATTTCACAAAATAATTTTTCTTTTGTTGATTTGGGCTGTGGTTTTTCCCCATTGGCTGCAATATTTCAAGATATATACAATATTAACGATGCATATATAATAGATACAAATTCAAGGATAACAGATATTTATGTCCGGGTTTCACAACAAATTAGTGGCACAATTCCAAAGGTTATATCGTGGCAAGAAGCCAAAAACATGGCACAAAATAAATCATTAAGTGCATTAACTTCTGTGGGATGTTTTCCATACATGGAAAAAGAAGAGCAGATTAAACGAATAAAATTCATTCATAAGAATATTCCATATTATTTAATCGAAATAAAATTTAACGTTGATAATTGCGGTGGACCTAATACATTTTCATTGGCAGATTTAATGAAAAACAAACTACAAATAGAAAACTCTCAAACAATGGAATACTTTCTAATAAAAAACGCAAAAAAATTCTTGCGAAATTTTTTAAAAGCCAGCAACAACCGTGAATTTTTATTACACAATCGCAGTTTATTCCTAAGCCGATAAAACATTAATTCCATTAATCTAACGTCAGTTTTTCTGTATTATCCATATCTAGATACATATTTTACGAAATATCTATAAATTTTTAACTAAGATCAACCGTAAAAATTTTTTATTGCTGTGGCGTTGACTTAGACAATTTTTCATACATAATTCAATCAACAAGGAGAAATCGTATGAGCATGGATTTTACACCGAAAAGTTTACCCACAAATTTAGAAGCAGAACAGGCTGTATTAGCGGCAATTTTAATGAACAACCGCGCATTAGAACACATTTCGGAATTTTTACGTGCCGAACATTTTTCCCATCCAGCGCATCAGGCAATATATAAACTGGCCATGCGACAATTCGCATCTGGCATCCCATTTGATATAATTACCGCAAAAAATTATCTGGAACAACAGGGGGAATTAGAAACCGTTGGTGGTGTTGATTATTTAAGTCAATTGGCCAGTGCCGGTGCAACCGTTGTTAATGTTGAACAATATGGACGCATTGTATATGAAAACGCAATGCGTCGTGAATTAATCGATTTGGGGCATTCTATAACAGATCATGCATACATCGAAGATATTGATAATCCAGTATCCACACAAATCGAAGTTGCGGAACAAAAATTATTCGAAATGGCGGCAACAGGAACAACTGGACGCGACGTAACCCCAATTGCATCCGCATTACAAGAGGCCTTAAAAGAAGCAGAAATCGCATACAAGGCCGACGGTAAATTATCTGGTTTAACCACAGGATTAACCGCATTAGATCAATCAATCAGTGGCTTACATCACAGTGATTTAATTATTATCGCTGGCCGTCCTGCCATGGGAAAAACAACATTGGCAATGAATATCGCATTTAATGCAGCAAATGCTATTTTATATGGTCGTGCTAATGAAAAATACAAGGGTGCCGTCGCATTTTTCAGTTTAGAAATGTCATCATCACAATTAGCTGCCCGTGTTTTATCATCACAATCAAAAGTTCCTGCATCTGCCATGCGCGAAGGTAATTTAAGTGATGAAGATTTTTTAAAAATGTCACAGTATTCCGATGCCATCAGTCGGGTTCCATTATATATTGATGACACACCCGGTATGTCTGTTCCAATGTTACGCACACGAGCCCGCAGATTGGCCCGTAAAAGCGGTGGATTAGCATTGATTGTTATTGACTATTTACAGTTAATGACGTCACCTGGTGGTAAACGCAGTGATAACCGTGTTCAAGAAATTTCTGAAATAACACGTGGATTGAAAATGTTGGCCAAAGAATTAGATGTCCCGGTTATCGCCCTATCCCAATTATCACGTAGTGTTGAACAACGTGATGACAAACGACCACAATTGGCGGACTTGCGTGAATCTGGATCTATTGAACAAGACGCAGATATTGTAATGTTTACATATCGTGAAGAATACTATTTAGAAAATCGTGATCCATCACAACGAATTTCGGGCAATACCAATGATAAAATCCAAGATTCATGGCAAAAACGTATGGAACGTGCCCGCGGCAAAGCCGATATTATAATCGGTAAAAACCGCCATGGACGTCCAGAAACCGTTCGCACAGCATTCTTTGGTGATTATAGTTTATTCGATAATTTAGATGAAATCGAAGCCCGTGGTGCCAACGATTATTCATTTGACAATCAACCACAACAACAATCACCGCAAATGACAGACGTTGGATATGGTCCAGAAATATTAAATGATGCGGACATCCCAGACGACATGTAAAAATTCCCCGGCACCAAACCGGGGAATTATCCTATTTATTATAAACAAATTATTTTTCCTTGCCAAATCAAAAAAAATTGACTAGTATTTTGTCAAGATTAAAACATTTGCAAGAGGGACTTTATAATGGCACAAGAAGAAATCATTTTTCCAAATAATATACGCAATATACGTTTAGCTGCTGGGATGAAAATGACAGAATTAGCCCGCCGCACAGGTTTATCATTATCTGCGGTTTCAAAAATCGAAAAGGGTGTGCGTCGTCTGAATCAAAAACAGATTTTAAGTATTTGCAACATATTAGGCTGCAAATTATCTGATATATTTATCAAGGATACAGATGATGTTGCCGATCAATGGCAAAGTGAAATAAAACGCCGTTTAACAGATAACGAAGACAGTGGTTTAAAAATATTCGGCAGCGGTCTGCGTAAAATCCGCCAATTATCTGGAAAAACAATCGCACGTGCGGCCAAAGATTCTGGAATGACATTATCTGTTTATCATAAAATAGAGGTTGGTCAACGTGAAATATATCAAAATGAAATTGAACCATTGGCCCAATCATTTGCAATGAGTGTTGAAACCATGTTTGATAAAATCGCAACACTGTATAAATCTGGCGAGTTAAACAAACAAATAAACAAAGTTAAAGAACGCGTTAAATCTGTCTTGGAACCAGGCAACCCCGTTGCAGGTATTGATATGAAAGGAAACCTGTACGGTGCAAAATTGTATGACAGTGCACGCCGCAAATTAGTACCTGTATTCGGTACACCGGATGGACGTGCAATATCATTTAAAAAAACAGACGAAACGATGATTGCTGCCCCAATGACATTAGAGGGTCGTCAAGGGGTATATGCCGTTATTCCAAATTCAAAACGTTTAGGTGGTTTTATACCTGCAAAATCATATATTTTTGTTGACGCATTAACCGAACCAACAGTCGGTGATTTGGCTGTATGCATTGATACAGATTTCTCAAAAATGAGTATTGACGATACCGCTACCGCCCAGATTGTCAGTGTTCGCCAAGATTCTAAGGGTAAAATATATGGACAAATATCTTCACCCGAAGAAAAATTAATCGGAAAAACAATGCACAAAGTTATTATGATTGTTACCGAATAACACATTACCAAACGGGGGGATTTTTAACATGCAAGCCAAGGCCAGTGTTATTGCACAAAAATTGATAAATCTATATCGCCAAGAACATGTTATCACGGGTGGTTGGTCTGCGGTTAATCAGGTATTTATTACCGAAGCAACGCCCGATGTAATCCAAGAATTACAATCGTTACCAACCGGTAAAATATTAATTCGCCACATTGAAAATTTACGCAGTGGTAAAACACCAATGAACGGAATTGAACGTGAATTATTGCCATACGGCGGCATGATGATGGAAAATACCATAACAACATCATTAACACCAACAGAAATAAATGAATTGGCAAATGCCATTAATTCATTCACCCCCGATCAGTCTGGTTTAAATGCAATATTACAATTAAATTCGGTAAAAAAATTTGGCACAAAATGGTCCACCGCCGTTCGCACCGCATTATCGGAATATCCAGATTTGGTTCAAAAATGGGCAATCGTTACAAAAACATACCGTGCATACAGTTTGTGGGCCAATGCCACCACCATGCTGGAACAACCACTATCCGAAAGAATCCGGGCCGAAATTCAGGCAGATATGCCTGAATTCGAAACATATTTACCAATGTTTGGCATCCAAGGGACCGAATTATTGGAAAAATTACGCAATTACATCAGATCACGTGATCAAATTTAATTTTTGATATAAATACATAACAAAACAAAGGCGTTCTTAGATGAACGCCTTTGTTTAATGTAAAAAACGTATACGCAATTATTTCTTTTTAACAACTTTCTTCGCTGCTGTTTTTACAACTGTCTTTTTTGCAGCTGGTTTTACAGCGGCTTTCTTTGCGGCCGGTTTTACCGCAACTTTCTTTGCAGCTGGTTTTACAGCGGCTTTCTTTGCAACTGGTTTTTCTGCAACTTTCTTTGCAGCCGGTTTTACAGCGGCTTTCTTTGCAACTGGTTTTTCTGCAACTTTCTTTGCAGCTGGTTTTACAGCGGCTTTCTTTGCAACTGGTTTTTCTGCAATTTTTTTTGCGGCTGGTTTCACAGCAGCTTTCTTTGCAGCTGGTTTTTCTGCAACAGTTTTCTTAGATGCAGATCTTAAGAATGAAAAAGCCATTCTTTCTCTCCTTTCATATTTATTTTGCTTAGAACAAAACTATTTTGTTCTTGATTTACATTTTATATGAAATGACATTTTTAGTAAAGCATAAAGTGAATTTTCAGGCACATAAAAAAATTTTTTTACAACTTTTGTTTTTCATAAAATTTTATTTTTACGTTAAATCAATTTTTTCAAAATATATTTTTACATAAAATTAATAAATTTTTTCATCCACAACCACTTACAAAATGCAGATTT